>CALHCB010000155.1 GCA_937930695.1 uncultured Acidimicrobiales bacterium | reverse complement strand
GCTGGTGTGCAGCCCGACGATGACGATCCTGGCCTGAATGGCGTCATTCGATTCGCGGAACGAGTCGAGGGAGTCTCGCTCGGCGCCGTCACCGGTCAGCCACCTGCCGATATGACGGTCGGCATCACCAGGGTTCGCCCTCGCTTCGACATGGTGACGGTCGTGCAGGTTGGTGAAACCTTCGACCGTCCTGGCATGCGTATTCCTGGTGCCGTGGTCATCAACGGTGGCACGAGCCAACAAGTCGCCGCCGCGTGGAAGGCGCGGTTCGGATGATCGAACGACTCACCAGCGGCCTCCGTCCGCTCGATGCTGCGATCGTGTTGGTTTCCACGATCGCGGTTTGCCTGTCGATCGTCCACTGGAACACGATCTACGCCGACCAAGGCCACGTCGTCCCGACCATCGTGGCGTCGGTTCTCGGTTCCTGGCTCGCCCTGCTCCTCGTGCGGCTGCGTATCGGCGCCAGCGCGTCGTTTCTTGTTGCCATCCTCTCAACGTTGGTCGGCGTCGCGGCCTGGAGCGCAGCAGCCATTGGCGATCTACCGACTGACCTCGTGGAGTCCTGGAAGGCCCTGGCGTCAACCGGGTTGCTGATCCCTGCGAGTCGGACCTTCATCCTTCCGCCGGTCATCGTGTCGGCTCTTGGCGCGTGGCTGACGACCGACATCGCCATTCGGCGACGAGCAGGGGCCGCAGTGGTCCTCCCGCTTGCCGCCGTGCACGGAACAGCCGTGGCCTACACCATCGGGCAAGGTCCATCTCCCTGGTGGTACGCCGTCGCCGTCGGCGTGGCGAGCCTGGCGCTCGTTGCACTCGGGGCTGCGGATCGGCCGCTGACCGAGGCCGAACATCGAGCCGACAACGCTCGGTCCGATCTCGCCGGTGTACCTGCACAGGACCACACGGCGATCCGCGGTAGGCAACTGCTCAAGGCACTCCCGATCATCGCTGCGCTCGGCCTCGGCGCAGTCGCCGTCAATCAAGCTCTGGTCGACCGCGACGAGACTGCCTATGACCTTCGCGAGCAACTTGTTCGCCCACTGGAGATCTTCGAATCGTCGACGCCACTCGCTCGGGTCAAAGCGGGCCTGGTTGCCGCGACCCCGGCGGAGGTCTTCACAACGCGCGTCGTCGGGCTCAACCCCGGAGATTCGATCTCGTTGATCCCCGTCGCGGTGCTCGACCAATACGACGGAGCGGTTTGGACATCGACGGCCCGGTTCGAGGCGTCGGGTGCAACCCTCCCGCTTCCGACTCAAAGCGGAGCGAACAAGCCAACGTCGGTAAGCGTGGCTGTGGAACTCACGAGCGACTACCCGTTTCGGTTCCTTCCGCGAGTCGGCACAGTTCTGGAATCGGGCGAAGGTGAGATCGGATGGGACCCTCGAGCCGGCTCGATCGCCCGAGTCGACGATGCCCGCCAGGAGCTTCGATTCGTCACCACCCAAGTGCTGGATGCCCGAGAAATCACGCCGACCTCCTCGGTCGAAGATGCACCGAGCAATGTTCGGTATGCGGCCGAGCCGCCTGCACTCACCGATGATCAGGTCCCGATCTTCGAAGACTTCCTTTCCGCCGCGACCGTGGGGGCCGGGACAGAACTCGAGCGACTGCAAATTCTGGAGGAGACGCTCCGCTCTGATTCCTTCGGGTACAACGAGGACTCGCCGGCCGGGCACAGCCTTGCCGCCATCGCTTCCTACCTGCGTCCAGCGGATGAGGCCGGCGATGCGGGTACTGAGCTCGGTGGCGTCGGGTTCTCCGAACAATCGGCTTCGACGTTTGCCATCGCAGCCCGCCAGTTGGGAATCCCCTCCCGAGTCGTCGTGGGATACCGCCTTCCTACGCCCTTGACGGTGGAGGCTGACCAGGCCACCGTGACCGAGGACATGATTCACGCTTGGCCCGAGGTGTGGATCATGGGCCAAGGCTGGACGGCCTTCGAACCCACAAACGATGGCAACGTCACTGACGATCAGACAGCTCGGACTCCCGCGGTGAGCTCAGAAGGAGAACAGGCCCAGATCACCGACCTGCCCGAACTCCAAGAGCCGATCCTCATACCCGAACCAGCGACCGGCGGCCGCTCACTGGCTGCGTGGTCGATTCCCATTCTGGTCGTCATTCTGCCGCTGCTGTATCTCCTTGTGGTCATCGGCGGAAAGCGACTTCGGCGCTCCCGTCGCAAGCGAGCAGCCGATCCCTCGAAGCGGGCAATCGGCGCATGGCTCGAAACGCGAGAAAGGCTGATGTCACTCGGCCTTCCTGCCGATCGAGCCTTCTCGCTCATGGATACTGCCGAAGAGCTCGACCTTCGGGATCTGAGCCCAGTCGGCAACCCGGTCGCCGCGATGGCAGGAGTTGTCGACCAAGCGCTCTACTCCACCGCAGCCCCGAGTTCTGATGCGGCAGCCTTGGCGTGGACCAACGCCGACGAAGCCGTCAAAGCCGCTCGCCGGAGTCAGTCGGCGCGTACTCGACTGAAAGCAGCCGTCGACCCTCGATCACTCGTGTCTCGTTGAGATAGATCAGCCGTAGACAATGGTCCGAGTGACCGAGACCGGCTGCCCGGTCCCAATGTCAACAGCTGACAGGGTCACCGTGACCGTGCCTGCTTCTTCATACTTGATCACGTTTTGCGTACTGGACGACACCCAACCTGTGCCGCTGGCCGGATTGGGATAGTTGGTGCTCCATCCCATGCCGGAAAAGTCACCAGCGTTGCCCTGGAAGTTGCATGACACCGTGGCGCCGATCGCAGCACTGCCGGCAGCGCAGGTCATGTTGAACGGTGCAGCAACAGGCGCAGGGTCTGAGACCGTCACCGTGAGACCAGAAGTTGACGTACCGCCTGGCCCACTCACGCTGAGACTGACGCTGTAGGTCCCTGCTGTCGCCCACGCCACCGAGTACTGCTCCGCTGAGCCGCCCCCTTGACCTTCGGCCGACCATGTGATCGACGTGATCGAGCCACCACTGTTGGCCACACTGAAGCTTCCCGTCTGACCGGTCTCCAGCGATGCCGGCCCGGAAATCGACACCTCAGGCGCAGGGTCAGCCGGTGGGGCGGTGTAGGTGATCGAATCGCTCGCACTCACCGTGGAGCCCGTCGCGTTGTCCACGGCGGTCAGGGTGACCGTGACCGTTCCCGTCCCGAGGTACCCGATATGGAACTCGGTCGCGCTCGCTCCCCAAGAGTTCGCCAGCGCAGGGTCAGGCCAAGCAACCGACCAGTTGTAGTTGGTGAAGTCAGATGCAGATCCCTGCAACAGACAAGGCACGAACGTGCCCTGCTCAGCAGATGCCAGATTGCAGGCGACGCCAAACGGCGATGGCTCCTCCTCCGGGGCGTTCACCGTGACCACGATGGAGTCGCTGCTCGACCCTGCCCCCGTCGCGGTCAGCGACACCGTGTAGGTTCCAGCCGTAGCGAAGCTCGTCGAGAACGTTTCATTCGTACCCGATGCGCCGCCGTCTGCCGTCCAGCTGTAGCTCGTGATCGGTCCGCCCACGTTGGTCACAGACCAAGTTCCACCCTGGCCTTCTTCCAAGGTCGTCGGGCCAGACACACTGACGTCCGGCAGAATTTGGATGACCGGTGCGTCGGTAATCGTGACGTTGACCGAGTTGCCGGTCACCGATGTTGAAGTTGCGAGATCGGTGGCACTCACGGAAATCGTTGCGGTACCCGCCGTGCTCGACTGGAATGAATAGCTACCCGGGCTCCCCGCTGTGCCGCCGCCGACCCCAGTTTGGGTCCAGACATAGTCGGTGAACGCCGCTGGGTTCGATACCGAGCAATTCGTAGCGACGTTGACGTCGGCCTCGGCTCGATCGCACGAAAGAACCAGGTCCGCGGCAACGGGATCGGGCTCTTCGACCGTCACCAGGAGATCCTGGGTGATCTCGTCGTCGCCGCTACCGATGGTGACGTTCACATTGAACGTGCCAGAGATCGTCCAACGAACGTCGACCGAATCGCCACTCGGAGCGATATCGGCAGCAGCCTGAACATTCCAGTGCGGATCTGTCGGACCGTTGGGGTCATCGGTGCTCACCGAGTAAGTGATCGTCTCGCCGACAGTCACCGTCGATGGCCCATTGATGGTTGCGGTGAATGCCGGGGCAGCCGCGACAACGTCAATGTCGAGTGAGGTTGACTTCACTTGGCCGTCATCGCTTCTCGCCGTCAGGGTGATCGTCTTGGTGCCAGCGGTGGAGAAGGTCGTGGTCGGATTCTGCGCCGCGGACGAGTTCGGCGAACCCCCCTCGAAGATCCAGGACCACTCAGTGGGCTCTCCCTGGCTCACATCAGTGAACTCAACGGCTTCCCCGGCAACGATGTTGATCGGTGCGGTGAATGCCGCCACCAGTTCGATGTCGAAGTCGGGGGGCAGCACCTCGATCGAGATGCTGTCCGTGTCGCAATTGTTGTCGGGGTCGCACGCCTCCATCGTGGCCGTGTACGTGCCCTCGTTCGGGAACGAATAGCTGAATGTCCCGAACGCTTCGAACGGACCGATGACCGCTGTATTCGGCGAGATCTGAAGGTCGAAGAACCGGGGATTTCCTTCGATCGTGATGGACTGGAACGTGATGGACTCGCCCGCGTTGATTTGCTGGGCGGTCACACCGATCCTGATGTCGATCACCGGCGTCTCTGTCTCGTTGTCGCCGTCGTCTTCCTCACCAGGTGGTGCCGTCGTCGGAGGAGTGGTTGGCGGGTTCTCGTTCGGGTCTTCAGAGCCATCGTCCGGGTCGGTTCCCGGATCCTCGTTGTCGGGGGTTTCGGTTGTTGTGTCAGTAGTTTCGTTGCCCGAATCGGGCTGTTCAGGTTCCACGCGTTCTGGCTCAGCCGCTGCTGTATCAGGCTGGGCAAGCTCTGATTCAGGCACGAGCGGGTCGGCCTCGTCGGCGTCATCCGCACGCTCTTCGCGTTCCTGCAGGGCGCCGGCGACGCTCACCTCACGACCTTCGTCGCCGGGTTCGTCAACAGGAGCTGCCACAAACCCGCTGTCTGAGCCGGCGTCATATTTGGCAACCGGAATCACATTGCCATCGCGACGAATGAGACCAGCGGCCGTACCCGAGGGCTCGTTGAACCACACCGCACCGTTCTCCGCCACGAGCTCGAACGTCGCAGGCAGCGCTGCAGCACCCAGGCCGTCGATTGGCTGGCGAGCGATGACGCTGCGACTGACGAGATCGAGCACGACGACATCGCCGCTGTCCAAGTCCGGAACCGCTGCCCATCCCTCTGTCACGACGGGAGTTCCGAACCGGCTGGCGTCGAGCGCTACAAAGTCTGCTGTCGAAGGGCATCCGTTCGACAGAGGTGACCACATCATTGCGCCACCCGTCTCCGACACGACCAGGAGATCAGAACCCGATCCGCCGACTGACAGCGTTGCGCCTTCAGGAAATTCGAGTGCGGCGCAGACGATGCCGCGACCCTCGACCCACACCGAGCGGTCATCGAGGTCGACACCCACGGTTTCAGTGCCGAGATCGCGGAAGGCGACCGGACCATCGAGGCCTTCGATTTCGAGCGGTTCGCCACCAGCCACCGGGTAGCGACGCACGGGCACATCGGGATCGGCCGAAGAAAACAGAAGGCTGCCGTCTCCCGTGACATGACCCTCGGCGAAGGATGCTCCGACCGGAACAGGCTCACGTTGGCTCAGTGTCTCGAGGTCGATGGGAACGACCGATCCTGGCTTGATGACCCAACCAACGTCGCCATCGGCGACGACATCGAGCTGCGTGCCGGGTTGTCCGAACTGGACTCTGCCGGTGGCAATTCGCCAACCCGCACCATCGAGCCTGCTCACGGTCCCTTCGCTCTCGTTGACGATGAGCGCGTCGGAGCCCGATTGGACCACCTTCAACGCATCGCCGGGTGCCGCCACTCCGAGTGAGGTCGCGATCGAGCCCGCTCCGCCGTCGAGCAACGACACGCCACCGATGGCGGTCGAGGGCAGCCACGCCGATCCGTCCGCCAAGTCAAAGCTGGCCTCGGGACGAGGAGCTGACTGCACGACGAACACGCCGAGCAGTGTGACTCCAACGACTCCAATAGCGCCCAGGGCAGCCTTACTCAGGCTGATTCCAAAGGCTCGCTCAATGTGACGCCACATGGCGCTATCCCTCCGTCCGGTCAACGTTCGACCGGCTCTGTCCCTCCGAGGACGGTACTGAAAAGGCCCTTCGGACCCAGCTGACGTCGCCCAACGACTGCCAGTGTGCCAGATCTCGCCGGCCACGGACAGTCGCAATTCGCCATCAGCCGGGTCCAGGCCCCTGCCTGGTTCCCGCTGCGGGTTGTCTCTGGTGACTTTGACTCACCACAGGGATTGGCGGATCGGGGACTCCCCCACCCGTTCCCCTATCAACGTGCCAGCGTCCGGCGCGGTTGTCAGGTTCCCCTGTCGTCCCCGCCGCTAGGTAGCGAGGGGCTGGAACCGACGGGCGATTTCGGCGTGTCTGGTCAAACGAGAAGCGAGATCAGCAGAGACGAGTTCGCCGTTCTCCACCAGCACCGATCCGGCCACAACGGTGTGCCAGGAACTCATCGGGCCACATCGCAGCCAACCCTCAATCGGGTCCGTGATCACTCCAGCGAACGCCGGACCCTCAAAGTTCCACACCGCAAGATCACCAACTGCACCTACCGAGAGCTCGCCGAGTTCGCCACCCCGGCCAAGGCATTCCGCCCCGCCGCGGGTCGCCATTTCGAGTGTCGTCCGAGCCGTCGTCGACTGGGTCCCCGAGACAAGCTTGCCGCTGAGCATCGCGAGTCGTGCTTCCTGCCACATCGACGCAGCATCCGCTGAGGATGAGCCATCACAACCAAGGCCGACCGGGCATCCGGCTGTCCGCAGCGCTGCGGTCCTTGCGATTCCAGACGACAGGATCATGTTCGAACTCGGACAATGGGCCACGCCAACGCCCGCTCGACCAAGACGCACGATTTCCTCGTCATTTGGTCGAACAACATGCGCCGCCCAGCTCCGGCTCGTCAGCCAACCCACGTCTTCGTACAGGTCGACAGGGCGCATCCCGAACTTCGCCAGTGCGAACTCATCGTCCTCTTCGTTCTCTGCCAGGTGTGTGTGAAGCCGAACGTCCAACCGCTCAGCAAGCTCAGCGGTTTCCCTCATCAGCTGGGGCGAAACCGTGAACGGCGAGCAAGGGGCGAGCGCGATCTGACACATTGAGCCATGGGACGGGTCATGCCATCGAGCCACGTGCCGCTCAGAATCGGCGAGGATCTCCTCCTCGGTTCGCACCGCATTGTCCGGCGGAAGTCCGCCGTCCTTGAACGACAAGCTCATCGAGCCAAAGGTCGGATGAAAGCGAAACCCAAGCTCTGCTGCGGCCTTGATCTCCGCTGCGAGCAAATCACCACTCCCCACGGGATGCAGATAGTGATGGTCGCTCGAGGTGGTGCAGCCCGAGAGGGCCAATTCTGCGAGACCGACCCATGCGGCGTGGTATTCGGCTTCCTCGTCGAGCGCCGCGGTCCAGAGCGGATAGAGACTCTGGAGCCACCCGAAAAGCGGCTCGCCCGTCATAGGCGGATAGGCCCGAGTCAGGTTCTGGTACAGGTGATGGTGGGTGTTGATCAGGCCCGGTGTGATCAAGCAACCATCCGCGGAGAGTCGCCGACGAGCTGCTGGCTCACTGTCGGTTTTCGATCCGATTCCGACAATCAGACCGTCATCAATCGCAACCCAGCCACCAGCAATTTCCCGACGGTCGGCGTCGACGGTCGCGAGCAGCCACGCATCGTGGACTACAAGATCCACGATGAACGGTGCCGGTGGGCGTATCGGAGCAGACACGTTCAGCCCGTCGGCTCAACGACTCCAGCCATGAGGAGTCCGATTCCTTCGCGCGTCGCGTCATCAGCATCGACAATGGCGATGATCTGACCATCGAACATGACAGCGATTCGGTCGGAAAGACCGAGTACCTCGTCGAGATCTTCAGAGATCAGAAGCGTTGCGGTGCCGCGAGCCCGCTGCGCAATCAATTGGCTGTGGATGTACTCCGCGCTCCCAATATCGACGCCTCGCGTGGGTTGGCTCGCGATCAGAACGGTGGGCTCCGCCGTGAGTTCGCGAGCCATGATGACCTTCTGGATGTTGCCACCAGACAGGTTCGAGGTCTGCGTATCGATCGTCGGTGTCTTCACCGCGAAGCGTTCCACGAGCTCTGAGCAGTGCCGCTTGATCGCATCGAACTTGAACAGGCCGGAAGAAGAGGTGAACGCATCTGTTCCGTGATCGACCAGGATCAGGTTTTCCGACACGGAGAAGTCTCCGACCGCTCCGTCCTTCATGCGTTCCTCGGGCACATAGGCAAGGCCTCGCGCCCGACGCTGCTTGGTGTTCAGGTTTGCGACGTTCTCGTCGTCGAAGAGGATTTGGGATCCCGACACCGGTGATCTCAAGCCAGCAACGGCCTCGGCGATCTCTCGCTGTCCATTTCCAGACACACCTGCGATGCCGAGGATCTCGCCACCGAACACATCGAATGAGACGTTCTCAACGGCCAGCGTTCCGCGGTCGCCTTGCACACTCAGCTGATTGACCTTGAGTCGAGCAGCGCCCCGCGTGACGTCAGGGCGATCCGGGGTGAGTTTCACCGCACGTCCGACCATCATTTCAGCGAGCTGCTCGCGGCTGGACTCTGCCGGCACCGTTTGGCCGGTCACTCGTCCGTTTCGTAACACGGTGATGCGATCACTGAGTGCCATCACTTCGTGCAGCTTGTGCGAGATGAAGATCAGCCCACGACCCTCACTTGTCATCCGTCGCAGGATGACAAAGAGATCGTCAACCTCTTGCGGCGTCAGCACGGCCGTTGGCTCATCGAGCACAAGCAGCCGAGCGTCTCGGTACAGCGCCTTCATGATTTCAACGCGTTGGCGCTCTCCAACCGAGAGGCGCCACACCTCGACAGACGGATCAACCGCCAGTCCGTGTTGCTCGGAGATCTCGCGAATTCGGTCCGAGACAGCGCCAAGATCGGTAAGCGGGCGGCGGCCAGAGGCGAGGCCGAGCGCAACGTTCTCAGCAACGGTCAGGGTCGGCACCAGCATGAAGTGCTGATGCACCATGCCGATGCCGGCATCAATTGCCTCTGAGGGCGAGGTAATCGTGGTGGGCGCACCCTGCCAGATCACCTCACCCTCATCAGGCTGATAGAGCCCAAAGAGGATCTTCATGAGCGTGCTCTTTCCCGCGCCGTTCTCACCCAACAGGGTGTGAACCTCACCGGCCGAGACGTCGAAACTGACGTCTTGGTTGGCGATGACACCGGGGAACCGTTTGGTGATTCCCCGCATCTCGAGCATGGGTTGCGAGCTCATGTTGGTCTTCTCTCTCGGCTCGCGGGTCAGGCTCCGGTGTCTACTGAACCGTCGATGATTCCAGCGATCGCAGCGTCGGCTGCCTCACGAGCTCCTTCAGGAAGCTCATAGCCATCGTTGAATTCGATCTCGAGCCCACCGTTCTCCAGTGTGATCTCGAAGGCTTGGCCACCGAGGGTCCCGCTGTCACGCAGGTCCAGCATTTCAACGAGCACGACCTCCCAGTGATACACCTGTGAGGCAACAACGAGCTCGCCGTCGAGCGGCACCTGATTGGCCTGCGTGCCGAACCACGGGACGCCATTTTCAGAGGCGACGCCGACTGCGCCGACCACGGCCTGCGATGAACCGGTGAGGACGTCGACATCGTTGCTGAGGTGCGCCTGAGCAGCTTCAGCCATGAGCGCAACGTCGCTGAACGACCCCGTGTAGGTGATCGCTACTTCGACATCGCCGGAGTCCATTGCACCCTGGGCGAAGCCGTTGATGTAGGCAACCGCGTCGCCCGCTTCGACCGGACCGACAACGCCGATCTTGCCCGACTCGGAGATGGCAGCGGCGAGAACGCCATTGACATACCCGCCCTGATCAGCAGCCGGGTAGTAGGCGAAGACATTCTCGAGACCCTGGGTGTCGCTCGACGTACCCCAGATAAAGGTTGTTTCTGGGAACTCCGGGGCGATTTCGGTGAGCGGGCCACCGAACTGTGTGCCGTGAGCAACGATGACTTCGACGCCGTCCTCGGCGTAGCCACGAATGGCGGCTGCCGCATCGTCAACGACGAACGTTCCATCGGTGACCTGCAGGTCGATATCGCGATCCAGTGCTTCGATCGACTCGATCATGCTCTGGGTGAAGGCAAGGTCATCGGAGGCGCTTGGCGCAACGATGGCCATGGTCAGGGTGTCGCCACCGGCGTCAGCATCTTCTGAATCAGAATCAGCGTCAGATTCTGCTGTCTCGCCAGCGTCCGCTGAGGTGTCGTCGGTTGAATCACCACACGCGGCGGCAATCAACCCGAAGCTGAAGAGCAACGCCAGCAGGCGCAGCAAATGTCGGTTCGATGTCATGGGTTCTCTCCTATTGAGGGACTTACTTATGAAATGGGCGGGATACGTACTGTGTGAAATCGGTGCCGGTCGAGATCAGTGCCGGCTGAACGGACGGGTGAGGGCGGCAGGCGCTTGCACGCGCCCTGCGAGAATGATGAGGGCGAGGATCGTGAGCACGGCGGGAGCCATGGCGGCGATGTCTGAGGCACCCCGGGGGATAATGCCTTGGGCCTTCCACTGGAGCACAACAGCTGCGACCAGTCCATAGAGCAGCGCGCCCGACATGATGCCGACCGGCCGCCAAGCTCCGAAGTACACCAGCGCGACAGCGATGAAGCCGAGGCCGTTGGTGAGGTTCGGCTGGAAGATGCCCAGTTCGAGAACAAGGGCGGCGCCTGCGAGTCCAGCCATACCATTGCCGATGAGAATGGCGAAGGTTCGGTTCCAGGCCACTGAGACACCAAGGCTGTCCGCCGCCTGAGGATTTTCTCCAACCGCTCGGATATTCATTCCAAAGGTGGTCGATCGCAACATCCACGCAAGCAATGGCACCGTGGCAAAGGCCGCATACGTCACAACCGAGTGCTCGAACAATGCTTCGCCGACCCATGGGATGTCTGAAAGCAACGGGATCGGGATCTCCGGAAGCTGGTTCGCCGGTTTCGGTGTTCCGACCTGGCGGCGAAACATCAGGTCACTGAAGCCAAGTCCGAAGAGAAAGATGCCGATTCCGCTGATCCCCTGCTGCGCCTTGAGCACAACGGTTACCACGGCATAGATCACGCCCATGACAAGCCCGACCACCAAGCCAATAACCATCCCGAGCCACAAGTTGTCGGTTTCGAGAACGGCCCAGTAGGAGAAGAAAGCGCTCAGTTGCATCACGCCGTCGACGCCAAGATTGAGCACGCCGCTTCGCTGTCCGATCGTTTCACCAAGACCGGCCAACAGGTAGGGAGTTGCCAGGCGGATTCCGGAGGCAATGGTGGCGACCAGGATCGACACGGTGAAGAAATCCCTCATGCGCTCGCCCCTTTTGCCGTTGCGGTGTCGTCGCCGGATGGTCCGTCGAGTTCTGACCGGGCGTCGAGCATTCGATCGAGCTTCTCGCGAATTCGACCGCTGCTCACGACGAACACAACAACGATGCCGTTGATCGCGATCGCGATCGGGGCTGGCACCTGCAGCACCCGCTGCAGGTTTGTGGCGCCGGTGAGCAATGCGCCGAAAAGGAACGACGACGGAATCGTCCAGAGCGGATGAAGACCGCCGAAGAGTGCGGCGACAATGCCGTTGAATCCGGCAGAGCCAGTGAACCCGGTCGATGATCCATCGGTGACCATCCGCTGGCCCTCGCTGCCAAACACCAGAATGGCCCCGGCCAAGCCACCGAGGGAGCCACTCATCGAGAGTGCCATGGTGATATTCGCCTTGACGTTGATGCCAGCGGCGCGCGCGGCGTCCGGACTGTGCCCGACCGCCCGCAACCGGAACCCCAACGGGGTTCGCCACAGCAGGATGTAGACGGCAACCGCGGCAAGCACCGCAACGAGCACGCCGAGATGCAGACGAACTCCCGGCACGATGTTCGGGAGCGATGCGTTGTCCGACAGCCGTTCGGTCTGCGGGATCCGGGTTCCGGCTTCGACCTCGCGAGGATCGATCAAGGGACCTCGCAACAGATAGTTCATCAGCTGGACCATCACGATGTTCAGCATGATCGTGCTGAGAATCTCGTTGACCGAGGCGTACGCCTTCAACGCTCCCGGAATCGCACCGACGATTGCACCACCGACGAGACCTGCGATGAGGACCACAGGGACGAGAAGGATTCCTGGCAGATCCGGAACCGCCAACGCCACACTCGTCGACAACAGGGCGCCGGCAACGATCTGCCCCTCGCCACCGATGTTCACAACGCTGGTACGGAAGGCGATCGTGATTCCAGCGCCGACCAGAATCAGCGGCGTCGCCTTGATAGCCGTTGCCGCCAATCGATCCCAGCTGCCGAATGCTCCGTCGAGCAGCGCCTTCAGGCCCTCCCACGGGCTTGCCCCGATGGCCAACAGCATGATCGCGCCAAACAAGAAGGCAATGCCGGCCGCAAGCAGGGGTATTGAAGCTCCCAAAAATCGCTTCATGAATCAGAATCTCCCCAGAGTGCCAACACCATGTGGCGCGCAAACTTCGAGGAAGTTAACAGAATGTAAACCGTCGTGCGCAGCCAACTCATGAACCGGAAGCCGTTTCACTGCTGGGAGCCAGATTCGATTGCGTTGAGATAGTTGTAAATCGTGATGCGACTCACGCCCATGATCCCGGCGATGTCATCGACTGCTCCGCGCAGGAGAAATGCACCACGCTCGTGCAACTGGCGGACCACAGATTGTTTCTGCGCACGGTCCCATTCCAACGCGGTACTTCCCAGCATCCGCTCAGCGTCGGACACCATCTCGTCAAGCGCATTGTGGAGCGGTCCGATTCCAAGATCAGTGGAGTCAGGGCCGATGCGAATACGAATCGAATCTGCGCCGCTGGACAACGACAGTCGGATCATGTCGGCAACTGCCGCTGCAACGTCATCGACGTCACCTTCTACTGCCGATGAGAACGGTCCGACTTCCACGTTCAGCCCGGCGGCACGAAACGCATCAATCGCAGCCAGCACATGTTTTCCGGGACTGCCTTCATTGAACGGCTCGACGAGAAACTCGACAGCAACGCTCGAGGCATCCCCACCACGAGCCTGTTGCTTCTCACCACCCCGCGATGCCACGGGAGCGAAGGCTACTGCGTGGCCCAAAGGACACCGACCAACAGAACTTCCCCGATCCTGGACCCACGCTGCCCAGGGTGGCCGCGCCGAGCGCACGCCGGCCAACGCCCACCAACAGGGACTGCCACAAACTCCAACCAACTCTTGATTTACAAATTGTAAAGTTGAGCTAGCCTTACGTCGGTGACCAGCGTCAGCGAGCTTTCTTACTCCGAACTGCGAATCGATATCGACCGGCTCAGTAGACGGCTCGCCGAACTGGCTGCTATCGGAGCGATCGAAGGCACAGAGGGATGCGCTCGATTGGCACTCACCGACGAGGACAAAGCTGGCCGCGATCTGGTTGTCAACTGGATGCACGATCTTGGCCTTGAGGTCACCATCGATGGCATTGGCAACGTCGTGGGCACCATGGCGGGACAGAACGCCGGCCCACCCGTGATGTGCGGATCTCATATCGACACGGTCCGCACCGGTGGCCGCTACGACGGAAACCTTGGCGTGTTGGCAGGCCTCGAAGTCGTAGAAACACTTCTCACCGCTGGGGTCACGCCCGCTCGACCTCTCGCCGTAGCGTTCTTCACCGACGAGGAAGGCGCTCGCTTCCCTCCCGACATGCTCGGGAGCCTGGTTTACGTTGGTGGCATGGCGCTCGAAGAGGCACTCGACATCACGGGTATCGATGGAGCCCGAGTCGGCGCCGAGCTTCAGCGAATCGGTTACGACGGCTCGGCGCCCCTCCCCGGAGCAGCGCCGTACGCCTTCGTTGAGGTGCACGTAGAACAGGGTCCGGTCCTCGAGGTTGAGAACATCACCATCGGGGCAGTCGAGTCGGTGCAAGGCATCAGTTGGACCGAGGTCACGGTCACCGGTCAATCGAACCACGCGGGTACCACCCCGATGTCTCTTCGAAAGGACCCTGGATTCGTGGCGACAGCCGCCGCAACCTTTGCCCGTGAGCTCGCGATGGAACTCGGCCACCCGCAGGTGGCCACGGTCGGCCGCATCGAGTTCTTTCCCAACCTGGTCAACGTCGTACCCGCACGAGCGACCTTCACGATCGATCTCCGCAACACCGACGAAGAAGTGCTGCAGGAAGCCGAGCGCCGGTTCGCCACCTTTCTTGCCGCAACGGCCCAATCCGAAGGGTGCACCATCGAAACGACGATCCTGGCCCGATTCGAACCGGTGCTTTTCGATCCCCGCATCGTCGACATCGTCCACGGTACGGCCCAATCGCTCGGGCACTCGGTGCAACGCATGCCGTCGGGCGCTGGTCACGACGCTCAGATGATGGCGCGAGTATGTCCTACCGCCATGGTGTTCACGCCGAGCGTCAACGGCATCAGCCACAACCCCGCCGAATACACCTCGCCCGAGGACTTGGAAGCAGGAACGAACGTGCTCCTTCACACGATGCTCACATTGGCAGCCGAGTAGTGGCCGAGCTCACACCGCCCCTCACCCCGATGTCACTCGGTGCTCTGCTGACGCGCATTGAGCACGAATGGGGAACGCGCAAGAAGATCTTCGATCTCCCTAACGCCAGGATTTGGAAACCCGACCCAGACGTCGACCTCGGTTTCGACTTCCTCGGCCGGAGGTGTGCGTCTCCCGTCGGACCAGCGGCAGGTCCCCACAGCCAGCTTGCCCAGAACATCGTGCTTGCGTGGCTCGGAGGTTCGCGCCTGTTCGAACTCAAGACCGTTCAGGTGATCGATGATCTCGAGATCCAGCGCCCCTGCATTGATATGCAAACGGTCGGCTACAACATCGAATGGAGCCAAGAGCTCACGTGTCCTCAGAGCCTGACCGAGTATGCGAAGGCTTCGATGCTGCTCGAGATTCTGCGGTCATGGGAGCCCCTTGCGCCGTTCATTGGCCCAGACCCTGGCCCCCACGTGTTCGACATGTCGGTTGGGTACGACCTCGAGGGAATCTCGGGCGACAAGGTCGGCACCTTCATCCGCGGGATGCGTGACGCGACAGAAGAGATCGCGCGACTACGCACAGATCTCACCGGTTCGTGGAGCCAGTTCGCAGACCTGGATTTCAATCCGCATCTTTCCGACACGCTGACGCTGTCCACGTTCCATGGCTGCCCGCCAGATGAGATCGAAGCGATCACGAAGCATCTGATCGACGAGCACGAACTCGACGTCATCGTCAAGCTCAATCCCACACTGCTTGGCTATGAGACAGTGGCAGGAATCGTCAACGACGAGCTCGGCTACACCGACGTCTCCGTCCAAGAATCCGCCTTCGGTGCCGACCTGCAGTTCGATCGAGGCATCGAACTCATCGGAGAGCTCAATAGCTACGCCAAAGAACGAGGCCACCGCTTCGGCATCAAACTGACGAACACCTTGGTCGTCGACAACCTGAAGCAGTGGATGCCCGAAGAGACGATGTACCTCTCTGGCCCGCCGCTGCACGTCATTGCCTCGACGCTGCTCGACACACTGAACAAGGCGTTGCCTGGACAGCTCGACATCCCGCAGGGTGACGCGGAACCGGGCGACATCATGGTGAGCTTCTCGGCGGGCATCACCAAGGGCAACCTTGCCGATTCGATCGCCATGGGCGTGCATCCGGCGACCGTGTGCTCCGACTTGCTGAAGCCGGGCGGGTATGGGCGCCTGGCCCCGATGCTCAAGGCGCTGACAACTGCGGTCAAGGAATCCGGATCACATGACCTACCGTCATGGAAAGCCGACCGGTTGGCCCTCGCCCAAGCGGCCGGTCATTCTTCAACCGTCGAACAACACGTTGCCTCGATCCGAGGTGATGGCATCGCCCCGTACCACCTCACCGGGAACGAGAAGCTCCCCCGAGCTGTCGACCACGAACTCGACATGTTCGGATGTGTGGCATGCAATTTCTGTATCACCGTGTGTCCAAACGATGCCTTCTTCTCCATTCCCACAACCGACGCTGTTTCCGACGCTGTCGGTGAGGGTGCAGGTCGTCAGCAATACCTCGTGCTGAGCGAGCAATGCAACGAGTGCGGCAACTGCATGACCTTTTGTCCAGAAGAGGGAGACCCGGCCATGATCAAGCCCCGGCTCTACACCGACGCTGATCTCTTCTCAGCCCGCGAAGGCCAAGGAGTGCTGATCGACGCTGGCGGCACGGTTCTGGATCATCGCCTCGACGACGAGGCAGCATCGCTCCTCGCTGGCCTCCTCACCTCGGGAACCGGAACTCCTCTGGGACCGAACGACGCGACCGAAAGTACTTCATGACCCGCTCCATCACTGTTGGCGCTGCCCAGCTCGGCCCCATCGCCAAAGACGAGTCTCGGCCAGCTGTTGTCGAACGACTGCTCGACCTGCTTCGCCAGGGGGCCGAGGCCAACTGCGATCTCGTGGTTTTCCCCGAGCTTGCCCTCACGACCTTCTTTCCTCGGTGGTTCACCGAGGACATCGCTGGCCACGACCACTACTACGAGACGTCGATGCCAAGCGCACAGACACAACCGCTCTTCGATGAAGCCAAGCGGCTCGGCGTCGGATTCGCATTGGGGTACGCAGAGCTGACCGACGACGGCGAACGATTCAACACCACCGTGCTGGTCGAGCGCGACGGTTCGATCGTTGGCAAGTTCCGGAAGGTTCATATCCCCGGCCACGAGGCAGACGAGCCGTGGCGGCCCTTCCAGCATCTCGAGCGGCGCTACTTCGCCGAATCCGACGAAGGCTTTCCCGTCTGGCGCAGTTTCGACGGCATCGTCGGCATGGCGACCTGCAACGATCGCCGGTGGCCGGAGACCTATCGCGAGATGGGTCTGCAAGGCGTCGAGATGATTCTGATCGGCTACAACACTCCGATTCACTACGCCCCCGATCCAGGCCAGAATGCACTCCAGGGATTTCACAATCACCTATGCATGCAGGCAGGCGCATACCAGAACGGCACCTGGGTCATCGGGGTCGCCAAGGGCGGGACCGAGGAGGGTGTCGAGTCGCTGGCGCAGTCCGCGATCATCGCCCCATCAGGCCAGATCGTGGCCCAGGCCGTCACCACAGGCGACGAGCTCATCGTTGCCACGTGCGATCTCGATTGGTGCCGACACTACAAAGAGACGCTCTTTGACTTCGAGCGCTATCGGCGCCCCGAGGTTTACCAACGCATCACCAATCAAAAAGGGGTCATCGAACCCCCGGGCGCAACAAACCAAGGGGCGAGCTCCTGATGACAGACTTCATTCTCAACGGGAAGCCGGCAACTGTTTCGCAGAGCCACGAACATTTGCTCGCGGCGTTGCGCGACGAGCTCCACGTGTTCTCACCAAAAGATGGCTGCTCGCCAACCGGCCAATGCGGTTGTTGCACCGTCCTGGTCAACGGCAAAGCTCGTGTTGCCTGTCAGACCAGTCTCGAAAAGTCAGAGGACGCGGAGATCCTCACGCTCGAGGGAGTCGACGGCGAAGAGCGCGATCGGCTCGCAGCTACCTTCGCCGCCCACGGCGCCCTGCAGTGTGGTTTCTGCACTCCAGGCATCGTCATGCGGACCAAGGCAATGCTCGACAAGAACGCCCAGCCTGACGGTTCCAACAAGCTCACGAGGGACTCCGCGGCCCGGCTTCTCGGCGCCCACCTCTGCCGGTGTACCGGCTACACGAAAATCCTGGATGCCGTCGAGGCGCTTGCCGCCAACGAAGTTCCCGTCGCTCTGGCCCCAAAGGGAGTTGGATCACGCGGCATCAAGTACGAAGGCCTCGAACTCAGCCTCGGTGACCGACCGTTCATCGACGACATGGTTCCCACCGACCTGCTCCACGGAGCCTTCAAGCTCGCTGATCACGCCCGAGCCGACATCGTGGCGATCGATACCTCCGCCGCGCTCGCCGTCGAAGGCGTGGTTGCGGTCTACACGGGAGCTGATGTTCCGGGAGAACTTCGATCGGGCCTGATCCACAAAGACTGGCCCGTGTTCATTCCCGTCGGCGGCCGGACCAGCTACCTCGGTGATGTCATGGCGATTGTCGTCGCCGAAGATCGGCCAACGGCACGAAAGGCCGCACAGCTCGTCGAGGTGACCTACGACGTCCTTCCCCCGATGACCAACCCGGCGCAAGCCGTGGCGAGTAGTGAGAACGCAGTCTGGGAACTCGACGGGAACATCCTGTCCACCAGCACCTACACCAGGGGCGACATCGAGGAAGGGTTGGCAAGTTCGGCCCACGTCATCACCGAGACGTTCCAGACCCAACGCATCGATCACGCATTCGTCGAGCCCGAATCGACACTGGCACTTCCGATCCCCTCAGGGGAGCCCGTTCCTCTGACGAATGGGGACACCGCAGGCGAACCGGTCGATTTCGTGCGGCTGATGGTCTATTCCGGTGGCCAGGGAATCTGGGACGACCGCAACGACATCGCCCGCATTCTGGACATCTCCACCGACTCCGTCGTGACCGAACTCGTGAGCAACGGCGGTGCGTTCGGCGGCAAAGAGGACATGTCGAACCAAGGCCAGACCGCACTTGCGGCATGGCTGTTGCAACGACCGGTGAAGACAACGTTCTCCCGCGAGGAATCGTTCCTCGTGCACACCAAACGACATCCGATTCGGATGACCTACGAAGCCGGCTGCAACGAACAGGGCGAGCTCACCGCGCTCCGGGTGCGCATGCTCGGTGACTCCGGTCCGTACGCCTCTGTTGGCATGAAGGTGCTTGAGCGAGCAGCCGGGCATGCCTCGGGCCCCTACGTGGTCCCCAACATCGACGTCGAGGCAGTCGCAGCCCGCACGAACAACTCGGTCTGTGGAGCATTCCGAGGCTTCGGAGCAAATCAGGCACAGTTCGCCATGGAAGGCGTCATGGACCGATTGGCTGCGGCCGTCGGCATCAGCGGCTGGGAGATTCGCAATCGAAACGTGATTTCTCCGGGCGTCGTGTGGGGTCCAGGTCAAGTCATGGACGACGGATGCCTCGGCGCTCAGGCGTGCCTCGATGCCGTCAAGCCCGCGTACGACGACGCAATGGCTGCTGGCCGACCCGTCGGAATCGGGCTTGGGCTCAAGAACTCAGGACTCGGGAATGGCTTCAAGGAGATCGCTAAGGCCGTCGTGCACTTCCGTCCCGACGGCAAGGTCGAGGTGCGTCATTGCTGGACCGAGATGGGGCAGGGCGTCCACACCGTGGCCCAACAGGTCGCGGTGGAAGAGCTTGGAATCGATGCCAATTCGATCGAAGTCATCGTGGACTCCACCCGAGAGCTTGGAGCCGGGCAGACAACGGGCAGCCGCGGCACATTGATGGGAGCAGGGTCAGTCGCCGATGCGTGCCGAAAGGCAGTAGCCGATGGCTGCAAGGTCGGCGTCGACTACGAGGGCGAGTACCGGGTCGACTGGACCAACTCACTCACCGAAGGGCTCGAGAACCCCATCATTCACTCCACTTTTGGTTATGCCGCCCAGCTGATCATCATGGATGCAGAGACCGGCAACATCGACAAGGTCGTGGCTGCCCACGATGTCGGTCGGGCCGTGAATCCGCTGCTGTGCGAAGGCCAGGTCGAGGGTGCGGTCCACATGGGCCTCGGGTACGCGCTGAGTGAAGGATTCCCGTGCGACGAGGACGGCAAGCCGTTGAACGACAACCTCCGCAGCCTCGACATCATCCGACCCAAAGACATGCCTGAGGTCGATGTCATTCTGGTCGAATCACCTGAGCCAAACTCTCCGTACGGGATCAAGGGCGTGGGCGAGATCGGGCTGGTGCCCACAGCGGGTGCGGTCGCGGCCGCCATGCAACTTCACGATGGCGAATGGCGCAACGAACTCCCACTGGTCAACGAGAAGAACCGCGAACGTTCCTCCGCGTGGACCTAACCGGCTGAACCAGCACCGAATGAGCCCGATACACATCCACATCTCTCCCAAGTACAAGCACGCCAACAACACGATTTGTAGAGCCACACCATGAACGCACCCTCTGTTGACCAACTCGCGATCTTCGGCGAGTTCGCCCCCGACGGCCAGACGTCCTATGACAACGCCGTCACCAGGTTCCGAGAGAACAACATCGTTCTCCCGACCTTCGCTCAACTGCGCGATCCGTCGACGATTCCGTCCAACATTCAAGAGCAGTTGGCTGGCGTCGAGAAGGACGCACCGGACGCCCGCAACCTCTTTCGGGTCCACTGGTACAACGAGCACGCCGATGCCCCTGGTGACAACTTCCCCGGTGTCGTCGACGTTCCAACCCACATCGAACTTCCTTCCGAGCTGACCGGGGTCGATGCGCGCATCGTGCTGGCGTTCGGCAATCGATTCCCGATGATCCGGGCCCACAAGGTCCTCGCCGCGTACTCCTGCCTGGCAGCTCGGCTGGTAACGGGACGATTCGACCCGACCCAGAACCGGGCGATCTGGCCCTCAACGGGCAACTATGCCCGCGGCGGCATCGCCATCTCGAAGATCATGAATTGTCGGGGCGTCGCCATCCTGCCCGAGGGCATGAGCCGCGAACGTTTCGAGTGGCTCGAGCGTTGGACCACGAACCCCGACGAAGACGTGATCAAGACCTTCGGGACCGAGAGCAACGTGAAGGAGATCTACGACGCGTGCAACGCGCTCGCCGAGGATCCAACGAACGTCATTCTCAACCAGTTCAGCGAATTCTCGAACCATCTCGGCCACTACGCCGTGACGGGTCCGAGTTTGGAGAAGGTCTTCCAACATGTGACCAAGGATCGTCCGGCCAACCTCGCAGCCTTCGTATCCGCCTCAGGATCCGCAGGCACCCTCGGGGCTGGCGACTACCTGAAGGATCAGCACGGTTCGAAGATCGTTGCCGTCGAGGCCCTCGAGTGCCCGACGATGCTCTACAACGGCTTCGGCGATCACAACATCCAGGGCATCGGCGACAAGCACATCCCGCTCATCCACAACGTGACGAACACCGACATGGCCGTGGCAATCAGCGATGATGCGACGAACAAAATCGACGTGCTGTTCAACACCCCAGCGGGCAAGCAGCACCTCGCTGACCGGGGTGTCGATCCGGCACTCACCTCCATGCTCGTCGACTTCGGCTACTCGTCAATCTGCAACACCCTGGCCGCGATCAATGCCGCAAAGGTTTGGGGTCTTGGTTCTGACGACGTCGTGATGTCTGTCGCTACAGATGGCTCTGATCTCTACAACTCTGACCGCGAGCGCATCATGTCCACCCACTTCGCCGGCGGGTTCGACGACAAGGCAGCGGCGGGCGTATTCGACGAGCACCTCGCCGATGTGGACACCACGCATGCGATGGACATGGGTGAGGTCGAACGCAACCGAGTGTTCAACCTTGGCTACTTCACCTGGGTCGAGCAACAGGGCATTGACATCCCTGACTTCGAGAAGCGTCGCAGTCAGGATTTCTGGGATGGGCTTCGCCCGCTGACCGACACCTGGGACACCATGATCGGCGAGTTCAACGACGCAACCGGCGCCGCTCACTAGCTCGTTTGGCGGCGTTCGGGGCTTCCTCGAACGCCGGCACAGTTTTTCGTTTGTTCAGAATTCAGGAGAATGCGGGGCGTACCTTCGCGGTTGACTATGTCATGCGAAGACGTCTTCTCCCCATTGGCCTGGCGACTGCCTTGCTTGCTTCGGCTTGCTCCTCTGATGGGGAACCCCAGGCCCAGGATGAGCCCGCGACAACTGAACTGGAAGCCGACAACGCCGAAGCCGTGACTTCTGATGGCGTCGGTGATGCAGCGGACGCAGCGACTGACGAGGATGTCGACCTAAGCGGGGCGACCCAAACCATCGACTTCGGGGAACCACCGAGCGTGCCCGACGGGCCGCTCGAACCCGCAACGGCCGAGGCGATCGAACGTCTGCTGGGCCAGAGCTTCGTCGACGGTCAGTTCGGCGATGATTCCCTTCTCGCCATTGCAGAACTCGCGGAGTCAGGGGATCCGAGAGTCGCGTGGTGGCTGAGCGATTTGCTGCGTGTTGCGACCAACCCTGTGCTGTCTCAAGAACTTCTGAACGCGTCGGCAACGCTGCTCGACATCGACCCGATCTCGTTGCAGCCGTGGGATCACGTCACCAGCCATCTCATGGCATGGGACATCCCCGCTCCCCCCGACTATCTGACCTACAAGGCGAACGTCTACGAGCAAGTCGTGTCGGCTTGGGATCCGTTCTTCGTTGAGGAGGCCGACATTGACTGGCGTTTCCTCTCTTGGGGTGGCGTCGGAATCGACGACCGTCCGTTCGACCAGACGGATGAACTCTGCAACTGCATTCCGGCAGTTGACAATCCGCTCGTGACCAATGTCGATGGCGGGGACTGGTTGGCCGACGACTCGGTGGTTTTTGGCGTGGAGATCAATGGGGAGGCTCGGGCCTACCCCCGCTCCACGATGGAAGTGCGCGAGATGGTCAACGACACGCTCGGTGGGCGCGACATCGGCATGCCGTACTGCACACTCTGTGGGTCCGCCCAGGTCTACTTCACCGATGAAGTTCCGGACGGCGTCGAACGCCCCGTACTTCGAACTTCGGGACTGCTTATCCGATCGAACAAGGTCATGTTTGATGTCAACACCTTCTCGATCTTCGACACCTTTCTCGGCACTGCCGTCTCCGGACCACTCGCTGAGCAAGGCATCGTTCTCCCTCAAGCAGGTGTTGTGACCACCACCTGGGGGCAGTGGAAGCAGGAACATCCAGACACGACGATCCTCGCTCAGAGCGTCGCCCTCGGGCGGCCCGACTCTGATCTGCGAAACACCCGCGATGCGAATGGACCGATCTTTCCGATCGGCAACGTCGATGACCGACTGCCGGTCCAAGAGGACGTCATTGGCGTCACGGGCGCCAGCGGCGACCCGATCGCCTTTCAAGTCTCTGCCGCCCTGAACGTCCTGCAGTCCGGAGGAACCGTTGAGGTCGATGGCATCGTTCTTCAACTCGACGGAGGCGGCGTTCGAGCCGTCGATGCCGAGGGGAACGACGTCGGCGGGCACCAAGCGTTCTGGTTTGCCTGGTCCCAGTTTCAACCCGAGACCCAGCTCTGGACGGGCTGAACAACAGGCCGCTCGACCGGCAGCGTGAGAAGATCTGGGCGTGACCGTGTCAGCCCCCGATCTTCCGCCGTTCGACCTCGATTTCATCCGGACGCAATTCCCCGCTTTCGACCAGCCGACGCTGGACGGCTGGGCTTTCTTCGAGAATGCCGGCGGCTCGTACGCCAGTCGTCAGACCGTCGATCGTCTGACGCAGTTCTATACCGAAACCAAGGTGCAGCCCTACGCCCCGTATCCCGCAGCGATCCTGGGTGGCCAGCTCATGGACTCCGCCCATGAACGTCTGGCTGGGGCTCTCAACGTGGCGACGGATGAGGTTCACCTCGGCCCCTCGACCTCTCAGAACACCTACGTGCTCGCCCATGCGTTCCGAGAAGGTTGGTCAGAGGGTGACGAGATCATCGTGACCAACCAAGACCACGAGGCCAACAGCGGAGTTTGGCGTCGCCTCGTAGACGGCGGCATCACGGTGCGCCAGTGGGCCGTGGATCCGATCACCGGGACACTCGATCTCGCCGATCTCGACGAACTCATCAGCGAGCGCACCAAGCTCGCTGCATTCCCCCACTGTTCGAATGTGGTTGGTCATGAGAACCCGGTCGCCGAGATTTGCAAGCGACTCTTCGAGGCCGACGTCATTTCCGTGGTGGACGGTGTCTCCGCAGCACCTCACGGGCTTCCCGACGTGTCGGCTCTCGGGGCTGACATCTATTTGTTCTCGGCCTACAAAACGTGGGGACCACACCAAGGTGTCATGACAGTTCGCCGAGCGGTTTGCCAATCAATCGCCAATCAGAGCCACTGGTTCAACGACGGAGAGATCACCAAGCGCCTCATTCCTGCCGGGCCTGACCACGCCCAAGTTGCAGCGATGAACGGAGTCGTCGACTACATCGATGCAGTGCACGATCACCACTTCGATCCGCACTCCAACCCAGCCGTGCGATGCGATCGGGTCCACCAACTGTTTCGAGCTCAGGAACAAGAGCTGCTTGCTCCCCTTCTCGACTTCCTCGATCAACGAGTCGACGTCCGCCTTCTCGGCCCGAACGATCCTGCGACAAGGGTCCCGACGGTCGCCCTCGTTCCCTCCCGATCGCCTCTCGACATCGCGACCGAACTGGCGACCCACAAGGTCATGGCAGGCGCTGGCAACTTCTACGCCGGCCGCCTCATCGAGGCCATGGGCGTACCGAGTGCACCGGGCGTCCTTCGCCTGAGCTTCGTCCACTACACCTCCAAAGAAGAGATCGACCAGCTCATCAATGCCCTCGACCAGACTCTCTAGGAAGCGACGCACACGATGGCAGAACCTCTCAAGAACAATTTCGGGCCTGATATTCCAGAACGAATCGCCCGATTCCTCTACGAAGTCGATCCAGCCTTCGATCAGAAGCGCTTTCTCGCCCTCGCTCTCGAGGGCTACGGCGAGCTCGAACTCACGGCTCGAGCCAAACACATCGCAGCAGCGATGGCCGACACCCTTCCTGCAGATCGAGGCCAGGCCCTCGATCTTGTCACCGCAAGCCTCGGCCCCGAGATCACCGAAGACGGACTCACTGGTTTCGACGGCTTCTTTTACTTCCCTCACGTCTACTTCGTCGCCGACGTCGGACTCGACCACTTCGAAGAATCGATGCGAGCTCAATACGAGCTGACCAAACGATTCTCCGCAGAGTTCAGCATCCGAACGTTCCTCATTCATCACCAGGACGAAACGCTCACCAGACTCCACGCCTGGACGGACGACCCGAACGTTCACGTGCGCAGACTCGTGTCAGAAGGAACTCGGCCCCGGTTGCCGTGGGCACCGCAGCTCAAGGCCTTCCAGGAGGATCCGACGCCAGTCATCCGCCTCCTCGAGAAACTCAAGAACGACGCAGAGGAGTACGTCCGCAGATCTGTCGCCAACAACCTCAACGACATCGCGAAAGACAATCCTTCGGTAGTCACAAACCTTGCGCAGCGGTGGTGGAACGAGGAGTGCGACGACCCGATCAACCGCAAGCGAATGGTTCGACACGGGCTACGAACGCTCATCAAGAGGGGTGATGCGGATGCGCTCGCCGTGCTGGGGTTTGGGGCTGATTCACCGGCCACGGTTACCCGGGTGATGATCAACCCTGGCGCCCCTGCCATCGGCGAGAGCGTTCGCATCGAAGTCGAACTCCACAATCCGTCTTCTCAGACCACAGGTGCGCTGGTTGACCTGAAGGTTCACTTCGTGAAGGCCTCCGGAACCACCAGTCCGAAGGTATTCAAAGGGGCTGAGATCGTCCTCGAACCTGGCGAATCAGCGACGGTCAAGAAAACGATCTCGTTGGCCCAGCACTCGACCCGAACTCACTACCCGGGCGAACACACCGTCGAGGTCGTGCTGAACGGCGTCGACCACCGAGGTGGGATGTTCGAACTGAGTTGACCAGCAAGCTGACTGACCAATTGGTGGCCCGAGCTCGAGCCTCAGCCTCAACGAGCGATTTGGCGGTCCGGGAGAATCCGAAGAATGACTCGCTCGGACTGCACCTCGGGGCTGTAGTCGGCGCCCGTGTATTTGTTGGCCAACTCATCGATGTTGGCCCGGGCGGCATCGCCTCCCACTGTCTCGACGACTCGACCGCGGACTTCACCGAAGGAGTAAGGATTCTCGGCGTCCCAAATCGCAACGGTGACTCGCGGGTCGGCTTCGACGTTCTTGAACTTGCGGCGATGAATCTCGGTATTGATGAGAATGTGATCGTCATCGCAACCAACCCACATGATGTGAGTCTGTGGCTGCCCGTCAGGCATGAGTGTCGTGAGAGCAGCAAAGTTCTTGCCCTCGGCGAGGGCCCGGATGGAGTCGTCAATCATCTCGGGAACTTACCCGCATCTCGGGAACCTACCCGACCTCATAGGTATAGGAGAGTGTGGCGTCGCGATACTCAGCAGTCACCCGCCAACACCCTGGCGTGACAGGGTCAATTCCATTGATCATGAACGCGCCGTCCTCGACCGTGAAGGCGTTGGTTCCCGGAGCAGGGAAGGCCACCGGTGCTGCGTGCGAATTCAAACGCTCATACAACACGGAGAGCTCCGGCATCGGTTCGGCCTCGCCACCGGCAAAGTCCTCGCTCCACCAGACACTCTTGCGAGGCACGTACTCGCCCGCCGCGGGCAAGACCGTCCACAACGCAGCGGTTCCGAACCAGACGAGTGCTGGGTCATCGGGCGTGCTTGGGTGATCGGGTCCTGGTTCGAATTGCGGTGACGATATGGCGGTGACCGGACACCCGCTTGGGCTTACCTCCGCACAACTCGCCACGAAGAGCACAGCGCTCACCGCCACGGAAGTGGTGCGCTTCATAGCTGCCTCACTGCTGCAGTAACGGCAGCGGCCACGAGCACCGTCACGAGCATCGGAAGCCTGCGCCACGCACACAACGCAGCGGCACCAACGCCGATCGCTCGAGCATCGAAGCTGAACGCCTGGGAGCTCGTGAATGTCTGCAGCGCAACGACGGCGACGATGATCGCCAACGGAATACTCCGCAGCACCCCCTGCCAATGTTCTTCGAGTCGATCCGTATCGAGCAACACTGCGCCAAGGGCTCGTTGCCCGTAGACGCCGATCGCCAATAGTCCCACGACCGTCCAGGTCAGCATCAGACGCCAACCTCGATCGCTGGACGGGCTCGTAGAGCAAGCAAACTCGCGGTTCCCGCGATGAGCACGGGTATTCCTCCGGGAGTGAATTCCACCAGAGCCAGTGCAAGGGCCGCGGCGATGACGGCAATCGTTGCACCAAGTCGACTTCGAAGTTGGGGGAAGATGATCGCGATGAGCATCGCGGGGAGCACCGCATCGAGTCCCAACGTTCGGGTGTCACCCAACTGATCGGCAACCGTCGACCCGAGCACAGCTGCGATCCACCACGGCACGCACAACCAGAGACCTGCCTGCACGAAGACGCTCCGAGCATCAGCGTCGTCGTCCTCGCGAATTCCGAGCGCAACACTCGGGTCAAACGCAAGGTGCGCGGCGATCGCTCGCTTCCATCGTTCAGGCCACAGGCGCGGCCCCAGCGCAGCGGCGAACAACCCGAACCGCGTCGCCACAAGCCAACCGCTGAACACACCAGCCAAGATTGAACCGCCAGATGCCGTGACCGCGGCGAACGCCAACGTCGAGGTCGCCGAGTTCACGATCAGGGCGGCCGCAATCACCACCACTGGATCAGTGCCCTGAGTGACGTGGAGCACGGACACCGCGAGGCCAGCGGTGAAGTAGGTGAAGGCCAACGAGGCTGCCTCACCCCTGGTGAACTTCATTCCGAGAGTTGGTCGACCGGCGCGAAGTCGTCGGTGAGCACCTCAGCATTTCCAACGAAGGTGTCGAGAACCGACCCCGCCAGAAGCTCGCCATCAGCTGGATCGATATCTATGACGGGCAACGGGGCATTGGATGCCAGCAACATCTGGTTGTAGGTCCGACGGGGCGCCACGAGGTCCCCAGGCTGAACGGCTGCAAGGTGCTCGAAGCTGACGCCGAGCGTTGCGAGCTGAGCCCGGGCGTAGTCGCTCGAACCGCCATCGATGACGTTCATCGCATAGATGCCATCTGGTCGGAGCACACGCTGAAATTCTGCAATCACCTCGGTCGTGGTGAGATGCCAGGGCACCGAATCACTGGCGAACGCATCGCCGACGATCAAGTCGAATCCATCGGTCGGCAAGTCATCGAGGGCGAGACGAGCATCGCCAATGATGATGTTGAGACCGTCGCTCTCGGTCAGCCCGAGCTCGGCTTCAGCGATCTCCACGAGCGAATCGTCGATTTCCAGCACCAGATTCGTCGAGCCCGGGCGCACGACGGTCATCCAGCGTGGCAGGGAGAATCCGCCGCCACCGATGTACAGCACATCAAGGGGCCCGTCCGGCTGGGCGTTCGCCACATCAGCGAAAAGGCGCATGTAGCGAAACTCGAGGTAGGTCGGGTCGTCCAGGTCGACGTATGCATGACGAAGATGGTCGAGATACAGGCTCCGCCCCGAGGGTCGTGCTTCATCTATTTCCACACGGGCGCAGAAATAGTCGGTCTCGTAGTCACAGGTCGACGGGATTGCCAGGATGGCAAGGGCACCCACTGCGATACCGGCGAACCCGCTGGCCGCTGGTTTGCCCTTGCTCAGTTTCCACCACACCCCGATCCCGAGAAGCACAAGACAGGCGCCCAATACCACGATGATCGTTCGAACAGGAGCGACCGACACCAACACGAAGCCTGTCAAGAACGTGCCGACGAGAGCGCCTGCGGTTCCTGCAGCGGACAGGCCACCAACAACCGAGCCCGTGTCTTCCAGCGAACTCAAGGAGAGCTTGGCCACCATCGGGCTGATGGAGCTCAGAACCGCTGCCGGCAGAAAGAACGCCACCGCGGTGAGCAGCACGATGTCGAACGGAGAAGATCCCACGAGGGGTCCCATGATCGACACGATGGGCACCGAAAGCCACGAGAGGACGCCGCCGAGAATCAGAGCCGGGCCGATCAGGGTTCTCGGATCGCGTTCATCCGCGATCCGGCCGCCCCACCCAGCTCCAAGGGCGATGCCTGCGAGGACGGTGCCGATGATCCCTGTGAATGCCTCGAGCGACACCCCGACGTATGGCGCAACGAGTCGCCCCGCCAAGATTTCGAGGACCAGAACAAGCGCCGAGGTCGAAAAGACCATTGCCGTCGCGAATCGTGATTCCACGTTCAGGCCACGCCAAGTGCGTCGAGGAGTTTGGCCGGTGTGTCTTTCGGGGAAATCTTCGGCCACGCCTGCTCAACAACACCCTTCTCGTTCACGAGAAATGCCGAGCGTTGCACGCCCATGTACTTCTTGCCGTACATGTTCTTCTCGACCCACATGCCGTACTTCTCGGCAATGACGTGCTGGGGATCGCTGAGAAGCCGAAACCCGAGTTCGTACTTGGCATCAAACGTTGCAAGCTTGTCGACCGGGTCGGGGCTGATGCCAAGAACGACTGTGTCGCCGATATCAGCGGCGATGTCGCGCAGGCCGCATGCTTGGGTCGTGCAACCGGGCGTATCGGCCTTGGGATAGAAGTAGATCAGCACCTTGATCCCCTTGAACGACGACAACCTCAGCTTCGTACCTGTTTGGTCGGCCAGGTAGAAGGCCGGGGCCCGGTCGCCCTGCATCGGCGAAGTGTGGCTGGTTCCCATGGCGTCAAGCTATCCGAGCGCCTCCACGAGGTGGCATCGCTGGCGGCGCGTCGCTCCATCAAACGTCCATCGACGCCGACGAGGCTCGTCGCGTCGAAGAGACCGACGACAAACCACCTAGGTACGTTTACCTGCTTGCTCAAGCAGGCCGAAAACTTCGCCGTAGAAAGAACGTGACTTCCGTTTCCCCAGGGAAACCTCGACTGCGGGTCGGGGCAATGCTTGCCGGGTTGGCCGCCCTCCCTGTTTTTGCGCTGACCACCTTTTCGGGGAATCAAATCATCAACGTCACCGAGACCCAGCGGGATCTCGCCGATATCGAGTCGGCGACCGACAATCTCAATGATTTGATCGCGATCGAAACGGCGATCGATTCAGAGATCTACTGGAACGAGGGCGTCGATGCGTTGGAGGACTACGGCATACCGGACGAGTTCGTTGTGTCGTTCCTCGAGATTGATCTCCGGGCGGAACTCGAAACCTCCCAAGCCCAGGTCGACGCACTCCTCGAGGCCTACGGGGATCCCGAACTCACGGCTGCCATCACAGAAGCAAGAGGCGAGACGAGCAGGGGCAGCACCGAACTCTCCTCGCTCAATCTCGCGTCGGAGCAAGCGCTGCAGCCGCGCATTGGCCACTCAAGTCAAGATCTTCTCAACGCTTCGTCCGGACTCCCCGACGGTCAGACGTTGGCCCACCAAGCAGAACTGCTGGCGAGAGCCAACGATCTCCGCTCCGCATTCAACGAACTGCTCGGCGCGTACTTCTTCCTGACGGTCTACGGAAGCGACGACCCAACGTTTGCACTAGTCGGCGCTGCAACAACCCTCGCGGCGTACGAAGAGTCCGCAGCCAATCTCAAAACCGAACTTGAGGGGTCCGACCGGCTCGGCGGCGCCCAGCAAGCTGTTGAGGCCGCCCCCGCTGTCAGGAGCATCATCGACCGGACGCAGGCTGAGGTCACCGGCTTCGATCCGACCGAACTCGAGAACGTCGAGTTCGCCGACCCCTCCGCTCTGTTGAACCTTGCAGAGTCATTCAAATCCGCAACCTCAGCCTCCGACGCACATCTGCAGCTTGTCGAAGTCGCAGCCGAAGATCTCTACGCAGAGCTCGAACTCACGCGGGTCGCCGAGCAACGTCGAGCGCTTCTTCTCGGGCTTGTCACGACGGCCATCATCGTGATGACGCTGGCTGGGCTTGTCGTCGTCACACGCTCGATCGTCGGCCCCATTCGACGGTTGGGCCGAGCCGCAGAAGCCCTCGCCACCGGCGAGCTTCAGGAACCGCTCGAACTTTCCGGACCCGTCGAGGTCCAAGCTGCAAGCCACACCCTCAACCAAGCTGCCGAGAACCTGCATCGGGCCGAAGCCCAAGCACTTGCACTCGCCGATGGAAGGCTCGAAGACTCTTCCTTCGAAGTCGCAGCAACAGGAACCCTCGGCAGGTCGCTGGACGTCGCTGTTGGACGACTCCGCGAGTCGATGAGCGAGCGCGAAGAGTTTCGGCGTCGTCTTTCCCACGAGGCCAGCCATGATGGTCTGACGAACCTCCCCAATCGCAGCGCCTCGATCGCGAACCTCGAACGAGCACTCAGCCGAGCTCAGCTCACGGGCAATCGACTCGCCGTGCTCTTCATCGACCTCGATGGATTCAAGATGGTCAACGATCTCCACGGCCATGGGGCGGGTGACTATCTCCTCAACACCGTCGCGAGACGCCTGCTCGACACCTGTCGCCCTGGCGACCGCGTCGGTCGCTTGGGCGGTGACGAGTTCCTGATCGTGGCGGAGCCAATCGGGTCGATCGAAGCAGCACGGGTTCTAGCGGAACGGATTCGCCTTGGTGTGTCGGCAAGCATCGAGTACCGAGGACAGAAGTTGACACCCACCGTCTCCATCGGGGTTTCGTTGGCCGACGGCTCGAGTCAGGCCGACGAGGTCATTCGAGAGGCCGACTACGCGGTATACGAAGCGAAGAAAGCCGGCCGGAACCAGACACGGGCGTTCGACGACAAGCTCCGAGCCCGCCTCCGCCAAGAAGCAGACCTCGGCACAGCGATCACTGAGGGCCTCCAACGTGGAGAGTTCCACCTCAACTTCCAACCCATCTTGAGCGCAACAACCAATCACATCCACGAATTCGAGGCTTTGCTCCGATGGGATCGGCCGGGAGTTGGCAACGTTCCCCCCGACGAGTTCATTCAGTTTGCAGAACGGTCCGACCTCATCATCGCGGTCGACCGTTGGGTCATCAACGAAGGTGTGCGTCACCTGGCAGAATTCGCGAAACGGGACGACCTGTCGTCCGCCGGTCTTTCCGTGAACGTCTCCGGCCGACACCTGGTCCGCGGAGATCTCTTCGAAGACGTCACCGCGGCACTCGACCGTTGGTCAGTCGACGCCACCCGATTGACCATCGAGATCACTGAAAGCGCTCTGCTCGACGATCTCGTCGTGGCGGCCGAAACACTTCGCCGCCTCCGAAAGCTTGGCGTGGTGATCGCAATCGACGACTTCGGAACGGGTTACACATCGCTCGCCCACCTGCGAGATCTTCCGGCCGACATCCTCAAGATCGACCGCAGCTTCACTCAGAACCTCGACCACCCCGATGACCTTTCACTGATTCGATTGATCACGGAAACTGGGCATCTCCTCGGGATGGACATCACCGTCGAGGGTGTCGAAACTGAGGAACAGCAACAGGTTCTGGTGCATCTCGGAATTGATCTTCTCCAGGGTTATCTCCTGGGTCGACCAAAGCCGTTTGCCGAGATTCAGACGGACGCTGAGCTGCTTGCGTTGAGCTGACCACTGATCAGTTTTTCAAGACCCCCCAAAATTCGGTCGATGTGTGCATCGTGAACGATCCTTTCGCCAACAACGCCACAACGGGCTCGCCCGATCTGCTCTCCGACCCGTTCAATCAGCCAGCGGTCGCACAGCAAGTAGCGACTGACGCCGAACACGGGGCCCCGGCCCTCGATGCGGATCGCCAACCGTCACAGGCGTTGGCCGAGATCGAAGCAGCCGAGCAGTGGGCCCAGCAGGCCCAGGACCCTCGTGTCGCCCCGTCCCAGACGACGATGGGGAGCCCACCGGCGGTGCCCACAGCACCATCGGCAGCTCAGCTCGAACAGATGCAGATGCACACCGCCCGCACCCAGATGCGACGAGCGAGCGCTCCCGAGGAGACGGTGCCAACGGTTTCTGATTTGCCGGCGATTCCTGCACCACCCCAGCAACACGTCGCACCACCGGAACCAGCGCCGCCCGCACCGCCCCAACAACACGCTGCTCCACCCGAACCCGCTCCCATTGTTGCACCAGCGCTCCCTGCTCCCGGGCCTACTTCCGTCGAGCCAACGCATCGGTTCTACTCGCCGACGTCGTTCTTGCTCCTGCAATCGGCGATGTTGTTGGCCGGACTGGCCGTTGGGCTGACCGCAGGACTCGATGGGGAGATTCTTCCAGCCGCTATCGGCGGGTTCATGTTCTGTTTCGCCGTGTTCAGCTTCGGGTGGGTCGACATCGAGCCGGGAGTTGTCAGCCAGGAAAAGATCGGCCGAAAGACGGTCACCGCCGAGCACGAGGTCGCCTCGATCGAGCTCGACTTCGACAAGAGTCGACACACCAAGTGGTGGTACCCGGTCCTGGTTCGCATCGACGGACAACGGGTCGAACTCAAGACACTGCGTTCGGTTTCCAAGACGAAGACCGAGCAGAAGGCACGCATCATTCAGGCAGCGCTCAACAACGAAGACATCTTCGTCACGCCACAAGAGCGAGCATCCGGAGCTGCTGGGCCGGGAGCACCGCAACCAGAGCACGAAATGTTCACGCCCTTGCCAGGACTTGAACACCACTACAACCGATAGCGGCATGCAAAGGAACGGAGAACCCTCGATGCTCAGAAGCCTCGGTCGCTCCATTCGCCTTCGCGAAGCCGACGGATTCGCTCATCGACGTTTGGGTGCGTGGCAAACATATTCGAGAACGCGACCTTGCGATTGCTGAGCGGGTTCACGATGTAGTGACTCGCTTGGGGTGGGGCGACATTTGAAGGTACCTGCAATGAATAACCGTGGAGACGAGCCAACGCTGAGGCGAGCGGTTCGCCGTCACCGATCAACCGAGCCGCACTCCGATCGGCTTCGAACTCTCGACTTCGGCTGATCGCCATCTGCAACACGCCAGCGGCCATCGGGGCAAGCATCGCAAAGGCGATCGCAATGATCGGATTGCCGTCGTTGTTATCTCGGCGATTTCCGCCGAAGGCCCCGCTCCAGAGCACCATGTTGGCGGCATAGCTGATTCCCGTGGCAATGGCCGCGGCGACCGATCCAGTGAGGATGTCGCGGTTCTTGATATGCGCCAGCTCGTGCGCAAGCACACCCCGAATCTCGGCCCACGACAGCGTGCGGAGCAGACCTTCGGTGACACAGATCGCAGCGTTCGACGGATTACGACCCGTGGCGAAGGCATTGGGTTGCTGCTCAGGCGACACATAAAGCTTCGGCATTGGCATGTCGGCCAGTTGCGTCAGCTCGGTCATGATCTCGAAGTACTCGGGAAGCTGCGCCGGATCGGCCTCGACCGCTCGGGCTGAGCGAATCGCCAGCGTGGCGCTGAACCAATAGGAGCCACCCACCATCACCAACGCGATGACAAACGCGATGGTCAAACCCGAGCTGCCTCCGAGTGCGAGCCCCGCCAACATCACGAGCCCCGCCATTCCCCCGAGGAGCACTGCGGTCTTCAGTCCGTTCTTCATGGTCATCCAACGTAGGGCCCGCTGCGGAAGTTCCCACTGGTTCCCACTTGTGTCCGTGCTTGCTTCGGCCCTCTCGTTCGATGGAATCCGAATCGGGGTTGGCGGAGTCGGGGCTACCATTGCCGAGTTCCGGATGAGCCAACCCTGGTTCACCATGGAGGTTTGACATGAAGACACTCAACCATCGACGACTCAGTCGCCTTTTGGCACTGGTATTCGGCTTCGCACTGTTGGCTTCTGCCTGCGGCGATAGTTCCGACTCAACTGATGCTGGCTCTGATTCCGAATCAGAAGAAGCAACATCAGACAGCGGCCTGCCCGACCTGGAAGGTCGAACCGTCACGGTCGGCGTCGAGAACGCCTACCTACCGTTCAACTACATCCCCGCTGGAGAGGATGAAGGCCAGGGCTGGGACTACGACGCGTGGACCGAAATCTGCCGTCTCCTCAACTGCGAGGCCGAGTTCGTTGCAGCAGGATGGCCCGACGTCATCGACCAGGTTGCGCAGGGTGAACTCGATACTGCCGCTGATGGCATCTCGATTACTGACGAGCGCAAAGAAATCGTTGATTACTCCGTCGCGTACATGACCGTGCAGCAGAAGTTCATCGTCGGCAAGGACGATGATCGTTACTCCTCAGCTGCAGACATCATCGATGGCGATGCCATCGTGGCAACTCAGGTTGGAACAACGAACTTCGAGCTTGCGGTTGAACTCCTCGGAGGCGACGATCGCATTCAGGCATTCGATCAGTTCGGACTGGCAATCCAGGCCCTCATCGCTGGCGACGTTGATGCCGTGATCATCGATGATGCTGCTGGCCTCGGTTACATCGGCGAGAACGCCGACGCAGTGAAGACCATTGATGATGGTCTCCAGTCCGACCCGCTCGGATTCATCTTTCCGCAGGGCTCAGAGCTCGTCGATCCGGTCAACCAGGCCGTCGAAGAGATGAAGTCCAGCGGCTTCATGGACGAAATCGGTGAGAAGTTCTTTGGTACGGGCTTCACCGTGACGTACGACGACATCGAAGGCTGATTCAGCATTCACATCTTTCGTAACTCCCCGGCCCCGTCGTTTGCGATGGGGCCGGGGCCGTTTTCCTGCCATGATCTGCCCGGGAGTTGAGCGATGACTGATCTTGAGTTGCCAGGGCCTGGAAGCGCCATGATCTCATTCGACGACAAGGATCGTCCTTACTGGCTTTTCGTCATGCTCGGCGTCATCGGGCTTCTCATCGTCGCGGTTGTCTTTAGTGACGCCTACCAAGAGGCGTTCTTCGAGATCATTCCTGGCATGAAGCTGACCCTGATCCTCACCGCAGGATCCTTCGTCGTCAGCATGGCATTGGGGCTCATCATCGGTATTGCTCGAGTGAGCAGCAACAAGATCGCCAGCACCGCAGCTCAGGTCTACATCGAGTTCGTGCGTGGTGTTCCGATGATCGTGTTCATCTTCGCAATCGCGCTGGTGCTTGTTCCCGAAGGCGTGAAGGGCTTCAACAGCATCTCGGGCCTCGACATCAGAACTCGCAGCGTCTCGTTCGCATGGCGGGGCGGCATCGCACTCTGCCTCTTCTATGCCGCGTTCATTGCTGAGGTGTTCCGAGCAGGCATCCAATCGGTGCCCACGGGTCAGATCGAGGCGGGCAAGGCGGTCGGTCTTTCCGGACGTTCGATCATGCGACACATCACACTTCCCCAGGCGATTCGCAATACGTTTCCCGCCCTGGGCAATGACCTGATCGCCCTGATGAAAGACACATCGCTCGTCTCGGTCATCGCAGCTGCCGAACTGACCTACGAGGCTCGGATCTACCAGGGCAGCAGCTTCCGGGTGCGCGAGACGTTCTTCATTCTGATGGTCATCTACGTCACTTTGACGTTGGCCCTCTCACTGGTTCTGCGCTGGTGGGAAGGCCGAATCGCGATCCCTGACCGATAGTGACTCTCGCCGAGCGCAGGTCAACTACTCGTTGATTGCCTGGTCGACGAGCTGCATCGGATGGACCGTCGAGGCGCCCGCTGCTCCCAGATGCATGGAACACCCCGGATTGGCCGATGCAACCAAGTCAGGCGCGGCGCGGTCGATGGCTCCCATCTTCCGGTCGCGAATCTGACCCGCGAGCTCCGGCTCAAGGACGGAATACGCCCCACCCGCGCCGCAACACAGTCCCTCGTCATCGAGCTCAACAATCTCGCGAACGTACGGTCGAAGAACGGTTCGGGTTGCCTCGTGGACTCGCTGCACATGGCGGAGATGGCACGGATCCTGAATCGCCACTCGGACATCGACTGGCGTGCCCTCGGGTAGGCGATCCATGTGAAGGGCCAAGAACTCTTGAATGTCGAAGACTCGGCGTGAGAACGTTTCTGCTTCCGGCGTTCCAAGCAGGTGGCCGTAGTCCTTCATCGCGGCGCCGCATCCTGCGGAGTCCACGATGATCGGCCGAGGTTGCGTTCCCGTACCCGCATCGAGATTCGCCATCATGGTTTCGGCAAGTGATCTTGTGTCTCCGGCCAAACCAGCGTGGGCCTGCAACGCGCCACAACACGGGGCGAGCTCGTTCGTGGGTGTTACTCCGAAGCCCGCCGCTTCGAGAACTCGCTTGCCCGCCGCGTGGACGTCACGTTGCCACGCATCCATCACACATCCGGTGAAGAAGTACACATCATCGCCCGATGACGTGAGCTTCTCTTGCGTCAGTGGGAGTTCTTGGGTGATTCCGAGCCGGCCGGGTAGGAGCTTCAAGCGTTGTGCAACGGCGAGCGCCTTGGACCCTGCCTGCAGCATCGTCGGGTTCGAGAGTGGTTTGAAGGCCAAGCGTTGCCACGCAGGTGTCATTGTCCCCTCGTCGGCCAACGTCTCCCGAGTTCGTTCCATGAGATGGCCGTACTGCACGCCACTCGGGCATGCGGGCTCACAGCCCCGGCACTGCACACACGAAGTGAAGGAGTCCAACACTTCGTCAGTCACCGGCGCATCGAAGAGCTGAACCTCTCGCATAAGTTTGATCCGCCCCCGCGGGGACATCGCTTCGTCACCGGTGACCCGGAACGTGGGGCAATGCGGCAAGCAGAGGCCGCACTGCACACACTGATTCAGCATGTCGTCATCGAGCTTCAGATCCATCTGGGTCCTCGTTGCTTGCGAAACACGGGCGTGTCCGGCGATTTGCGTGCAGGGCTACTTCTGAGCAGGGTTGCGGCCGGGATTGAGTCGTCCCGTTGGGTCGAAATTCGACTTGATCCGATCGCTCACGATTGCGATGTTCGGTTCAATCGAACGACGAGGCTGCGGCTCTGATGCAAAGACCAAGCCGACGCCGACGATCGTTACATGATCACCGAGCATCGCGTCATCAACCTCGAGCGCCTGGCCCGGAGTCAGCGACCATCGATGGGGAGGAAACGAGGGCGGGCCGTCAACGACTTCGAACGATCCGACGGTGCGTAGTCGAGCCGCTTGCTCGTCGACATCGGCGCCATGACCTTCGAGCTCGACCCAGGTTTGTTGACCATCGGCCAGCACGGCACTCGGAGCGAGCAGCGCTTCCCCAACCGCTCCCGGGTCCGCGCCAGCAGCACAGAACCAGCGAGACACCGCAGGAATGGGATTGGTACGAAGAATCACCTCAGCGATCAACCCGAGCGTTCCCAAACTACCAACCATGAGTCGGGGCAGATCGAAGCCCGAGACGTTCTTGACGGTTGGACCGCCGCTGTTCACCATCAGGCCCTCGGCCGAGACGTAGCGAACTTGAAGAAGCGTTTCTCGGAGTCGCCCCCGGCCAAGACACCGATAGTCGTTCTCGCCAACCACGAGCGCTCCGCCAATCGTGCCTCCACGTTCGGGAAGACCAGTCCGTTGACCCTTCGCCGCCAGCTCATCGTGCAGTTCAGCCACACTCGTTCCTGCTCGAACGCGAACGGTCATTTCCTCGGGCTGATAGTCGACGATCCCCGAGGGAGCCGTGACGATCCTGGTTCCAGGACCCAACGCGCCACCGAGTTCCCAACGGGTTCGCCCACCAGCAACGGCGACCGGTTCACTCGTCCCGACATCCTCGGCAAACTCGGCGAGGACCGGGTCTGTCGAGACCAGGAGCGGCGAGGTGGTCGAGTCGGTCATCCCCACACCTCGTTCGGGACAGCCCGCAGGCTTTGAATGTCCGCACAGCTATGACCGGACGGAATGACCTTTCCCGGATTCGTTCGACAGCCGGGATCGAAACCCTGCCGCAGCCGATTCTGATGGTCGAGATCGTCAGCGGAGAACATGCGCTCCATGTACTGCTGTTTCTCGACGCCAATGCCGTGCTCTCCCGACAACACTCCGCCTGCGTCCAAGGATGCGGTGATGATGTCGGCGCCCGCTGCGTGAACACGGTCCAGAACACCCTCGTGCCTGGCATCAAAGATGATCAGCGGATGCAGGTTGCCGTCGCCCGCGTGAAAGACGTTCATGATCAACAAATCGTGGCGATCGGCGATTGCGTAGATCTCTTCGAGCACCCCAGCCAGCGCAGAGCGAGGCACCACCGTGTCGTGCAGGTAGTAGTCAGGGGCAATCTGAGCGATGGCTCCGAAGGCCGTCTTGCGGCCCTTCCACAACAGCGCTCGCTCTTGGTCGGACTCGGCAAGCCGGACGGCGGTTGCGCCATTGGCTCGGCCGATCTCTGCGATTCGGTCGGCATCGATGTCGACGCCATCGGCCAATCCGTCGACCTCAGCAAGGAGGACGGCTGCCGCGTCGAGCGGATACCCCGCCCCCACATAGTTTTCGACAGCCTGGGTGATGCGCTGATCCATGACCTCCATCGCCGCGGGAACGATGCCAGCGGCGATCACTCCGCTCACGGTGTTCGCTGCGTCGCTCACGGTCGCGAAAGAGAGCAGCAGGGTTCGGACCTCAGGTCGATTTTTGGTCAGCCGCACCGCGACTCGCGTCGTGATCCCCAATGTTCCTTCGCTGCCGACAAACACACCTCGAAGGTCAAGGCCTTGTGGTTCTGCTTCCAGACCACCCAACATCACGACGTCTCCGGATGGCAACACCACTTCCAGAGCGACGACATGCGCGTTGGTGACGCCGTAGGCCAGACAGTGTGGACCACCTGAGTTGTTGGCGACGTTGCCGCCGATCGTGCACACCTGCTGGCTCGACGGGTCGGGGGCGAAGTGAAAACCGAACGGCTGGAGATGTTTGGTCAAGTCCAGGTTGATCACGCCCGGCTCGACCCACGCCACCATGTTGATCGGATCGATTTCCAGCACTGCGTTCATGCGCGTCACTGCGACGACGACCGGGGCACCGAGCGGAATGGCGCCACCGGCAAGCCCCGTGCCCGCCCCGCGTGGAACGACATTGCGGTCATAGTCATTTGCCAACCGAACCACGGCCTGGACCTCAGCGGTTGTCTCTGGGTAGACCACCGGGCCCGAATTGCCTCCGTCGAATACCGACGCATCGTGGCTGTGGAGAGAACGGTGCGCTCCGTCGAACTTGACCCGCTCCGGCGACAACGCGCCCCGCAACGCGTCGACGAACGGATCGCCGCTGGTTTCGGTTCGCCGAGAGAATCGATTGCGCATTCCAGCCAGCATGTTTATCCCTTGGCCGTCAGACCGGCGGCCGCGATACCGACGAGCGCAGCAGCCTCATCATTGTCCGAAGTATCTCCGGAGACTCCAACCGCGCCGATCGAGCGACCATCGGGGTCAATGACGATCACACCACCAGGAACCGGCACAAGTGCACCACCAATTGCGTTGGTGAGACCGTTGACGAAGTGCGGGCGATCGATCGCCGCCTCTCCCAATTGACGAGAGTTGATGCCGATCGAGATCGCGCCGTAGGCCTTCCCGTGCGCAACATCGAACCGACGATTGGCCACCCCATCCTCACGTTCGAAGGCGATCAGATGGCCGCCGGCATCCAGAACGGCGACACACAGCGCGTTCATGCCGGCCTCGTGACCGTGCGCCAGCGCGCCAGCGATGATCGAACGTGCTCGGTCGATAGTGATGGTGCTCATGAAGCTGTCCTCGTTGCAGTGGTCATGTCTGGGCCGTGTGCTTCTTCAGTTCGAGTCGCCGGCGGTGCAGAATCGGCTCGGTGTAGCCCGATGGTTGCTCGGTCCCACTCAAGACCAGGTCGCATGCAGCTTTGAATGCTGAACCATCAAAGCCAGGAGCCATCGGCGTGTACGCGTTGTCGTCAGCGTTCTGGCGGTCGACGACTGCCGCCATCTTTTGCATCGTCGCCTTCACCCGATCAGCGTCGATCACTCCGTGATGCAACCAGTTCGCCATGTGTTGTGACGAGATCCTGCAGGTGGCCCGGTCCTCCATCAGGCCCACATCGTTGATGTCGGGCACCTTCGAACAGCCAACTCCTTGGTCGACCCAGCGCACGACGTAACCAAGAATGCCCTGGGCGTTGTTGTCGAGCTCCGCCTGGATCTCATCATCGTTCAGATCGGACAAGTCGCCCGCAAGGGGAATCGCAAGAAGATCGTCGATGGTCGCTCGAGGCCCCGAGTCGCTGAGCTGATCCACCAACTCTTGCTGGCGCGCCAGCACGTCGACGCGATGATAGTGAGTGGCGTGAAGGGTGGCAGCGGTCGGTGAGGGGACCCAGGCGCAATTCGCTCCCGCGCGTGGGTGACCGATCTTCTCGTCGATCATGGCCGCCATCCGATCAGGCGCAGCCCACATTCCCTTTCCGATCTGCGCCTTGCCGCGAAGCCCGCAGGCCAAACCGGTGTCGACGTTCCAGTTCTCGTAGGCACCAATCCAGCCCTGCGACTTCATCGTCGTCTTTGGCACCATGGGGCCAGCTTCCATCGACGTATGGATCTCGTCGCCTGTTCGATCAAGAAACCCAGTGTTGATGAAGGCAATGCGGGCCGAAGCCGCTCGAATGCACTCTGCGAGGTTGAGCGTTGTTCGACGCTCCTCATCCATGACGCCGATCTTGATCGTGTTGGCTGGGAGACCGAGCGTCGCTTCGACGTGCGTGAAGATGTCGTTCGTGAACGCCACCTCTTGTGGCCCATGCATCTTCGGCTTCACGATGTAGACCGAACCAGCACGAGAGTTGCCAACGCCCTTCTGACGCAGATCGTGCATGGCACACAACGCGCTCACCATCGCATCAAGGAGGCCCTCGGGTGCCTCATTGCCATGTTCATCGAACACCGCAGGTGTCGTCATGAGATGGCCAACGTTGCGAATCAACATGAGCGAGCGGCCGGACAGGGTGACGGGTGACCCGTCGACACCTGTGAACGAACGGTCCTCAGCGAGGGCACGGACAAACGAGGTTCCGTTCTTCTCAACCTTCTCAGTGAGGTCGCCCCGCATGAGTCCGAGCCAGTTGCGATACGCCACGGTCTTGTCTTCGCCGTCAACTGCCGCGACGGAATCCTCGCAATCCATGATCGTGCTGATGGCGGCCTCGAGCACAACATCAGTGAGTCCCGCAGGGTCGGTTGCTCCAACAGAATGACTGCGATCGATCGGTAGTTCGATGTGCAACCCGTTGTTCACGAGGAAGACCGACGACGGAGCGTCGACATCGCCGATGTGCCCGCCAAATTGGGCAGGATCATCGAGACCCGTCGTCGAACCGTCCGTTCGCCGAACGACGAGGTTTCGATCTGCCACGAGGTATTCGACGGCATCGGCGTGAGATCCGGTGGCCAAGGGCACGATGTCGTCGAGAAGCGCCCTGGCCCACGCGATCACCCGGTCGCCACGAGCCTGGTCATAGGGCCCAGGCTCGGGGAGATCTCCCAGCACGTCGGTTCCGTACAACGCGTCGTACAACGAACCCCAACGGGCGTTTGCCGCGTTGAGTGCATAGCGGGCGTTGGTGATCGGCACGACGAGCTGCGCCCCGGGAAGTGCGGCGATTTCGGGATCGACGTTTTCGGTAGAAATTGTGAAGTCCGGACCCGTTGGTTCGAGATAGCCGATCTCTTCGAGAAACGCTCGATACTCTCCCCCATCGTGGGGCGCGCCGCGATGCTCTCGATGCCAGGCGTCGATGGCGGCCTGAAGTTCACTCCGGCGCTCCAGCAACTCTCGATTCCGGGGGCCAAACCCGTTGATGAGATCACCCAGTCCGACAAAGAACTCGTCAGGATCAATACCGGTCCCCGGCAACGCTTCGTCAACCAAAAAGGCGTGGAGCTGGGAGTCGACGCTCAGGCCACCGTTGGTTGCGATTGTTTCAGACATCCAGCCATCTCCTCAGATTCCTTCAACAGTTGACCTCACCTACCGTTGACCCGCCAATCGCTTGCGGACTCAGTGGTAGCCCGACTCGATATAGACGGTCTCGATGCCCAGCTTCGTATAGGCGGCGATGTTTCGAGGATGATCGTCGATCGCCAGGATCGGCTCGAATCCTGCCTCTCTGAGCTGGCGAACAGCGAGCGTCTTCATCTCTGAGGCCTTCCCGTAGTCACCCGTCGAGCGCATGATCAACAGGTCCCAACGGATGCTCTTGGCCTCGAGCCAGTTCATCGTGATTTCATCGACCCAATCCGGCCGCGATGTCACGAGGGCGATGAGATGTTCGTCGGGAACCTTGTCGAGAAACTCAACCTGTTCTGGGATCGTCTCATCCTCACTCGCAGCGAGGAAGAAGCTGTCCCAGTCCTGCCACCGGCTTTGCAGATAGTGCTGCCGGTGGCGGGCGTCGGCAAGGACACCATCAATGTCGACGCACAGCGTCAGAGTGGGGTCGCCCGCGCCATTCGACGCGGGAGTTTGTTCGTCGCGCCAATACCACGTGGGCCAAGAGCCAAACCGGGCCAGAGTGAACTAGTCCTCGTCGCTTTCCGCTGCCTTAGCTGCGATTTCGGAGACGACTCCTGGATCGGCCAACGTTGTGGTGTCTCCGAGGGATCGACCGTCGGCGACGTCTCGAAGCAGACGCCGCATGATCTTTCCAGAACGTGTCTTTGGCAGGTCGGGGACAATGATCACGGTCTTGGGACGGGCGATCTTGCCGAGCTTGACGCCCACGTGTTCGCGAATCTCGTCGCCAAGCTCCTGGCTGGCCTCATGCGTTCCCCGAAGGATGACGTAGCCGATGATGGCTTGGCCCGTGATCTCATCCGTGCCGCCAACTACAGCAGCCTCAGCAACAGCCGGATGGTCCACAAGCGCTGACTCCACTTCAGTCGTCGAGATCCGGTGACCCGAAACGTTCATCACGTCATCGACTCGACCAAGCAACCAGAGATAGCCATCGTCGTCGAGCTTGGCCCCATCTCCGGCGAAGTAGCGGCCTTCGTAGGTGCTCCAGTAGGTCTCGCGGTAGCGCTCTTCGTCGCCCCAAATTCCTCGCAGCATGGAAGGCCATGGCTTTGAGATGGTGAGGTACCCGCCGCCATTGGTGACCACCTCGCCGTTGTCGTCGACAAGTTCGGCGAACACCCCAGGAATCGGGTGACAGGCAGATCCCGGCTTTGTCGTGGTGACGCCGGGAAGCGGCGTAATCATGTTGCCGCCCGTTTCGGTCTGCCACCAGGTGTCGACGATCGGACGCTCCTCGCCGCCGATGTGCTCGTGGTACCACATCCAGGCTTCGGGGTTGATGGGTTCACCCACGGTGCCGAGCACCCGGAGCGTGGACAGATCATGCTTCTGAGGCTCCTCGGCCCCCCATTTCATGAACATCCGAATTGCCGTCGGCGCCGTGTACAGCTGGGTGACGCCGTAGCGCTCGATGATGTCCCAGAGTCGATCTTTACCTGGCGTGTCTGGCGTTCCTTCATACATCACCGAGGTGCAGCCGTTCGCCAACGGCCCGTACACGATGTAGCTGTGACCGGTGACCCAACCGATGTCGGCCGCACACCAGTAGATGTCGGTCTCGGGTTTCAGGTCGAAGACGTACTTGTGTGTGAATGCCACCTGGGTGAGGTAGCCACCGGTCGTGTGCATGATGCCCTTGGGCTTCGCCGTGGTTCCGGAGGTATAGAGCAGATAGAGCAACTGCTCGGAGTCCATGGGTTCGGCGGGAGAATTGTCTGAGGCTTCGGCCATCAGGTCGTGCCACCAGTGATCTCGTCCATCGACCATCGCCGGGTCGGTTCCGCAGCGATCAACCACGACGATGTTCTCGACTGATGGCGCACCAATCTCCATTGCCTGATCGACCGTGGGCTTCAGGGGCGCAGCCGCACCTCGGCGATAGCCAGCATCAGCGGTGATGATCAGCCTCGCCTCAGCGTCGATACAACGATCAACGATGGCATCCGCGGAGAATCCACCGAAGATCACCGAGTGCGCGACACCGATCCTGGTGCAGGCCAGCATGGCGATCGGGAGCTCGAGGATCATCGGCATGTAGATGGCAACCCGGTCGCCCTTCTCAAGCCCAAAGCTCTTCAACACGTTGGAGAACTTCTTGACCTCGGTGAGCAGTTGGTCATAGGTCAGGGTGATTTTGTCACCCGGCTCACCCTCCCAATGGAAGGCAACCTTGTCACCTCGGCCCGCCTCGACGTGCCGGTCAAGACAGTTGTAGGAGACATTGAGCTCGCCGCCAACGAACCACTTGGCGAAGGGAAGTTCCCACTCCAGCGTCGTGGAGAAGTCGGTGTTCCACGTCAGAAGCTCACGGGCCTGGCGAGCCCAGAAGGCCTCGTAGTCAGCGTTGGCTTCGTCATACAGGGACGAATCAGTGGTATTCGCCTGAGCGGTGAATGCGGGAGGAGGCGGAAAGGTCCGATCCTCGACCTCATAGACCTCGATTGCTGGCTCCGACATCAACATTCCCCTTTTGGAAGGCTTCTCGAGGTCAAACCGTAGCCACATAGGGCCGAGCGGTCACGTTGTGCGAACAACCCGCCGACGGTCCTTCATCAACTCGCCACTCCCCCGGCCGATCTGAGACAAGGTGACTGCCACGATGTCGCGCCACGGTGGTGCCCTCACAGATGATGAGGCTCTCGTTCAGGGCCGATCCCCTGGGCTCTCTGACGCCGCAATCAGTTGGGTCGTCGCCCTCCTTGCAGCCCTTCCCACGCTGATCGCGGCGCTCCTCAGTCCGGAGCTGCTGCTCGACGACATCGAGTTTGCGGCACGAGCCCGTTTCGAAGGGTTCGGCGGGTTCATCGACGAAATGGGCTACCGACCCGGCCAAGGATTGATTCACGGTCTCCAATTCACTCTGCTTGGCAACCGCCCCGCTCTCCATCTCGTCGTGCTCGCGATCGGAAACGGGGCAACCGCCATGTTGTTCTGGCGCCTCCTTCGATCGGTAGTCTCCCGGCCGATCGCACTGGGTTCCATTGCAGCATTCGTCGTGCTGCCGAACCGAGGCTCACTCAGGTTCTGGACCTCGACGCTTCCCAACCACGTCGCCATGTGTCTGCTGCTCGGAGCGGCACTCATCGCTATCCGCTCAGTACAACACAGTCGTTCCGGCAGGCTTGCCGGCGCCGAGGCGCCCGATCACCGGCTCCCAAGCTGGCTCGGCGTCACGGCCTTGTCGTTCCTGTCGGTCATCACCTACGAGGCAACGATCGGTTTGGCTGGCCTACTTGTCGCCGTCATGGCGTTCACTTCCTCAACTCTGAAGGGCCGAGTCATCATTCCCGCGGGAGTACTGAGCCTGTACGGGGGCACCGCTCTGGTTCTCACCAGCCGCTCGCCTCGGGCTCCGGCATCCACGTTCTTCGCCAACCCGGTCGACGCAGTCCCCTCACACCTTCGGGGGCTGTTCCCGGTTCCCCTCGACCAAGTCGGGACTGTCCTGGTGATCGGGACTGTCCTGTGGGCTGCGTGGACAGTTCTGAGTCGCAGGGCGCACGGCACGCCGGAGGCCTCGTCGGTACTGGCCGGTGTCGTAATCGCGGCGGCAGGCCTCGCTCCCTTCATTGCCGCCGGATTCAACATCCAATCCGCGGGAGTGCTCGACCGAGCTCACTACTTCCCATCCCTGGGAACATCCCTCATCCTCGGCTCGACCGCAGCCTTCGCTTGGCGCATCACAGACTCACCGGTTGTTCGACCAGCAATGAGTGCGGCTGCCCTCCTGCTGGCTGTTGGCATCCAGGTTGACCTCACCGATTATGTGCGAGCCGCGGATGATCACCGAGACGCACGCACCGCCCTCGGCACGCTCTCCTGGAGCCCAAATGACACCACCGGCGAATCAGGCGTTCGCATTGCGCCGCCGAACACTGCCGGCGGTGTGGCCTGGGGGTTCTACAACGCGCAGGTTCGTGACCTCTACCGAATCGTCCATGACGACCCAGTCGACCCCCTTTGGCTGGCGTTCGGTTCATCCACAGATGAAGACACACCGTCCCAGCTCGCCTACTTCGACATCGAAGACGGTGCACTCATCCCTGTCGGAGACTGACGAAAGCCTCGCGGCCCACTAGGGCAGGTTGTACAGCGAGCGCAGACCAGCAACCACTGCAGCGAGCCCGGACTCGAACATCTCTTCGGTCGTTGCGTCTTGCATCATGCGCAACGCATCGGCTTGTTGCGCGGTCGGAGCATTGTCTGGATCCAGACCGGCACCTGACCGAACCACGGCCATCGATCCCATTTCAGTGGCTGCAAATCCCATCACGAACGACACAGCGAAGTGCAATGCCTGGTTTGCCTCGGCGAGATCGAGACCGACCGCAGCAAATCGCCCATGGGACCAAGTCAATACTTCGAAGGCCTCGAGGGTTGGCGCGGGGCGGAGCGAGAAGAGTTCCTTGGCCGCTGGATGCCCGATGAGCACATCGTGGAAAGCCCGAAGCCCCCGCCGAATGGCAGTTTCCCAGTCTGACTCTGGAGTGTCGTGAGGCAGTTCGATCTCGAGATAGAGCCGCTCCAACACCGCGTCGAGAAGATCGTCCTTGTTCTGGACGTAGTGATAGAGCGACATGGCTTCCACCCCGAGGGAGGCGCCAAGCTTGCGCATCGAGAGCCCTGCGAGACCAACGTCATCGGTCATGGCGAGGGCCGCCTCAGCGATCTTCGCCCGACTCAGGCCTTCTCGCTGTGTCACCGAGGTCATGAGATGGTCAGGCTACCGAGGGATCAGTCGTCGGTGTCATCTGTCGCCACTCCAGAACGATCCACGAACCAAGTCCGGCGGGATCGACGAGCGCTTCGGCCTCTCCAATGCGAGAGCGCATGCGAAAAGCATCCATGTCTGGCGCGCTCGCCTTCTCCGTCCAGCGGGCCCGACCTTCAGCAACGAGTTCGTCGATCCCGAGGTCGTGGAGGAACTCCGACTGCACTCGAACGAGCGGAGATCCGGGCAGCTGATCGGTCGCAACATCGGTGGTGATGTCCCACGCGCCGGGATCGGCGAGCGGGTCATCGCCCCGCGAATGTGAACGATAGGTTCGCAACCAACCACCGCGCTCGGCTAGCTCAGCAGTGGTCGCTGTCCCGTAGTCGAGCGACAAAAGACGCAACGGTTTGCGCTCCAAGATGGATGCCACCCAGTCGTGGGCGTTCCTCAAGAGCGGAGCGGATGTTCCTGGGTCGATGGAAAGACCCGGATCATCGATCGGCTGTTCGATGAACTGACCATCGGAGACGAACGACTCGCTCCAACCAGCACTTGATCGGTGCACGATCCGAAACGGCAGGTTGTCGAGGAGTTCGTTGGCGAGAACGACCGAGTTGTCGAGCGACGACGGCATCTCCGGTTGGATTCGAATCCCGTCGTCCTCTTTCACGGAGTCGACCGAGCGGTCGATCCCAATGAGGTCCCACGCCGCGGAACACTCCGGTTCGGCCAGCTTCAGGCCACGTAGAAGGGTGCCTGGCCCTGTACCAACGTCGAGCACCGGAAACGGATTCGGTCGACCTGCCTCATTCCACACACCGTCGAGCCAACGACCGAGCAGCACTCCGAACAGTGGCCCCACCTCTGGACTCGTAATGAAATCTCCACCTCGCCCAGCGATGCCCGTTCCCGAGCTGTAAAAGCCTTCTGGGCCGTAGAGACAACGCTCCATGTAGTCATCAAAGCGTTCCACTAGCGGACCATCAGTTCGTTGTTCCCGCGAAATCCGTGGCGTTCGTAGAACGGGATGGCCCGCTCGGTTGGATTCAAGACAATTCGTTCCAAGCCGAGCACTTCAGCACGTCGAAGGAGTTCCGACATCATCGTCGCGCCAACTCCAGCATCGCGATGCGGCTCCGCCACGAACATGTTGGAGAGATACCCCCATCCGCCACCTTCACGTCCTGGCGTCGGCATTCTCTCGAAGAGCACAAGATTCACCATGCCGACCGGCGCGCCAGCAGCATCACGAGCGACGAAGAACTCCCGACGCGACTTCTCCCGTGCGAACCAAGCCAGAAACCGTGACTCGTATCCCTCATCGCGGGCACGGCCGCTCTCGATGGCCCAAGCGGCCCGCAACTCAGCCAAGGCATCGATCGTCGCTTGGCTCTCGACGTCAGCGACCTCGACGCGCACGTCTTCAGGCTTGTCACGGTGGCGCATCACACTCGCAAACTAGCCAGCGCTACCTGGTTCCGGATGAGCACGGTCCTAGATCGACAACGTAGGTGTCGGCCCGGTCCCCGGTCCCCCAGTCGCTGGAGAAGGCGATGCGACAACCCCCATGACTGACCGCCACGAACGACGAGTGGAAATAGTCCGTCGATGGTGAAACGCGGTTGTGAGCGATTCGATACGTGATCGGAGAGGCCCCCCGCCCATCCATCAGGAGAACCTCACCGTCGAGGACATCCCATTGGTCGAGATCCTCGATGCCTGGGGCGCTCACCGCAACGAACGGAGCAGGTACGACTCCCAGGCGCGTGCCGCCTGGCGGATACGGATAGCCGGTGAGGAGTCCGATCGCAGTCTCTCGCTCACCATCATCCAGGCGCACTCTCACAACCGATCCACTCGAATCCCCATCGAAGGACGAACTGACAAACCACTCCTCGTCCAGCGCGTCACGAGTCATCGCGTTCGACCCATCGGTCGGGAAGAAGATTCCCAATGGCTGTAGATACTCATTGAGTACCTCGGCCTCACCGGATCGAGCATCGACGAACACGAATCGATCTCCATCAGGAGAGACATACAGATCTCCGAACTCTGCCCACCGCACCGTGGCTTCGGTTCCGCCACTGATCTGATGAACAATCAGGAGATACCCGACGTCCTGGAGCGTGCAACGGGCCGCAATCGTGTCGCCATCCCACGACAGAGGACTCGTGATGGCCAAACCGCCCGAGCACGGATCGATGGTGTCAAGAACCGTCGACGTTCTCGTCGTTGTATTGAAACTGATCAGATCGAGGTCTCGGGCAAAGAACAGCACCTCGGGATCAACCGGGCTCCAATACACCTGCTCGATGTCGCTCGGCTCGATACCGAGCAAGCCCAACGACTCGGCGGTCTCAACGTCGTACAACTCGTGACCCGCCCCCTGGCGATACAACAACAGCAAACTGGCATCGGCGTTGAAGGCACTTGCTGGCGATTGGACCGGCGTGACGGCCTCGCCGACTCCCACGTCGGTAAGACGACGCACCGAGGTGCCGAACGCAGGATCAACGACGACCTCCCCAACCGCTGGACGATCGAGGGTGTTCGGGATTCGGACATCGACGGTCCTCACCAGCGAGTCGAACATGTCGTCACTCGAGACGCCAGATTCTGTGCTGTCTTCAGTGCTGTCTTCAGTGCTGTCTTCAGTGCTCGTGCTCTCTTCTGTGCTGTCTTCTGTGCTGTCTTCTGTGCTGTCTTCTGTGCTGTTTTCAGTACGTCCCTCATCAAAAGGACCAGGATCGGTAGCGGTAACCCCAATCGGTTCGGTCTCCACAACAGTCCGTGCAGATCCATCTCGCACGGCGAAAAAGGCTCCCGCTCCGACGAGGAGAACCGCCAACATCCCGAGCACGGCGGGACCAGTGCGGCGATTCGGCGAGAAGTCGGGCACACCACGGGACGAGACCTCGCCAAACACGTCTTCGCCCGCCCGGTGCAGAGCAGCCTCCACGAAGTCTTCGTTGTCAGCCACGGTCGGCCTCCTCGGTGGGCGTCAGGCGATCTGCGAGGGCGACCCGCCCTCGTTTGAGGTGGGTCTTGACCGTCTCTTCGCTGCACTGCAGGATCTCCGCAATCTGTGCTTGGGAACGATCCTCCCAATAGAAGAGGGCGATGGCTTGAGCCTGGCGCTTTGGCAAGCTGCGGACGGCATCCCACACGTCGAGGGACCGTTCCTCGGGCTGCAACGGTTCGAGACGACGAGAGCCAATCCGGGTGAGCGCCTTGGTTTCTGACGTCAACTTCCGGAAGCGCGATCGAGATTTGTTGACCATGACCCGACGGACCCAGGCTCCCGGATCGTCATAGCGGCTGACAACGGCCCAACGTCGATGCGCTTCAGTCAGCGCATCCTGGCAGACATCTTCCGCCAACGACGACGAACCCGTGAGCACGAACGCCAATCCAACAAGTCGGTGGTAGTCAGCTCGGTAGTACGAATCGAAATCGAGACCGACCGACAGGCGCGGCTCGTTCGCCGGATCATCCTGCACGCGAACCTCTGCACAGACATCGGCGACCTCGCGGGACCCTGTGGGTCTGAACGTCGTTGCCATACACGTCACACGCACGAGCGATCGACTGCGGGGGACAGCTCACCAAGAAATGTCGAGAGCCGCCCACATGACCCACAGTAGGTTCTCCCCATGCCCAGAATCGGATTTCTCCACACCGCTGAGGTTCACGTCGCCACCTTCGATGCGCTCCTCGCAGCGCTGGACGCCAATTCCACGGCTGCCTCCCCCGTTGAGGGCGCCCACATCGTACGTCCTGACCTGCTGGCGAGGGCTCGCACCGAAGGACTCACCCCCCAGTTACTAGAGGAGCTTCGGGCCGCGCTACTCGACGTTGCGGCCGCGGACGTCGACATCATCGTTTGCACCTGCAGCACGATCTCTGGTCCCGCCGAGCGGACGATCTCCAAAAGCGCTCCACAGGTCATCAGAATTGATCGACCACTCGCCACAGAGGCCGTCCGACGAGCCGGCAGTGGGTCGATCGCGGTCGTGACAGCCGTCGACTCCGCCTCGGCCCCCGCACTCGAGCTCTTGGGCGAAGAAGCCGCCAGGGCAGGCACGAACCCCACCTTCATCGAAAGGTTCTGCCCAGATGCGTGGCCCCTCTTCGAATCCAATGACATTGACGGGTATCTCGACAACATCGCCTTGGAAATCGACGCGATCGGGCAAGACATCGACGTGATCATGATCGCCCAAGCATCGATGGCGCCCGCCGGTGAACGAGTAGCCCAACCCGATCGGGTTCTCAGTTCTCCCGCTATGGCTGTCGCCGCAGCCATGGCAAGCCTGGACCCGGCGACGAGCTAGATCGCCCGCAGCACCAACACGAACTGGCCGCCACCAGGTTCGGTGTCGGCCTCGACCCGAAGGCTTGGATACAAACGCGAGATCCGGTCGACAAGCCACCCCGCTGCGTCGTCGGCATCTTGTTGGGTGGGGCAACGAGCCATCGCCTCTCGTCCCCCCTTGCGAGCCAACCGCTCGACGGTGGGCAGAATCGGTGCCGGATCGACAACGAAGAGGTGCTCCGCCCAATCCACCACAGCCTCAACACCGCCCTTACCGGTATTACAGGACCGGTGGGCCAAACGCTCTCGGGTCGACTCCGGGCTTGCCGCCTTGCTCTTGTTCTTGGCCTTGCGTTTGGTGATGCGGCTATCAATACTCGGACCGCGATCGTCGTTTGTCGACAGATCGGGATCTACCCGTTCATCACAGAGCCAGCACCGCCAATTGTCTTGCTCGCCGATCTCCTCGAGATTGCTCACACGAACAACCCCGATCGCTGCCTACGGCAAACCTCTCGCTGCCTACGGCAGTGCAACATTCACGAAGTCCGTCATGTCGCTGACCAGACCCGGAAGCACACCTGTCGCAATGGTGACCGCAAGCGTGAGCCCTACCGCTGCAATCAGCGACGGCGGGATAACGATACGGGAGTTGTCGCCATCCGGCGCAGGCATGAACCACATCTGCTTGGCGATGTTGAGATAGTAGAACGCCGCGACCACCGAGTTGACCGCCGCGACCACCGCAAGGGCGATACCGCTTGCTCGGTTGCCGTCGGTGAGAACCCGGAAGACCTCGAACTTGGCCCACCAGCCACCAACCGGAGGAATACCGGCCAACGAGAACAAGAAAAAGGTCATGGCCAGGGTCAAGCCTGGGGCGTAGTTGAACATGCCGCCGTAGCTCGAGATCTCACCGGACTGCGTCTTGCGGGCGGCGATAATGACGACGGCAAACGCACCGAGGTTCATCGCGGCGTAGATGACAAGGTAGGTGACGACCGCAGAGGTGGCCCGATCGGCATTTCCCGAAAAGACGGCCAACGGAGCCAGCATGTAGCCGGCTTGAGCCACACCGGAGTAGGCAAGCATCCGAACCAGGTTGGTCTGACGCAGTGCGATGAGATTGCCGACCGTCATGGTGATCGCAGCCAGCACCCACATGAAGGGTTCGACCACTTCGGCCTGTGTCGGGAAGCCAATGATGATCACGTTGAGAAGAGCGACGAAACCCGCAGCCTTCGACGCCACAGCAAGGAAGGCCGTGAGCGGTGTTGGTGCGCCCTCATACGTATCCGGAGCCCACGTATGGAAGGGAACCGCCGAGACCTTGAAGCCAAAGCCGATGATCGTGAAGACAATGCCGAGCGTGATGATCGGTTTCGATTCGCCAATATCGATCGCCGTGGCAATGTCGGCGAGCTTGGTGCTGCCTGCCAATCCATAGAGCAGCGACATGCCGTAGAGGAGAATCGCCGAGGCGAAGACCCCCATGAGCATGTACTTGAGACCCGCCTCATTCGACTTGAGATCTCGCTTGCGCCACGCTGCCATGAGATAGGCCGGAATGGATACGAGCTCGAGCGCAACAAAGATGCTGACGAGGTCACGAGCAGAAGTCATGACCAACATGCCAAGGACCGATGCCGAGATCAGCTGGTAGTACTCCGAGTCGTAGTAGTCGCCCTCGCTCATGTAGTTCGTTGAGAGAAGAACGATCACATAACCCGACAGCAAAAACAGACCCTTGAGAACCAGGCTGTAGTTGTCGACGACATAGGCGCCGTCCCACATGACTCGTGGCAGGTTGTCCCCTGCCTCCCACAGCGTGAGCACCGGGATGAGCGCAACGAGAAAAACCAAGCTCGTGAGCGTTGGCATGATCTTGCGAGCCCGCTCCAAGAAGACGAGATCGATGACGGTGACGAGTGCGCCGCCGCCCAAGAGCAACAGCTCTGGCAATACGGCGTGCCAGTCGATGTCGGGCCGCTCTATGGCGGCAGCCAACATGGTCGAGAGGACGGCGAACATCGTGGCTTACTTCCCGAGCGCCGCAACGGCATCGGCGAAGTCCGAAACCGTTCCGTCGGTGAGGTCGAAGATGAGGTGAGGCAAGAAGCCGAAGAGCACGATCAGAATCAGCAGGGGAACCCACGCCACGTACTCGGTGAAGACCATGTCGTGGATCTCTGGATCGTCCTCGAACTCTTCTGACGGGGTGCCGAAGGCAGTCCGCTGGAGGAGCCACAAGAGATAGCCAGCGGCCAGCACGGTTCCGATGGCCGCGACCACCATGTAGACCCGGAACAGCGAGGTCGAGATGCCAGGAGCGGGTTGGTAGGCAGCCAAGATTGCGGGGAACTCGCCCCAGAATCCCGCGAGGCCGGGAAGGCCGAGCGATGCCATGGTGCAAAAGCCGAGGATCCAACCCATGCGAGGCGCCTGTATCAGGAGGCCCCCGAGGCGCTTGATCTCCAGAGTATGGAAGCGATCCTTCACCGAACCAGCGATGAAGAAGAGCATTCCGGTGATCAGACCGTGAGCGACCATGCCGAAGATGGCTGCGTTCATGCCGAAGTCGGTCAACGTGGCGATGCCAAGCATCACGTAACCCATGTGGGCAACCGAAGAGAAGGCGATGAGTCGCTTCATGTCGGTCTGAGCCAAACAACCAAGCGATCCGTAAATGATGCCGATCACGGCCAACAGTCCGATCCAGGGAGCCCACTCGATCGCGGCCTCAGGGAGGATCTGAATGGCGATGCGGATGAAGCCGTACGTACCGAGCTTCAACAACACAGCAGCCAGAATGACCGAGCCCTGTGTCGGAGCCTGGGTGTGGGCGTCCGGGAGCCAGGTATGGAAGGGAAACATCGGGACCTTGATGCCAAAGCCCATGAACATGCCACCAAAGATCAGCACCTGTGTGCCGAGCTTGATGTCTTGGGTCTGCACCCGCTCAGCCAACTCGCTCATGATGAACGTGTCCGAACCAGTGGACCAATACAGCGCCAAGAAGCTGACCAGCATGAGGGCCGAGCCAAAGAGCGTGTAGAGGAAGAACTTGATCGAGGCGTAAAGGCGATCTTCGCCGCCCCAAACACCGATCATGAAGTACATCGGAAGAAGGACGACTTCGAAGAACACGAAGAAGAGCACGAGATCCTGGGCAACGAAGCTGCCGAGCATGCCGGTGTGCAGCACGAGAATCAGCATCAGGAACGCCTTGGGATTTCCCGGATTCGGAATGTGATTCCAGGAATAGATCATCACGAGCGGAACCACCAGCAGCGTCAGAGCGATGAGTGGGATCGAGATCCCGTCAACTCCGACCAGGTAACGCGCATTGACAACAGAGATCCAGTTCTTGTCAACCACGTAGTGGAGGTTGTTCCACTCCGACTTTCCGAGGCGCCAGAAGTCGACGCACATCCAGAACCCGATGGCAGCTGTGGCCAGCGTGGTGCCGAGCGCAATCGACTTGTGGTTCTCTTCCTGACTGGCGGGAGTCAGCATCATGATCAGGGCGCCGACAAGCGGCAGGAAGACCATGATCGTGATTCCCCAGTCCTGGAGAAATGAGTTTTCCATGGGCGTATTGGCCTTTACTCAGATGGCGACGATGAACACTGCGGCCATAAGGGCGGCAGCGCCAAACATCAGGGTTGCGTACTGTCGGATCTTGCCGGACTGACTCCGGCGGAGAATTTGGCCGCTCCCAGAGGCGGTCTGACCCGATGCGTTGACCGCACCGTCGATCGCGCCCTGGTCAATGAAGCGATAGATGAAGCGTCCGCTGCCGACGGCGGACTTGCCGACGGTGTCGATGAAGGCATCGAGCACGTTCTGGTTGAACCAATAGGCGCCCCGGGCAAGAACACCCTTTGTGCTGCCAGCGATCATGCCGGTGTAGAGGTGATCGAGGTAGTACTTCTCGAC
>CALHCB010000154.1 GCA_937930695.1 uncultured Acidimicrobiales bacterium | reverse complement strand
GGGCACAACATTGCGCTCGCCGCAGCGCCCATTGACGGCATCGAATGTCATGTGCTGCTTGCGGCCAAAGGTGTCGGTGATCGAGACATCATCGAGAAGATTCGCGGTTGGACGCCAGAGGAGTGGACGGCCGCGGGAGATCGTCTGGCTGATCGTGGCCTTCTCGACTCCGACGGTGCATTCACACCGGCTGGCCAGGACCTTCGGTCCACCATTGAGGCCCACACCGATCTTCTTGCCGAAGCGCCCCGAACTCAACTCGGTTCGGATGCTGCCCTGCGGCTCATCGCGCTGATGGAGCCGTTGGTTGGTGAGCTCATCACGAGCGGGTCGGTTCCGGGACGATGGCCGCCGCAGCTTGATCCTGGCAGCGCGATGCCCACGACCTGAGCTCTCGTCGCCGGTCGCCGACGAGAGCAAATCTGGTCATGAGGTCACGTTTCACGCCTCGAATCATTTGCTAGAAACCCCTGAATTGGGGGGTCGTTTGTGAGCCGCAAAGGCCATTTTCGGGCCTGTTTGGCACAAATGGGTCATGCTTGTCGTAGCAGATGTCGATGGTCGGACATGAAACTGACCCGAGCGTTCTTCGCGTGCCTGATCTTCGCAGCGAGTCTTTTGAGCGTTGCGGTCACGCCAGCCGATGCTGCGATCGCTCCTGCCATTTCTGGCACGACGTGGCGCGATACGAATGCCGACGGACTTCTTGATGTCGATGAGGGGCCGCTCGGCGGGGTCACGGTCGAACTCCGTGACACCTCGACGAATCTCGTGGTGGCTGGTCCGGTCCTGACCGGTGCCGATGGTCTGTATGTCTTTGAGGGACTGGCACCCGGCTCATATCGGGTCGAGGTCACCTCGCCGACCAACTTCCTGGTGTCGGCATCCACGGCAGACAACGATTTCTCTCCGATCCTCGGTGCCGAAAAGTCAGGTGTCAGCCCCACGATCATCCTCGGGGCAACCGATGACATCGTAGGCGTCGACGCTGGTGTGCGACCTCGTCCAGAGCTCGGTCTGGGCTACTTCGGTCCCGGCATCATCGACGGTGGCGGCGATTTCAACAGCTCGGGAACCTGTGTCGACGAATTCGACCAGCAGGCAGAAGGCGAAGACTGTGGTGACGACAACCGAGTCATTCGGACCCAAGACACCTTGAGCACGGTGTGGTCTGTAACTGCGGACAACTACGAGCCTGGGGCTCCGGACCTGACTGACGTCATCTTTGAGCAGACGATCACGCCGATCGGTGATGCAGTGGTCACCTTCGAGAGCATTCCGGTGGTTTGTATTGCGCCGCCGTCGGGCTCTGGTGGAAGCAATCCCATTTCATCGATCGATACCGATCCAGTCACCGGTGTCGTGACGCTCACCTGCAACCTTGGGTCGTTCCCCGAGGGGTTCCAGGAGTCGTTCTCGACGGTCATCAAGCCATCTGGCGAGTCGCACAACGGGTCGTCGTTCATGGTCGACCAGCGCGTCTACTCCCTGGGTAGTGATGGCGAACCCAACGCGGTTCCCGCTGAGGTGCCTGCTGGAGACCCCTTCGGGATTTCGGCCGCGCCGGCCTTCGATCTGGCCAAGTGGAGCTTCCACAATCAAGACGTCACAAATCGCGATGTCGGCTTCGGTCTGGAGCCTGGGTACATCACGTACTTCACGTTCTCGATCGGCTCAGATCGTGCGACCGGTATCGAAGCGCTGGCCCAACCGATCACGATTACCGACACGATCACGGCGTTCGGCAACGATGGCGTGACGCCCTATGCGCTGGAGCACTACGTCACCGAGTGTCGCCCGAACCCGAGTGGCTGGGGCGAGACCCTGTACGGAGTCGAGACCTACTACAGCACCAGCCGGCCGATCGGGCAGAAGGTCATCGATTCGGGCACCTGCGCCTATGACCGGCCTGTCAGCGGCGACGTGACGTCGGCGTATGAGTTCACCCTCGATGGCATCGACATGTCCGGCTCTCGCTACCCAACAAACCTCGTCAATGGCACGGATCTCTCCGCTGGTCCGTTCTATGTTGCGTGGTATCGAGTGCAGGTTTGGATCCCGTTCCGAGCGATTGATGCCGAGGACGGCACCGACGGAAATGGCAACGGATCCATCCAGCTCTACAACGAACTGAGTGGCTTTGATCCAATCGGCGTTTCGGGCACTTCGAACTTCGGTGACCCCGGTGTCGAGCCGGGCTTCGACGGCGCATTGATGGAGGATGGGAGCCGATCGAACAACATCGTCGGCCCCTTCACCTACGAACTGCGAAACTCCGGAAGCTGGGCAAAGTATTTGCGCAACGGGACCTTGAACATCAACGGCACCTCACATGGCTACGTTTCTGGCCAAACGAGCTCGCATAGCGGCAGCGGGGAAATCGAACCGTCGCAGTACTTCCAGTCGCTGATCAACTTGGCGAACAACGGCACCCAGCCCATGTCAAACATGATGCAGTGTGACGTGTTCGACAACACCGTCATGACTCTCACGGATCGCTCGAATCTGGGCGGAGGATTGTCGAGCGGCTACGCCTACGTCGGTACCTATCAGAGCGGCTCTGCCAGCAATGTTGCGTCGTGGCCGGACAACTTCGTCGTGGAGTACGCCTACGTCGACCTCACCGGTGACGATCCGCTCGCCAGTGGAACAATCAATCCGCTGACTGATCGCTACGACGGAACCTGGACCAACCAGGCTGCCGTTCGGTGTGACGATCCGGCTATCACTTGGTCGACGGATCCCGCATCCGTGACCGACGGAACGACCACCGGCATCACCGCCGTCAACGCGGTGCGTGTCCGCTTCGCCGACCCAGCGACCTTCACACTGGAGCCCGGCGAGCAATCTCGGTTCCAGATTCCCTTCCAGGCCCGAGATACGTTCTACGGCGGGCCGTACGCAGGCGATCTGATCCCGACCGGAACGGTCTTGGCCAACTTTGGCGCCGTTCGTACCGATGAATGGGCACCCGACTGGACCGCTCGCAACTACACGCCGTCGCCTGAGTCGGGGAACTCCGACGGCGATCGCCTCACGCTAACCCGAGCTCAGATTCGGCTCCAGAAGCACACCCTGACTCCTGTCACCGATGTGGGAGAGACGGGCTCGACGCTCGCCGGCAATGAAATCGTGTGGGAATTGATCCCCGCGGTTCAATCCTCGATCTCCGGTGCGCTGGCAACCAACGTCACGATCGTTGACGTGTTGCCGCCCGAGGCGACCTACAACGCCGACTGCACCATCAACTATCCCGGTGGAACTCCTGCCGGCCTCATCGAGCCGAACACGGCACTCGATGGTTCTGCTGCTCCCGGCTACACCCGCCTCACCTGGTTCCTCGGCGACCTTCCGGCCAATGTCGTCGTGCCTCGAATCGTTGTTTGTACCGACTCAGACCCGCTGGCCGAAAACGGGACTCCTGTCGTGAACTACGCGGAGATGCGAGCAGACAACGTCGTTACGACGCTCAGCGTTCGTTCGGACTCGCACACGATCACGCTCGAGCAGGCTGGATCGATTCAGCTCTCCAAGGAAGTCGACATCACGCTTGACGATCAGGACGACGATCAGGTCTACACGCTCGGCTTTGCCAACTTCTCCGGCACGTTCGAGATCGATCCGCCAACCTTGATCGACGTCTTCTCCTATGACGCCGACGGGTTGGGTTCGTTGTCAGAACGCGATCCTGAGTCGGACTTCAACGGAACGTTCGAGATTGCTGGGCCGCCTTCGGTGACCTGGCTGGACGACTCGACTCCCGCCAGCGGACCCGAGCTCGGCCTTTTCGAGTACTCCTCGAACGACCCGTCGACGATCACCCACGACCCTGATGCCAACGCCATTGATGGCACCACCGTGTGGTGTACCTACGACGGAGTGTCGGCCTTCACGCAGAGCAGCGGTGTTTCCGGAGCTTGCCCGGCCTCGTTTGCAGAGGTCACTGCCATGAAGTTCACGTCGAACTATTCCTTGGCGGTCGACGGAAATCCCGAGCAGGGAATGAAGATCGTCTACACGATGGAAGCCCGCAACAACGAGCCAGGTGACCTCTACACCAACCGGTTCGGTGTCGACTCAGAAACCCTGCCGTCCGAGCAGTATCTGCGGTCCAACAACGTCACCGTTCGAATCGCCTCGTTCGCCATCGGCGACTTCGTTTTTGCCGACGCGGACGGCGACGGCATGTACGACCCCACGATCGACATTGCAGTGCCCGACGATGTGACACTCAATCTCCTTCGCCCGGATGGGACCTTGATCGCAACGACGACCACGACGGTTCTCGGCAACGGTCGCTTCCTCTTCAACCTGCTGGGTTCAGGCGACTACCGAATTGAGATTCCTGCAGTCGAATTCCAAGCTGGCGGCACGCTGGAGGGCTGGATTGAAACCAGCCCAACCGGTGCCGAGGCTGACGATCTGAACGAAGGCGCCGATCAACACGGCTACACCCTCGGGACGGTGACAACCGATGGCGTGCGAACCAATTCGCTGAACTTGTCGGCGATCGCCCCTGCTCCCGGTCAGCTGCCAATCGGCGAGGAACCGGTTGGCGACAACGTGGCCGGAATCTCCGACGCCACGCCCGATGCATTCTCGAACCTAACGCTCGACATCGGCCTCGTCGGACCACCATCGGTCGACCTCCAGAAGGAGATTTGTACACGAGCAGATTTGTCTTGTGACGTGGACGCTGCTGTCGGCGCCGACGGCTGGGCCGACACAACCATCGTCGACTACACCGAGACGGCCCGCTGGCGCATCACGGTGACCAACGATGGCTACCAGACCCTCACCAACCTCGAGGTCACCGACCCGGTGACCGCTGCATGTGAGCGAACGAGCGCTGACATTGCCGGCCTCGACGAGTTGGTTCCAGGAGATTCGATCTCATGGACCTGCGACTCGACGAACGTCGTCGAAGGATTCGTCAACACCGCATCGGTGACCGGTGATGGCGTCGTCTTCGGCACCGTGAATGACATCGACCCCGCCGAGGTCGACGTTCCTGCCGGTTCGCCGGACATCAACGTCGTCAAGACGGTCAATGGTGACGATGCCAACGCTGCCCCGGGCGTCTACGTTCCGATCGGCGACACGGTGACGTGGGCCTACACGGTCACCAATCCGGGCATCATTCCCCTCGCGGACGTCACCCTTGTCGATGACGCCGGGACGCCGGGTGACTTGACCGACGACTGGACGCTGACGATCGCCGATCTGATCTCCGGCGACTCCGATGGAGACTCCCTGCTGGACCCGTCCGAAACCTGGGTGTTCTCTGCCTCGGGCATCTCGGTTGCTGGTTTGTACTCGAACTTCGTCGGCGTGACGGCAGATCCGGTCGGCCCGAGCGATCCTGTGAACGACGCTGATCCGGCGAATTACACTGGATCGGAGGACCCGGCCATTTCGGTGGTCAAGACCGTGAATGGCCAAGATGCGAACACTGCACCTGGCCCATACATCGTTGATGGTGCTGCCGTCACCTGGATCTACACGGTCGACAATGACTCGAACGTTCCGATCTCCGCCGTGAGCGTCACCGACGACGTCGAAGGCGCGGCCGCCTACGTGGACGGCGACACCGACGGTGACTCACTGCTTGATCCTTCTGAGACGTGGACCTTCCGCATCACCGGCACCGCGGGTCCCGATCAGTACACGAACACCGGCACCGTCAACGGCACCGGCCCGATCGTGACAAACGCGGATGGCTCGACAACGCCTGGCGCCTCGCTCACCGCTGATGATCCAGCGAACTACTTCGGCTCGACGCCGGCGATCGCCATCGAGAAGACGACCAACACTGTTGATGCTGATACCGGCACCGGCCCGTTCGTCCCTGTCGGCGACCCGGTGACCTGGACCTACACCGTGACGAACCCAGGGAATGTGGAGCTCGGCTCTGTGTCCCTCACCGATGATGCCGGAACCCCAGCCGATCTCACCGACGACTGGACGCTGACGATCGCCGACTTGGTCTCCGGTGATTCCGATGGCGACCTCTTGCTCGACGTCGATGAGACGTGGATCTTCCAAGCCTCTGGCGTGTCGGTTGCGGGCCAGTACACGAACGACGCCACCGTGACCGGCACAGCTCCAGTCACAACGAATGCTGATGGCACCACGACCGTGGGCGCCGAGGTCTCCGACGATGACCCGTCTGCATACTTTGGTGGCGATCCCGGAATTGCCATCGTGAAGACGGTCAACGGTCAAGATGCAAATGCTGAACCCGGCGTGTCGATTGCGGCTGGTTCGCCGACAGTCTGGACCTACACGGTGACGAATACGGGCAACGTTGCGCTGTCTGGTGTCTCGGTTGAGGACGATGCAGGTACGCCCGCCGATCTGACTGATGACTTCAGCGCTTCGCTGCTCTCGGGCGATGCAAACAATGATTCGTTGTTGGATGTTGATGAGACGTGGATCTTCCAGGCTTCTGACGTGGCGGTTGCGGGTCAGTACACCAACGACGCGGTTGCCACGGGCTCTGGTCCGGAGACGACGAA
>CALHCB010000153.1 GCA_937930695.1 uncultured Acidimicrobiales bacterium | reverse complement strand
CCGATAGCAGCAACATGGACGGGGATCACAGGATGCTCAATCGGTGCAGGCGTGAACAGCGGAACCATCAGATTGAGGTTGTAGTGCTCGCTCTCGAACTCGAGGGGCGTTTCAGTCTGCCAACAGTTCCAAACCGCCCGCATGGCGTTGATGTAGTCGCGCATCCATGGAGCAGGAGGCGACCACTCCATTCCGTACCTTCGTTCGACGTGGGCGCGCACCTGGGAGCCGAGCCCAAGGACGAACCGACCGTTGGAGAGTTTTTGCAGTGACCAGGCGGACATGGCCATCGATGTAGGACTACGGGGAAACGCCATGGCAACAGAGGTGCCAAGCTGAAGTTGAGATGTTGTCGTTGCTCCCAGGGCGAGGAGTTGGAAAGGGTCGTCCTTGGTTTCCTCGACGAGGATCGCATCGAGGCCGATCTCTTCTGCGACCTGAGCGCCAGCAGCGAAGTCTCGGATATCGAGCGGCGTTTCCGGCTCCCGTAGACCGGGGTCCAGCTTTCCCAGCGGCAACAGTGACTCAACAAGCACGTTTCTCAGTCCTTCTTTCCGGTGCTGCAACCCAGCAGCAGCCGAAGCTAGCAGTGTCGTTTAGGTCCTCACGAGTTGGGTCTACGCTTGCCTTGTGACGGATTTTGAACAGGCTGCCCGAGACCGAGTCGAGAGCCTGGATCCGGAGATCGACCTTGGTGTCTTCGGCGCATCCTTCAATCTGTTTCGAGCATCGACCCGGATCATTCAGGACCTTGAATCCACCGTGCATCGCCCACTTGGGCTGTCGACAGCGGGCTTCAGGATACTGTTCACAATCTGGACATTGGGCGAAATGGAGCCCCGAGAACTCGCTCGCTTGGCTGGAGTGAGTCGGGCGGCGATCTCCGGTTCCGTCAACACGCTGGTGACCGCTGGGCTCGTGGAGAAGTCTCGAGAGCAACAAGATCGACGGCTCATCACCGTTCGACTGACGAGTGATGGTGCCGCGCTCGTCGCGACCAGTTATCGCCAGCAGAACGAGCGAGAACAGGAACTCTTTGCGTCGCTGTCACGTCAGGATCTCGAACATCTTCGGCGAATTCTGGGAGCACTCGTGGAAAGTGACCGCTCGGACGCTCACGACTAGTCGATTGCCAGTTAGTTAAGGCCTTGACTAGTTTGCACTGGCGCCGTAGGGTTCATCGCTATGAGAACCTGGAGCGATCTCGAGCAGTTCGAAGCCTTCCTTGAAGACGGCGGAATGGTCGAACCAAACGACGACATGCCTGACGAATACCGCCAGGAAGTGTTTCGATTCATCGAGTTTCACGCCAACTCTGAAATGATGGGAGGTCTCACCGAACGAGATTGGATCCCGAAGGCTCCCGGCCTGCGTCTCAAGCAGATCTTCCTCTCCAAGACACAAGACGAAATCGGCCATGCACACCTGCTCTACATGGTTGCCGCCGATATGGGCGTGAAGTCACGGACCGAGATTCTCGAGGACTTGTTCGACGGTCGATCTCGCTTTCACAATGTGTTCCACTACAAAGCGGTCACCTGGGCAGACCAGATCGCCATAGCGTTTCTCGTAGATGCCGCAGCATTTGCGAGCCAACGAGCCGTGTTCGCCGAATGCACGTACGGGCCCTACAAACGGGTCTTGAAGCGCATCGTCAGCGAAGAAGGCTTCCACATGCGCCATGGCGAGGAGATGGTGCTTCGGCTGACTCAGGGAACGACCACCCAGCGCAAGATGTTCCAGGAAGCACTCGATCGTTGGTGGTGGCCATCCGTGCAGCTCTTCGGCCCAGACTCACCGCCGAACGACAATCTGCTCCGCTGGAAGATCAAGTCCGAGCGCAACGAGGTCTTGCGACACGCGTTCGTCCAGAAGTATGTGCCCCTCCTACGAGGCTACGGATTTGAGATACCTGATGATGATCTCAGGTTCGAGGATGGGCAGTGGCTGACCGGTGAGATCGATTGGGAACCCTTGAAGGCAACCATGCGAAATGGTGGGCCAGATTCCCGCAGGCGTATCGAAACCGCAGCGACCAATTGGAGCGACACCGCCTGGGTTCGACAGAGCCTGGATGCGGCCCTCACACGTCGGAGCGCGGCCTGATGGCTCAGGTCAACGACGTTCTTGAAGCGTCCGACGAGGCGGTACGGGCGGCTGTGCGATCAGCGCTGCTCACGGTCGACGATCCCGAATATCCAGGACTCTCCATCGTCGACCTAGGACTCGTCGAATTGGTCAAAACACAGGGCAGCAACGTCACGGTTGGGCTGATTCCGACGTTCTCGGGTTGTCCAGCGCTCGCCATGATCGCGTCTGACGTCAAACTAGCGGTCGAGTTGTGCGACGAGGTGCAATCCTGCACGGTCGAGTGGCTTCCTGCTCCCGTGTGGTCGACAGGACGATTATCCGAGGCCGGTGAGACACGCTTGGCCGACAACTTCACGGTGGTGCTTCGCCGCAAGGATGGAACCCTTCGCTGCCCTGTGTGCGGGAGCGACGCTGTCACCGACCAAAGCATGGCTGGCCCAACCCGTTGCCGTTCTGTGGCCTGGTGCGGGAGTTGCCGGAATCCGATTGAGGTCATGCGATGAGGACGTACGAGGTCTTTCTGAAGAAGGATGGCAAGGATGAGTTCCGCCACGCGGGCTCGCTCCAAGCCCCCGACGACGAGATGGCACTGCCGATGGCACGAGAGGCGTACAGCCGACGGGGCGAGGGAGACCTCATGTGGTTGGTCGACCGCGAACATCTGATCGAGGCGGACCCAGATCTCATGGCACCGAACACCGACAAACCTCACCGGCACAACGACGGCAAACGGGTGGCCGAGCACCGACGACAGACGCGCGCCGCAGCGACTGATAGCCCTCCCGAAGGAAACGAATCGTGATGATCCAATCGGCCCTCTCCCCTGCTGCTGCTGAGTATCTCCTGGCATTTGCCGATGACGAGCAGATGATCGGCTCTCGTCATGCCTCCTGGATTGGCCTCGGGCCGTTCCTCGAAGAGGACCTGGCCTTCTGTTCGATCGCTCAAGACGAACTCGGTCACGCCATCGCTCTCTATGAGTTCCTCACCGACGAGATCGACACGTTCGCGCTGATGCGCGCCCCCGAGGACTATCGCAGCGCTTGGCTCTGCGAATGGCCGTGCCAGCAGTGGAATCAATCACTGGTGCGCCACTGGCTGTATGACCGAGCGGAGGAACAGCGTTGGGCCGCGTTTGCCGGTTCGTCGATGGAACCTCTCGTCATGCTCGCCGCCCGAGCCGAACGTGAGGAAGGTTTCCATCGAGAACACGCCGAGATGTTCCTCAGTCGAATCGCTGATGGTGATGACCAAGGTCGAGCAAAGATCGAGGCTGCAGTCGCCGAGCTACTTCCTCTTTCATTGGGACTTTGGGAACCGGTCGCCGGTGAAGGAGAGGCAATCGCGGAAGGCCTGGTGACGTCATCTTCAGCCGAACTGGGTGCTGCATGGGAGACGGCGATCCGATCGGACCTTGACCGTTGGGGCGTTCGGTACTCGTGGCCAACGTCCGGCCCAGAGCAATCATCACGTAGGGTTCGAAGCACACACTTCAACGCGCTGCACGCTGCGCTTCAGGAAGTCATCTCGATCGATCCGAGCGCTACCTGGTGATGGTCAGCGTTTCGACCTCACTCTCCAACCCGCTCAGGAACGACGCCGGAACGGGCTGAGATCCAGGTCACTGTCTCCGACGGCAATTGATTGCGCCACGGCCTCTCCGAGTGCCGTGCTGTGCTTGAAGCCATGACCGCTACAAGGAGACATCACGGTGATGCGATCCGACCGCGGATCGCTGTCGATCAGAAAGTGATCGTCAGGTGTATTCGAGTAGAGACACACTGCGGTTTTGACGCAATTGGGAGTCACTCCTGCCACTTTGGGGAGCAACAGTCGGTGGTAGAAGTCCTCGATCTCCTCCGTTGACACGACGCGATCGACAGAAGCGGGATCGGTTGTCTGAAGAAACTGCTCCCCCAAGACTTTCAACGCTGGAGTAGTTCCTGGCGGAATCGGAAAGACGCCGACGTAGTCCTCATCTCGCTCGTCAATCCACATCAGGAACGGGAATCGATCCGTACGGAAGGCATCGAAGTCTTCGACCTCGAACCAGTAGACGACCTGGCGTGTGACCGTGATGAGCGCTGCCAGCTCAGGGGCGACAAGATCTCCAAACCATGGCCCGGTTGCCAGAACGACGTGTGATGCCCGGTGAATCCCCGCTTGCGACACAACCTCCACGCCGTTGCCGAGCGGGCGAATCGATGAGACTTCGCGGTTCATCTGGAGAGCGGCGCCCAGCTCCCGAGCCTGTTGAAGTTGGACAGCAACGGCTCGTTCTGCCATGACGAGACCACCCGTAGGCTCGAAGCCGACTCGGACATCGTCCGGCACCAGGATCATGGGATGGGAGACCCGGAGTTCTGCTGGCGTGAGGATGTCGAAGTCGATCCCCGCCGCTTGGGCGATGGCGTCGGTGACGACAACGAAGTCCTCCCATCGTTGACCGGCAACAGGCTGCTGGCCGGTGACGAGCACACCCCCGGTTTGGTAGAGCAGCCGCTCGCCTGACGCGTCGTGAAGCTCCTGCCAAATCTGATGAGATCGCTCGACGAACGGGAGGTAGTGGGCTCCCTCTCCGACGGCCAGGCGCGTAATACGAGTCTCTGCATGAGTCGAGCCGAGAGCATGTGGCGGGTCGAAGCGATCGATACCCATCACGCTCAGTCCGAGCTTGGCAGCGTGATAAGCAACAGCTGCGCCCATCGCCCCGAGACCCACAACGATCACGTCATAAGTCTCACCGCCGGCGTCAGTCATTTGGGCGGAGCCGGTTCTCTGGGAAGTCCCAGCAGCCGCTCCCCGATGATATTTCGCTGGACCTCGCTTGTGCCTCCGCCGATGGTGAGCGCCCGGCTGAACAGATAGCCCCAGTGCCAGACATCTTCGTGCTCGGAGCGCTCGGTTTGGGTCCCGAGCATTCCGGCTGCACCTCGTTGATCCTTGACGAGTGACAGGACTTCTTGACCAAAGACATCGGCGAGACACTTTCGAAGCGAGGCGAACGAAGATGGGTCGTTTCCAGAGACTGCGGAATCCAGCATGCGAAGGCTCAACAGCCGAATAATTTCTGAGTCGTTGGCAATTGCTGCGTATCGCTGGCGGCGCAATGGGTCTGACCAGTCAGTCTCGGTCAGATGGGCCAGACAATCCTCAGCTGTTGGTCCCATTCCCCAGAGGACACCTCCTTCGGACAGCGATAATCGCTCCGCGCCAAGCGTGACCTTGGCCAAGCGCCAGCCGTCACCTTCCTCGCCGACTAGGCAGTCAGCGGGAATTCGGACCTCATCGAAGAAGGTTTCGTTGAAGTGATTCCCGCCGGTCATCTCGATGATCTTGCGGATGTCGATCCCCGGCGACGACATGTCGATGCAAAAGTAGGAAATCCCGCCGTACTTCGAGGATCCAGATCCGACAGGTCCGGTGCCGGTCCGAGCCAGCAGGATTCCCCAGTCAGACTCGTTGGCCCACGTCGACCAGATCTTCTGGCCGGACACGACGTACTCGTCGCCCTCGCGGTGAGCACTGATCCGCAGCGAGGCCAGGTCAGAACCTGCCTCGGGTTCGGAGAAGAGCTGACACCACATGGCGGATCCATCGAGGATTCCGGGCAGCCACCGAGCCTGCTGTTCTGGTGTGCCTCCCGCCAAAATCGTGGGACCAGCCCAGCCGAGGCCGATGGCTGACTCGGGAAAGCGCATTTCGATCGACGACAACTCCTCGTCGATAATCAGCTGGTGTTCGGCGTCAGCTCCCAACCCCCAGGGTTCGGGCCAATGCGGCGTGAGATAGCCCGCCGCTGCGAGGTCCCGTCTCGATGGATTCGGGTTGGAGCCAAGCCAGGTTCGAACTGCCTCGCGACGTGGGTCACTCATTGACTCACCGTAGTGAACGAACCCCCACCGCACGAGAACCGACGAGAGGCGTCTCAGTCGAGGAATTCACCAACATCGAGCTCGATGGCGCCGTCAGGAGCCTCAATTGCCTGAGGTTCTCCGAGATCGTCGAAGTCGACCACGATCTCGATTGCGTTCAGCGTTGGCTCACTGGACGTTGGATCCTCAACGTCTTGGTCCCGCAGAGTGACCGTGTCGATCGCTCCGGTCTCGTCCAAGACGAGATCGAATTCGATCTCCTCCCCCTCGACATCGACGCCGGTGAGCTCGGTGGCAAAGAAGTTCAGGCTCGGGTACTTGGACACAACCGACGCGGTTTCCTCGCCCGTGATGATTCCGGTGAAGTGGCCAGGTTCGACTTCCTCGACCCCTTCGGCGACTTTGGCCAGATCCACCACAGCAGCAGCCATGGAGTCCCGGACATCAACCGGTAGACCGTTGGTGGTCAGCAATGTCTCGATGATTGGGTCGCTCACCTCGAACCACCGCTCACCGTCAGAGCCGAAAAGCGTGCCATCGACCAGCCGAACCTCAAGGCCCACCAGTTGTTCAGACGACGCATCCCCGGACGATTCGACCAGTCGCGCAGAGAAGTCGTCGCCGTCGAACTGGCTGGTCAAGACGATCCCGGAGTCTGCAGAGCCCTCCATCCCGTCCCCCTCGGCGACCGAGAATCCGACGGTGACGATGCCGGACTCCATGGATTCGGTCTGCTCGGCTGCCTGGATCATGGCCGCTCCAGCGGGCGTGGTGGTCTGAGGAATGAGGCTGACTGCTCCAAGCCCGATCACTCCGACGGCGGCGGCCGCTGCGACACCGGGAATCCAGCGGCGACTACGCTTGGGACCCGACGCGTTGGTCACCTCTTCGTGGGTCGGCGGGGCGCCGAAGTCTCGGGCCGGCCGTTCAGCCGCTGGTTGACCAATGATTGTGGGCTGTTCTGGCATGGCAAGGATCTCCTCAAAGAGAACTTCTTTGTCGATCGACGAGTGCCGATCAGCAGCGTCGGTCAAGGACGTTGGAATGGGATTGGCAGCCCGCAGGCGGTCCAGTGGGTCGTTCATCGGGGGTCGCTTTCGTCACGGGTCGGCAGAAGGGTCGATCTTTCGGAGCCAGCAGACAACAGGGCGTCGGCCAAACGCTTTTTCGCTCGATGGACACGAACGCCAACGGCATTCGTCGAACACTCGAGGATGGTCCCAATCTCTACGTGGGAGAGCTCCTCCCACACCAGAAGACGGAGCACTTCCTGGTCATCATCGGAGAGCTGCTGCAGCGCCTCGAAAAGCGGTGAGTCATCGATCGCCTCTTGAGCCGAAAAGGACGCTGACTGTTCGCTGAGTCCTCGCTCAATTGCGAGGCGATCCGTCAAGCGGTCGTTTCGACCCGTCGACCGCCGTGCATTCGCCAAGACCCTTCTCGCAACGCCGTAGAGCCACGGCCTTGCATCGGGTCCGAGCGGGACATCGTCGATTCGTCGCCACGCCACGAGAAATGTTTCGGCGACTGCATCGCCTGCAGCATCTCGCGGAACTCGACGGAAGCAGTACGCCTCGATGGCGAGGAAATTCTCGTCATACAGAAGACGGAATCGTGCACGTCGATCCGCTGGAGGCGTCATGGGCTGTTCGGTCACCGATGTAGGGAGAAGGCGGAGGGTCGACACACCAGGGACATGTCCGGCACAGTGCGAATCCTTACCGCGTCCTCAATGTTTCTGAGCGCACCCTTCCAACGTGGGGTCCGACTAACTCCGGATCAGTCGACCTGGGCGTTCTCCAGTGTCCTCTCCGCCTGCTCGAGTCTGGACGCCGTGTACGAACGTGGCCTCATATCCGCTCACCGGTTGCAAGAATCGAACGCCGCCCGCCGGAAGATCAGCATGGGTTGCCGGCCGGCCAACCGTGAGATTCTCGAAGTCGATCACATTCACATCGGCCCGCATTCCCACCTCAAGGGTGCCTCGGTCTGTGAAGCCGTACAGCCGCGCATTCCTGCGTGTCTGTTTCTCGACCAAGAACTCGATCGGAATCTGCGGGCCCCGATGGCGATCGCGAGCCCAATGAGTGATCTGCGTCGTTGGCATGGTGCCGTCGCAGATCAGCTTCACATGAGCTCCTGCATCTCCGAGCCCCGTCACGGTTTCAGGATGCACCAGCATCTCGTGGATGGCATCCAAGTTTCGATCGACGAATCCGGCACCAAGCATCGTTGCGACGTTCGTGCCGTCGCCCTCACAAAGATGGTCATAGGCCGCCTCGTCCGGTGTCACGCCCCGACGCTGCGCCAATTCAAGAATGGACTGGTCAGCAGTTGGCTCAATATCAACAATCGGCCCCAGGAGATACATCCCGGGAATTCGAGCCTGCAAGGCTTCGTAGAGTGCCTCCATCGATCCGGGATTGGCCGGAGGCACGTCGATGTCTTCCAGAATGCGTTGCCGCAGTTCCGGATCGCGCATCCTCTTCGCCCGCTCAGCGACGGGCAGGTCGGCGATCTCGAGATAGGCCCTGCGTCGCATGAATGCGTGATAGCCCTCAAGACTGGACAACAATCCGATGGGTCGGGACGACACCTGCGGATACAGCTTTGTTCCTGCGGCATTCTGCTCAGCGACGAAGTCGAGCACCTTTCGCCAATCGTTCGGACGATCTCGGTTCTGCACGGTGGTGAACGTCACGGCTTGGCCGGTTGCCCGAGAAATGTCCGCCAACATGTTCAATTCGTCCGCCTGGGTGAATCGCTCGCCGCCGAACGCCTCGAGGTCGCCGATGGACTCCGAGGTGATCGCCTCAAACACTGCTCCACCACCGTCCGCCATTCCCTGAACGAGTTCTGACAGCTCATGCGCGGTTGCGTAGGTCCCGGGCACGGCGCTTCCATCGAGTGACCGATGGAAGATCGTTCGAGACGTGGAAAAGCCGACGGCTCCGGCCTCGGTAGCCTCCGCCACAAGTTGACGCATCCTTGCGATGTCGGCCTCAGTCGCCTCCTCGTTCTGAACTCCGCGTTCGCCCATGACGTGAAATCTCAATGCCCCGTGTGCCACTTGAGCCCCAATGTCCATGGCGTAGGAACGACCCGCCAAAAAGTCGAGATACTCGGGGAAGGTCTCCCACGCACCCCAGGGAACACCTTCGTGGAGTGCAGTTCCCGGAATGTCTTCGACGCCTTCCATCAACTCGATCAGTGTCTGCTGCTTGCCAGGAGGACACGGAGCGAATCCAACGCCGCAATTGCCCATCACAAGAGACGTCACCCCGTTGCTGAACGAGGGATCGAGAGTGTCGTCCCACGCTGCCTGACCATCGAAATGGGTATGTACGTCGACCCACCCCGGAGCAACAACCGCGCCGTCGGCGGGCACCACCCGAGCACCTTCGAGAGATTCGCCAATGGCGGAAATGACTCCACCATCGATGGCGATATCTCCGGTCACCGGAACGGCTCCGGTTCCGTCGACAATTGTTCCGCCTCGAATCACGATCTCGTGTGTCATCTCGATCTCTCCAGTTGGTCGCCGCAGCGAGCGTCAGTTCGCTTGCCAAGACAGTAGTTGTCATGCTGTCGCACCTGCCGAAACGAGGAGATCTCATGAACCAGCCAAGCCCGGCATCGACATCCCAGCTCGAAGGAAAGGTCGCCATCCTGACCGGAGGAGCCAGCGGGATCGGGTTCGCGTGCGCCAAGCGCTTCGCCGCCGAAGGGGCGACGGTCATCCTTGCTGATATCAACGAGGATCTCGCAGTGGCGAAGGCTGCACAGCTCGAATCCTCGGGTGCAACGGCCCTCGCTGTTCGGCTCGACGCGGCGCTTCCGATCGACAACGAGAACATGATCCGGACTGCTGTCGAGAAGTTCGGCAGGCTCGACGTGCTGGTGGCAGCCGCAGGACTCGCTCACGCGGGTTACGTCAGTGGTGAGGTGCATGCAAAAGAGACACCTGGTCTCCTGCACCAGTCACCTGACGACTGGCAGCGGGTGATGGACGTGAATCTCACCGGGGTCATGCTGGCGAACCAGCAAGCGGCCCGGGCCATGATCGAACTGGGCAATGGTGGCGCCATTGTCAACATCGCGTCAGCCGCCGCACGGGTGCCGCTGCGCGGCGCTGTCGACTATTGCGTCTCGAAGGCCGGGGTCGCCATGCTGACCAAGGCCTTCGCCCTTGAGATGGCCCAGATGGGGATCCGAGTCAATGCGATCGGACCCGGGTTCATCGAGACGCCGATGACGGCTGGCATGCGCCAGAATGACCAGGGTGTCGACATGATGATGTCGATGACCCCAATGGGCCGACTTGGCGAACCGGCTGATATTGCGAACGCCGCTCTCTTCCTCGTGAGCGAGCAATCGTCGTTCGTCACCGGTCAGATTGTGTTCCCGGCCGGTGGCATGTTCGTCGGCTGACCAACTCGTTTGACGGTCAGCCAACCAACGGCTGTCAGAATCACGAATCCACCGACCAGTGTTGTTCGCTCAGGTTGTTCACCGACGAACATCCAGACCCAGAGGGGGGCCAGCACGACCTCGCTCATGAGCAGCAGGGCGGATTCGGAGGACGGTACAACTCGCTGTGCTCGGTTGAAAACGAAGAGCGGCATGCCCAGCAACATCGCCCCGGCGAACACCCCAATCAACGCATCAGATCGCGTGGCCACGAGCTGGCCAGTCGCCGCTCCGACGCCAAGTCCGACGACCAGCATTGTCAAACCGCTGATCACGACGGGGACCGTCGGATCGATCTTTCGGGCAGATCGGATGATGGTGGCATAGAGCCCGAAAATCATCGGGATGAGCACGGCGACGAGACCGGCAGGCGGGACCGAGGCGGTCAGTGTCCCAGAGACCATGATGGCCATTCCGACCATCGTGCCGAGTGTGGCAAGAACAACTGGCCGAGACACGCGCTCGCGCATCAGGAGCCAGCTGAAATAGGCGGCGCTGATCGGAGCCCCTGTCTGCAAGAACAGGACGAACGCCACTGACGTGACCTCGATGGCGACGATGAAGAGGAAGCTCATGGTGCCGAGGAGAAATCCTGCGAGGAGATGAATTGGTTCGACGTCCCGCACCACCTGGCCAAGCTGCGATCGGTGATGAAGGACCAAAGCAACGATGGCGATCGCAGCTGCCCCAAGACCGCGGAACGCGACGTATGACCACGCGGAGATGTCAGCCGTTGCCCGAAAGGCGAGGCCGCCAAAGCTGAAGATCACACCGCTCAACAGCACGAGCGCTGAGCCCTGAATGTGTGTCAGGGACGGACGAACCCCTGTCGGTACGAGCGCTGTCACGGGCGGAAGGCTAGAAGCCCGTTCAGAAGACGTCGAACGACTTCCTGCCTGGTGGGAGCCTGTGCCCTGAGGAGGACTACGGAGTGACGATGACGGTGTTGGAACGCCAGCTGGTGTTTCCGGCTTCGTCGATGGCCTTGACCGACAGGCTGTAGCTGGTGCCGGGGGTCAACGTGGTGATTCGTGCCGTGGTCGTGGCAGGAGTGGCGAAAACCCTCCCGTCCGCATCAGCGACGACATATCCGACAACGCCGACGTTGTCCGTGGATCCGGTCCAACTCAACGTGAGTTCGTTGCCCGTGAGTCGTGCGGAGAGACCACGAGGAGTAGTCGGGCGTTCGGTGTCTGGTGCGGGAGCACCGGCGAGCACGGTGACGGCTCGATATCCAGTGCGCCAGCTGGTGTTTCCGGCTGCGTCGAACGCCTTCAGGTAGTACCAGTAGTCACCGTCGGCGAGTCCGGTGTCGAGGTAGGCGGTGGTTGGCACGGTTGCCACGAGTTCGAAGTCAGCCGCGAGGTCGTCGGTCCGGAAGAGTTGATACCCCGTGACGGCGACGTTGTCCGATGCAGCAGACCAACTGAGGTCCACGTTGGTGTCGTCAGGGCTGGCCGCGAACCCAGCGGGAAGGCTCGGACGTTCGATGTCGATCGCTGTGTCGTGCCCAAACACTGAGATCGTACCGACGTCAACCGGCGCGGTCGTATAGATCCGTACGTATCGCGCCGTGATCGAGAACCATCGATCATTCACGGCGTAATTCGAGAAGAAGCGGCTCCCCGTGTAGCCCTCCATACCGGTCAATTCCGCCGGAGTCTTGTCGTCTCGAAACGACGTCTCCGCCAGCACGATGAAGTTGTCGCCGAGGTCCGCTCTGGCCTGGACATATGCCACTGGCCGGACAACTCCCAGATCGAACTCGGTCCAGCCGTCACCGACGGTCACCGTTGCTGTTCTGGCCAGATCCACCAGTGGCGCACCGTCGATGTCGACAACCTCACAGATTCGAGCGATGTTCTCGATTTTCTGGCTTGCCGACTTGCGCAGGTCACCGCCCGTCCAGATGCACCCGTCCGGTCCTTCGGTGATCGCCCACGGTCCAGAGTTCCCGGTGAGATGCGGGTCAAACGATGGGATGTGGAGTCCGCTATCGGCGTCGAAGGCGACAAGGAAGCTGATCGGCTTTCGAGTGTTCTCGCCCACCAAATAGCTCTCGTAGTTGCAATGACACGATGCGTATACGCGATCTCCGATGATCTCGAGTGCCTGGTATTCCCCACCGTTCCAGGGATCAGCTTGTCCAGCCCGTCCCGAATAGTGATATCGCTCGACAGACAGCGAGGCAGCGTCGAGGACGAAAAGTGCGTGTTCGGCTCCGGCAACCCATACCTTTCCGCGGTAGACCTTGACGTCATAGGGCTGCCTGATTGTTCCCCCATCGAATCCGGTTTGCACAGTTGCTCCGGTCTTCAAGTCGAGCGTGACCAGGCCACCAGCAGCGAAACTTGCGACGTAGACACGATCGTTGGACACATCCGCCGCGATTGCCCAGTTCGCAGCATCGACATCAGGTCGCCATGACGCGTCGACTTGATCAGAAGCGACGTCAAAACGGCCGACGTTCCCGACCTCGATCGACGCTCCATTCGCCACGATGCGGTCAAAGCTTCCTGTCACGTAGAGATAGTCGCCGACGAGATCAAAGCCTCGAACATTGGCCGGACTTCCACCATTGACCACCAGATTGAAGCTTGTGTCGAGATCTCCTGTCTCGGGATCGAGCAACGCGATGCCCGTGCGCCGAACGCCGTTGACGGTTTCAAACTGGCCGCCAATCAGCAGCTTCCCGTCGTAAGCGGTCATGGCGTTCACTGGCCCGTCGAGTTCCACGTCGAACCCAGGCTCGTAGTCGCCGGTCGTGGCATCGAAGGCAGCAAGATATGACTGGTCGACGGCGGGAACCCCATTTTTCGAAACGTTGGTGAACTTGCCACCAACAAAGATCAGGTTCCCCATCGACTCCATCGCTGCGACGCTGGACAGCGGGCGAACTCCGAACTCGGTGTCCACACCCTGGACGCCCCACGAACCGGTGTCATCGGAAAGATCGGCGGAGGCGGGCAGCGCGGCGAACGACGTCGCTACGCCAAGCAAGGTGGCGAACAGCGTGAAGACGATCCTCCGGCGGACTGGTTGTCGCATCATGTCGCTCTCTTCGGCCGATTTCTCGATCAGCTGTACGAAGTTGGTGAGATTTACCCCCCACGTGATGTGGTGGCAGAATGGGGCCAATGGCGAGCACCAAAAGCCCCCCTGAGGAGGCAATCTCGCCAGCGGCCTGGCGAGCACTCGCGATCGGTGCAGCTGGCTTTGTTCTCGTCGGTTTCAATGGAACCGCAACGAACCTCGCGTTTGGCGACATCATCGAGACGTTCTCGAGGACTCCCGAGACAACGATCGCCTTCGTCTCATCGGGCTACTTGATCGGGACCGCAGCGTTCATGCCGTTGGCCGGTCGCATTGCTGATCGGCGTGGCCGACGGCGAATCTTCATGATCGGTGTCGCGATCTTCGGCATCTCTGCGTTGCTCTCGGCACTTGCACCGAATGTCTGGATTCTGGTTGCGGCGCGCGTACTTCAATCTGTTGGAGGGGCGCTGGTGATTCCGGCATCCCTCTCCATGGCGCTGCCGCTCTTTCCGGCCAGCCGAAGATCGGGTGCGGTTGCCGCCTGGGCCGCTGCCGGACCGATCTCCGCCGGGATGGCACCAACAATTTCCGCTGCGGTCCTACAGATCAGCAGTTGGCGATGGCTTTACCTTCTCAGCGCACCGATCAGTCTTGTTGTGTTGCTTCTCGGCAGCCGTCATCTGCAGGAAGTCGCAACGGCCTCGGCAAAGGACCGGCTCGACTACCTCGGCGCAGTACTCGGCACCATGGGGATCGCACTCTTTGTGTTCGGCGTTGGCAAGGGCCAGGACTGGGGCTGGTCCAGTCTGATCATCGTCGGGTGCTTCGTTGTGTCGATCCTTTCGATCGCTGCCTTCTTCACCCAGTCAGCTCGGCATCCTCAACCATTGATCGACTTCTCGCTCTTTTCCTCGCGCCAGGTTTGGGTCGCCAATCTTGCAAACACCTTGGTGTCCGTCACGAGTCTGTCGATCTGGCTCGTCTGGCCGCTGTATCTGCAGCGACTGTGGGACTACTCCAGTCTCCAGATCGGTCTTGCATTGACTGCGGGTCCGGTTGCCGCCAGCCTCATGACCCTGCTCGGCGGACGAATTGCGGACCGCGTCGGTCACCGCATCCCGATTCAAGTAGGGAGCGTGATCATGGTCGCAGCCGTCGGCTGGTGCTGGTTCATGCTGTCGGAAGACGGTACGTATGTCACGTCGTTCCTGCCAGGAATTGCGATGTTCGGAACTGGGTGGGGTCTGTCGTCGCCGACGATGAACTCCTTTGCCCTTGACGCGGTACCGGAAGAAAGCTGGGGCTCGATGAACGCCGCGTTCAACACGCTTCGGAACGTGGCGGGCGCTGTCGGGGTTGCTGCTGTCGTGGCCTTCATCGGCGACAGCGATCGACTCGACATCGTGGCAGCCTTCGATCGCACGTTCGCCTTCTTATTCGTCTTCACCGCGCTCGGGGCTGCGTGCGTACTGCTGCTCTACCCGAACAAAAAGGCGCTGGCGTCGAGCAGTTCGCGGGACTCGGCTAACTGAGCTCCACCGAAGTTTCAGACTCACCGATGCGATACTCGAAGTCGCAGTGATCAGCGCCACTCATGATGGTCTGTGTCCGAGTGAACTCGATGTTCGAGTTGAAACCTTCCACCATGGTTCCGTCCCGGTTGCACGATAGGGCTGCGCCAAGATCTGCGAGGCCAAGATCTCGATACATCTCGGCATACCGGCAGCGCATGACGTTGAAGGCGAAGACCTCATCTGTCTGCTCGACGACCTCGATCTCCAGTGCCCCTCCTTTGGTCCAGTTGTCCATCGAACTGGCGAAGTGAGCGAGATCGTTGCCGCCCATGTGGCCGGCAAGCTCGGCGCCTTGGGCCTGGGCAACCTCGACAACGACTTCCCGAGCAAGCTCATACACCCGCTCCTCGCCGAACTCTTGGCCGAGGCGCTCCAGGAGCGGAGCGACGATGCGAGCTTCGATCTCACGTCGCTTCAGAACCCCAACCTCGTTGAGGGTGTCCGGCTTTGGTTGGTCGCTCATAGGGGCCTCCAGGTGGTGAAGCGGTCAAGTTAGTCCAGGGTGGCGTATGTCGTGGAACGGTCGTCGGTCGATGTTCCTCGGACTTCCTTGACACAACGACCGAGTGTGTCCAAATAGTCCTCGATCACGCCCGTGTTCGAGTTGGAAATTGTGGAGTGAAGACTGTCGGGCGGACCCTGCCGATCCAGATACCAGCCGTATCGCCCGAGTGCGTCAGCCAGCGCAAAGATGTCGAGGGGGTCGGAATCGTTCGGGTCGGCGCTGATCGCGACCAGATGAAATGCCCCATCGCCGAGGGTGACAAGACCATCGATCTCGTTGATTCCGGCTCGTACCTGGTCGGCGTTCGCCAACGTTTGCTTTGTCAGCGCAACGTAACCTTCGATGCCGAGGTGTTGCATGACGGCCCACGCCGCGGCCATGGGGAGCCCTGAGCGCGTTCCTTGCAAGTTGGGTGACGCGTAGAAACCACCAAGCCAGTCGTCAAACAGGAACGTCTGAAATTTCCGTAGCTCCTTCGTCCGATGCAGGATGACCGAAACGCCCTTGGGCGCATAGCCAAGCTTGTGGATGTCCGCAGAGATCGAAGTGACGCCCTCGACTCGAAAGTCCCAAGGAGCGACATCTCGCCCGAGTCGCTCTGCGAACGGAAGAACGAAGCCGCCCATGCACGCATCGACATGGCAATTCGCACCCGCTGCAGCCGCAAGACTGGCAATGGCAGGGATGTCATCGATGACACCCTGCGGATATTGAGGAGCGGAGCCGACGACCAGCACCGTGTTCTCGTTCACCATCTCTGCCATCGCGTTGACGTCGGCGGTCCAGTCGTCGTTTACCGGCGCCTTGTGCAACGTGAGCCCGAACAGATGGGCCCCCTTGTGAAACGCCGCGTGTGTGCTTGCGGAGACGACCATCTCCGGAGATGTGATGCCGCGCTCGATTCGCCCGCGTTCTCGTGCTGCCTTGACGGCGCAGAGAATCGATTCGGTGCCGCCACTAGTCAAAAAACCCGACGCTGTCTCGGGTCCGTTGAGCAAGTCGGCGGTCCAACCAACCACTTCGGACTGGATAGATCCCAACGAGGGAAAGGCATGCGTATTGAGCGCATTCTCATGGAGGTAGAGGGCGGCGGCCTTCTCGGCAACGTCGTGCACCGTCGGTCCGCCGTCATAGACCAGACCGAACGTGCGGCCGTCAGCCCACCGGACATCGTCTTCACGCTTTCGTCCAAGCTCAGCGATGACGTCGTCGACCTCGCGGCCGGCTTGGCCAAAGGGACGTCGGGCTGGCTTGCGTGCGCTCGTCATAGGGTCAGACTAGATCTGCTCGATGGATCCGTCTGGTTCAGGCCGGTAGCGGCACCGCCCGGCGAGAAATCGCAGCGACATCAACGTTCGAACTGAGCGTTCCCAGCTCGAATCCGTGGTCTCCCGCCAACCTCGAGTCGACGTAGGCATCACTGACCGCGTCAGGAGCATGCTGAATCAGCAAAGCGCTCGACCATGCGATAGCCAGCTGCTCGATGAACCGGCGGGCGTCGGCCTCGTTCAGCGATGGTTCTTTGAGCGCGGCCTTTACCTGATCGATGGCCCCATCGAGCGTCGGGTCGACCCCGCTCGCCCGCTCAAGTTCAGCCACGAAGGCGACTCCAGCTTCGGGCGCCCGTTGCAGCGCACGCACTACATCGAGCGCGATGACGTTGCCAGCTCCCTCCCAGATCGCATTGAGCGGTGCTTCTCGGTAGAGCCGAGGAAGAATCGACTCTTCGACGAAGCCGTTGCCTCCGACACACTCGAGCGCCTCTCGGATGATCGGTGTGGATCGCTTCGTGACCCAGTATTTGGCCACTGCCGAGCCGAGCCGGAAGAACGCCTTCTCGTCTTCGTCGACTGTTGAGCGCTCGAATGCTCCTGACAACCGCATCACCATCAGGGTTGCAGCCTCAGTCTCGATCTCGAGGTCTGCGACGACGTTCTGCATCAGCGGCTTGTCGATCAAGCGGGCGCCAAAGGCTTCGCGACCGCTGACGTGCCACGCGGCCTGGGAAACGGCCTGGCGCATCATGGCGGCCGACCAATTCGTGCAATCGACGCGGGTGCCGCTGACCATTTCGATGATCGTGTTGACGCCCCGGCCTTCTTCTCCAATGAGCCAGGCGGTGGCATCGGTGTACTCGATCTCGCTCGATGCATTCGATCGATTGCCGAGTTTGTCCTTGAGCCGCATCAGATGGATCGAGTTGCGAGATTCGTCCGGAAGGATCCGCGGAAGCAAGAAGCACGACAGACCGTTTGGGGCGTAGGCCAGCACCAAGAATGCGTCGCACATCGGCGCCGACGTAAACCACTTGTGGCCCGTCAATGCATAGAGACCGCCTGGGCCTCCGCCATCGATGGGTGCTGCCGTTGATGTATTCGCTCGAACGTCTGACCCGCCCTGCCGCTCCGTCATTCCCATACCCATCAGGACACCCGACTTCTTGCTGGCTTCGATCAGACGAGGGTCATAGGAGCGGGTCTTGATCCTCGGAGCCCAGACCTCTGCGACATCAGGCTGATGATTCAAGGCGTGGAGCACCGCACCCGTCATGGAGGTCGGACAATGGTGGCCAACCTCAACTTGAGCACCCATGAACATGCGAGCGTTGCGTTCGATGTAGCGCCCGTCTCCTGGTCTGCCGTCGTAATGGCTAGCGTGAATGCCTTCACGAATCGAGAATTCCATGAGGGAGTGATACGCCGGGTGGTAGTCAACCTCGTCGACTCGGTCGCCGAACCGATCATGAGTTCGCAGTGTCGGCGAGAACGCATTTGCGTCACGACCCAAACCGAACATCGCTTCGGTTCCCATTCGCTCGCCGAAGTCGGCGAGACCCGCCAGATCGCTTGCACCCTCTCGGGCGACTGCGTCTGCCAGCACCGGGTCGGTCGAGAAGAGGTTGTAGGGCTCGAGGGTCGTCGGTTGATTCATGTTCGACAATTCCGTCATCGCCGAAAGTTCTAGCCTGGGCGTTCGCCGAATCCAAAGCCGAAAGTTCGAAGTGCCATGATGCGACGATGGCATCCAAGACCGACGCTTCCGAGACTTCTGATCCTTCCGTGCTCTACGAAGAGCGGGACGACATCGCCATCATCACGCTCAACCGGCCAGAGAAGAAGAATGCCCTCAACAACTCGGTCATTCAGGGCGTCGCTGATGCGGTCGATGCGGCAACCAAATCGACAGAGGTCGCGGCCATTGTCCTGCGGGGTGCTGAAGGGACTCTGACCGCAGGCTATGACCTCACCGCCTCGTTCACCGGTGACACACCGGCAGACTGGCCGACCCCGTACGGGGCCAAAGGGCCCGCTCCTCGCGAAGGAGCATGGGATCCAGTTCGGGACTACCAGTTCATGAACAACAACGTTCGGCGCTTCATGAAGATCTGGGAGTGTCCAAAGCCGGTGTTGGGTGAAGTGACGGGCTGGGCTGTTGGTGGCGCCACCGATCTGGTGCTGTGCTGCGACCTGCTCTACATGGCCTCAGATGCCCACATCGGCTATGCCCCGAGTCGAATCTTCGGCACGCCGACCACGATGATGTGGGTCTATCGACTGGGGCTCGAACACGCGAAGCAGTTTCTGTTGACCGGCAAGGCGATCGACGCGGAGACAGCCCACCGCATCGGACTCGTTTCCGAGATCTGTGATGCCAGCGACATCGCCACCAAGATCGAAGACGATGCCCGTCGGTTCCGGAACATTCCGGCTAACCAACTTGCCCTGAACAAGATGCTCATCAATCAAGCGTTCGAGAACATGGGGTTGCGCACCTCGCAAATGCTCGGGACGTTCTTCGACGGCGTCACTCGACATACTGAAGAGGCGTACC
>CALHCB010000152.1 GCA_937930695.1 uncultured Acidimicrobiales bacterium | reverse complement strand
GGGGAAGGGCGTGAAACCCATTTGTTCGGTGAGCTGCTGGCTCGGCGGGCGCTCGAAGCGAACGGACTCGTCGGCCCGACTGTAGATCTTGGTGATTGAGTCGAGCCGCTGCAGCATCTCGGGGACCCATCCGGCACCGAGTTCTACGGCAGCCCCACGGAGGTTCGGGTTGCGTTCGAAGACACCATCGAGCAACAACATCGTGACGAAAGTCTCCGGAACCTGGTGCATGACGGTTGCATCCTTGGTGCGAACGTTTTCGCCCCCACCCATCCAGTCCTTCACCGCAGCTCGTCCGTTGTTCGACCATGCCTTCAACGCCTGAAGCGGTGAACCACCGACATGAAGGACGAACGGCGTTCCCGACTCTGCCAACGTGGCCCAGAACGGGTCGAGGTCGACGTGGCCGGGAGCGAAACCGATCGGCGCCCGATGGGGAACCCACACGGCTTCGAGCCCATTGTCGAGTACAAATTCGAGTTCAGCGACGGCTCTGCTTGGATCATCGAGTGGAACCACGGCAACGCCCATCAAGCGATCGTCGTTTGCGCAGAACTCCGCCATGTGGCGATTGTGCGCCCGGGTGGCGGCGTAGCGGAGTTCGGGGTCTGTCTTGGAGCTCGGGTGGAAGGGAAGTACGACGCTGTGGGTCGCAAATATCAGCTGCTTCTTGAAGCCCAGCATGTCCATGGCAACGGATCGATCGGCAGCATTGAACGCCCCGAGCGCCTGGATTTCCTTGGATTTCTCGATCAGCCGGTCGCCGAGATCGACTTGTTCCTGCACATGCACATCGGAGTGACGGCCGCCCTGATCCATGATGATGGCGACCTCCTCGTCGGTGACGAGGGACGCGCTGTAGCTCACTTCGGGAATTTGATCGCGGAATTTCGGGTCGGCATACGACGTCAAGAAATTCGGCAGCTCCATGATGTGGCTGTCGGCGTCGTAGTAGGGCGTGCTGTCCGGTGCATAGGTCATGGGAAGAGCCTCCGAGACGCATCGTAGATCTGCGCCGAAGCGCTGTCGCTATTCGCTGATTTCGACCATGACCTCATCGAGGGACTTTCGGGCGATATCTGGAACTCGAACACCCGGAAGTGGGAATCCCACCGGAAACATCACGAAGGGGCGCTCGTTTTCGGGGCGCCCGAGCGTTGTGCGCAGAAATGCCATGGGCGACGGGGTGTGGGGGAGGGTCGCCAGTCCGATCTCGTGCAGTGCGGCGATGAAGAGTCCGGCGGCGATTCCGCAACTCTCTTTGACGTAGTAGTTCTTGGCCCGCTCGCCATCGAGTCGCACCTCATAGCGCTGCTCGAAGAGCACGACGATCCACGGTGCGACTTCTAAGAACTCCTTGTGATGATCGGTGCCGAGATGGGCGAGCGCTTGCTGCCATTCGTCGTTCATCCGATTTTCGAGGTAGTTGACCCGTTCTTCTTCCTCCGCGGCCTGTCTGATCGCCGACTTCACCGTCGGCGCTCGTGTCACGACAAAAGTCCATGGCTGTTTGTGTGCACCCGAAGGTGCCGTCGACGCCGCACGAACGGCGTGTTCGATGAGTTGGAGCGGTACCGGCTCGTCGCTGAAGAGGCGGACACTACGTCTGCTGGAGAAGCGGGTTTCGACAGCTCGAGCTCGCTCGAGCATCAAGTCGGCGTCGAGTCGTTCGAATTGGTGCTCAACAAACGGATGAGCAGCGGCCAGTTCCGGAGATGGATAGGGGTGCTGGTAAAGGTCCTCAGCGTTGCTCATCGTCCCGATGGTAGAAGCGTCTCTGGCGCCAGGCTGACGTTGGTCTGGGAGTGGTGGGCGTGCGAGGGTGGCGGAGTGCTCAACGTGATCGAAGAAGGGAACCCCGACGGTGAAGCGTTGGTGCTCATCCATGGGTTCATGTCCTGCAACGCCCAGTGGGAGCGAAACGTGGAAGGACTGGGTCGAGAACTCCGACTGTTGCTCGTCGAGCAGTTCGGCCACGGGGACTCAGAGGCACCAGATGACGTGACGCGGTACAGCCCTCAGAATGTCCTCGCCGAGCTCGATGAGGTGCGCCAAGACCGCGGCATCGACCGCTGGTGGGTCGGCGGCCATTCTCTCGGTGGCGCTATCGCCATCCGGTACGCACTTGCGCAACCTGAGATCACCCGCGGATTGATCTTCACCAACAGTCGAGCTGCGTTCGGTTTGTCGCGAACGGCGGGACGAGACGATATGCCGCGGCCGGACTACAGCGCTGCAAACCGCCGGAACCTCCCGTTTCACCCCATCAACGCGTCCCGCTTTCCTGCTGAGTTGAAGGATCGATTGGTCCGTGCCGCTGATGGAATTCCCCCTCATGCCCTGGAACACACCGCGTCCAATTCGGCGAGCTGGGGATCAGTGGAGGAAATGCACATGCTCTCGATGCCGGTATTGCTCGTCAACGGGCGATGGGAAAAGCGCTTTCAACCGCTTCTGGCCGAGGCTCGTCAGTCGATTGCCGATCTGCGAATTGTGGACGTCGAGGGCGGTCACGCCATCAACATCGAACAGCCAGAAGCCTTCGACGCCGCGGTGCTCGACTTCATTTCGACGCCGCGAGCCGAGATCGAGGATTCGCCAGGAGTTCGTTGAGGGCTATGGCTCGTCGCCCTGCACGAGTACGGAGTGCATGTATTCCAGGGCCTCTCGTTGGTCGAGGTTCCCGCCAGATTCGCGCAGAGCGTCGAGCGCTGGATCCTGCCGCTTCGCGATGATTTCGACAGCGTCGTTGATGAGGGTCCGGAACGCCGCTGGATCTGCTTGAAGCAAACCGGTGGTCTCGACATGCCCAAGCATGTGGGCCGCTTCGGGAAGGCGATTGATCGCCACCATCATGTTGATGAACTCGATGCAGGCGAAGCTTGCGCCGTAGAGACTCTCCAGTTCGAGAAGTTCTTCGACGAAGTCCGTCATGATGCTGAAGGCTCGTGCGGTGTTCCCTCGTCGCAGGGCGGCTCGAGCTTCGATCGACTTGCTGAGAGACGGGGTTCGTCGCGGCACCTCGACGGTGATTGATTCCTCGAAGTACGTCTGTGCAGCATCGTGGTTGCCTTGAAACTGGGCCGAGAGCCCCATCATCAGAAGCGTGAAGTTGAAGAAGGTCGGTGGCCCGTTCTGGCGGTATCGAGCGTTCAGCGATTCGAGAAGCTCCGTCGACTCGTCAAATTGCCCGATACTCATCAGGCCACCGCAGCTGAGAAAGTCGCAGACTTCAGCGAGGTAGTCGTCGCCCATGTCCCGGAAGGCTTGCGCGGCCCCTGGAGCGAATGCCGCCAGCTGGTGGTCGTCGTCGTATGCGACGGCTCTGGCGTAGCGAACGAGCGGATGATCGGGCTCGCCGAACTGGGTGATCAATCGTTCATAGGCTGTGCTGTCGCCAAGCTGCATGTGCCGATGTGCACACCACGTCAAGCAGAACGCGATTGCGTCGGTATCCGTCGCGGGGGTCACGCGGAGGATCCGTTCGAGCCAATCGGAGATTTCGCTCTGGCTTCGGAGAAAGACCTCGGCTGCGATAGGGCGAATGAGAGAGAGGGCGAGTGGACCGTTCTCAATGGTGCAGGCCCAATCAACGGCGGCCCGAAGATTGGGCCAAAGCTCATTGAGTCGTGCGACACCTTCGATCTCGGCCCAACTCGAGAGCAACTGGTGGAACGACCCGACCTGATCGAGGCACCACATGGCATGACGCTGTGCGACGTCATCGGTATGTCCGTTGAAGAGAAGAAGTTCGGCCGCGAACTGGCGAATTGTTTCCAATGACCGGAATCGACGCCCGAATGGTCCGGACTCGACGATCAGCATGGATCGATCGACAAGGCCTCCCAATAGATCGTCGACATCGACCCGGTCGATGCCGCCGTCCGTCGCGTCGGCTGCCATGGCGATGGTCTCCGCCGCATGCACATCGAACGGGCCAGCAAAGATGGATAGTCGCTGCAAGAGGCTTTGTTCGGAACTGCTGAGCAGGTCATAGGACCACTGAATCGTGGCTCGAAGGGTGCGGTGGCGCTCGACGCTCGTGCGCCTCCCTCCTGTGAGAAGCCGGAGACGGTCATCGAGGCGTGTCACGAGCTCTGCAGGTGACAGGCTTCGAGTTCGAGCAGCGGCAAGTTCAATTGCAAGGGGTACGCCATCGAGCCGCCGGCAGATTTCCTCGATCTCGTTGCTTGCCGAAACGCTGTCGAATTCGCCGAGCGCGGCGTGGGCCCGTTCGTTGAAGAGTTCGACCGCTGGTCCGCTTGCTTCGAGCGGCGACACAACGACCAGGCGCTCGTCACGAAGCCCGAGCCCCTCGCGCGACGTGGCCAACAGCTGGATGTCGGGGCATCCTTGAATGAGTTCGCCTGCCAGATGCGCTGCGCCATCAATGACGTGCTCGCAGTTGTCGAGGACGATGAGCGACTGCCGGCGTCTCAGCCCAATCACGATCGATTCGACGAGGGTCCGCTCAGGACTTTCCTTGATGCCCAAGACGTCGGCCACTGCTCGGGCGACGTCGTCCGAAGACGGAATTCCCGCGAGCTCAACCAACCAGACACCGTCGGTCATATTGATCTCCGTCCGACGGGCGGCGGCGATAGCGAGGCGTGTTTTGCCGATGCCGCCGGGGCCGATCAGGGTGGTGAGCGGAGAGCTGCCCAAGGAGGCCGCAACCGTCTCTAGTTCCTCGCCTCGCCCGATCAGTCGGCCAAGCCGAACCGGGAGGTTTCCTCGTCGGCTGTCAACCGTGCGGATGGGCGGATGCAGACTCAGCCCGAGCTGATGGATCTGGTGCTCGCCGAGCACGCCCTCGAGGTGAAAGGTGCCGAGATCGGTCGTCTTGTGGCCGTCCAGGAGTGCGGCGGTGATCGAGGAGAGCAGCGTTTGTCCACCGTGGGCTGCGTCGGCCAATCGTTCAGCGATATCGACGGCGGGTCCGTAGTAGTCGCTACGTCGTTCGTCGGTCTCGCCAGTGTGAAGCCCGAGCTGGAGCTGCACATTGATGCCTGATGGCCAGGCTTCAGTGGCGACGTCTGCTCGGAGCTCGCTCGCCCAGGTGGCCATATGAGAGGCGCGGTGAAAGGCAGCCCCTGTCGCATCGCCACCGGTCGAGAAGAGAAATCCGTCGTGACGACGCGTCACAGCAGCCAGTAGGTCACCGAAACGCTGCATGACCTCAGCCATTCTCCCTCGGTGAGCGGACCAGAGGTTGGCCGAGTCAGCGATGATGACGAAGGCAAACGACACGGTTCCTGTGGGGATTGGTGCGGTTGACGAGGATGCGTGACTGTCGAGTTGCTCATCCTGTCCGAGAATGAGGCCTTCGAGCTCTCGCAGTCGGGCGCCAGGTTCGACGCCGAGGTGTTCGACGAGGTGGCTCCGTGCCGTCTGATAGGCACCGAGCGCGTCGGCCTGACGGCCTGCCCGGTAGAGGGCGGTCATCAGCAACTCCCACAATCCTTCACGAAACGGGTGATCTGAGGTGAGTTCGGTCAGCTCGGCGATGGCGTCGCGCGGGTGGCTGTCAATCTTCGCTTGGAGAATCTCTTCGACCGCACCGAGCCAATCCTCGATGAGCCCGTCGACGCGAGGCTTGAGACCTTCGGCTTCGAGTCCGGCCAAGGGAATGCCGGTCCATTCAGCGACCGCTTCCTCGATGCGCCCCGCGTCAAGCAGCGATCGAAACCGACCGACATCGACAGCGTCGGACGGCACATCGAGCCGGTAGGCCGCGCCGACCCGCTCGATGATCTCGGCGCCCAATCCCTTGCGCAGGCGTGCGACGTAGGTCTGCAACGTTTTCTCCGCCGTACGTGGTGGATCTTCGCCCCAAACGAATTCGACCAGTCGCGAAACGGGTATCGCGGTGCGCGGACTGAGCGCAAGCGCTGCGAGCAATGCCTGGCATTTCGTGGGTCCGATGTCGAGAGGCTTCCCGCTGCCGGAGGAGGCGCCGATCCCACCAAGAAGACGGATCTGGAGATCGGAGCGGTCGGCCATTCCCTGAGTGTGGCCGATGTCGGTCGTCGTCGGGGTGGCTCTCGGTCGAGTTTCAGTCGAGTCGCCAACCCAGAACTCGACTGAAACAGCACCCCGGCAGGAGTCCGGCCCGACTAGGCCGGATCAGGTTGGAGACATGAGCATGACAACCCAACTCGTTCAGCCGCCCGACGTCGACAGTCACTTGATTGCCTGTCGAGCTACCGGCGCCTCCAAGACTTACGGAGCTGGTGATACTCAGGTACGGGCCCTCGATGAGATCGACATCTCGTTCGCCGGCGCTGAGTTCACTTCGATCATGGGTCCTTCGGGATCCGGCAAGTCGACGCTGATGCACTGTCTCGCTGGCCTGGACCGGCCGACACATGGCGAAATCTGGATTGGTTCGACCGAACTCTCGAGCCTGGACGAGGGAGCACTGACCACCCTCCGCCGCGACCGAATCGGGTTTGTTTTCCAGGGGTTCAACTTGATCCCGACGATGACGGCGAGGGAGAACATTTGCCTGCCGATCGACTTGGCAGGGGGCAAGATCGATTCGGCATGGTTGGACCAGGTCGTGCATGCCGTCGGCCTTCAGGATCGAATCGGACACCGACCGACCGAACTCTCCGGAGGACAACAACAGCGGGTTGCCGTTGCCAGGGCGCTCGTCAGCAAGCCCGACATCGTGTTCGCGGACGAACCAACCGGCAACCTCGACTCGCGAACCGGAGCGGACATCCTCAGCTTTCTCCGAGACGCAGTGCGCCGATTCGGTCAGACGATCGTGATGGTGACACATGATCCTGTTGCCGCGAGCTACGCCGATCGGGTGGTCTTTCTGAAGGACGGCAAGATCGTGAACGAGATCCACGATCCCCTTCCTGAAGCGGTGCGGGCAGCTATGACAGAACTGGGAGCGTGAGATCATGTTCCGGCACAGTCTTCGACAACTTGTGGCAAACAAGTCACGGCTCGCCCTCACATCATTCGCCATCGTCATGTCGGTGGCCTTCATTACCTCTGCGTTCATTCTGAGCGACGGGTTCAGTCGAAGCTTCAATGCCTGGGCCACCACTCGAGCTGAAGGCACAGACCTGCTGATCTCGCCCGAGACACCGTTCGACACGGGCATGAGCTTCACGTTCAACCCCGAACGCATCGATGAACAGGTCCTCGATGAGGTTCGGAGCCTCGACGGGGTGGCCGACGCACGCCCCGTTCTCTGGGTCGACAACTTGGTTCGACCTCGCACACCGTCGGGAGATCTCCTCGACGACAAGTTCTGGGTCGCAGCCTCCGGTTGGGTAGAGAACGAGGAGTTCCGCATCATCGAGGGCGCAGCCCCTCTGGTCGGGGACTTTGCACTCGACGTGGGGACCGCCGAGACCCACGGCTACATCGTTGGCGATTCCTATGATGTTTCGACGCCACTGGGGAATCGCACACTCAGACTGTCCGGGCTGACGACAAGGGGCGAGCGAAACGACACAGCAGGCCAAGTGGAGATGTCGGTCGCGATGGATGCCCTCCATGAGTGGACGGGGCCCGGGTACCTCGGAATCAATATCACCCAAGAGCTCGACGAGGACCAAGAGGTCCTGAAGACCCGGCTGCAGGCACAGATTCCTGAGGGGCTCGTTGTCGAGACGCGAGCCGAAGCTGATGCCGCGATCACCTCACAGCTCGCGCCCGTTGTCAACGGGATCCGTGGCGGCTTCCTGGCGTTCGCTGCTATCGCCGTCTTCGTGTCTGCCTTCTTGATCTACAACACGTTCACCGTTCTGCTCAGCCAGCGCGTTCAGGAGATCGGTCTGCTTCGGGCCATTGGCGCAACGCCCATGCAGATCAAGGCGTCGATTCGGACTGAAGCTGCGATCTTGGGCCTCATCGCATCGGCTCTTGGCATTGCGCCGGGCATCGGCTTGGCGCTCGGGCTTCAACAATTGATGAATAGCACCGGAGGGCTTCCGAAGACGGATCTCATTCTTGCTCCTCGGACCATTCTGATTGGCCTTGGCGTTGGTACTGCCATGACGATCGCTGGGGCGACGAGCCCGGCGAGAAAAGCTTGCCAGGTTCCTGCCATCGTTGCCCTTCGCAACGGTGCGACCGAGCAGGAGGAGTCGTCGCGGTGGCGATTCGTCGTCGGGGCGGCGGTCTTGCTCCTCGGCGCTGGGGGTGCGGTGATGGGTCTGTTCGCCGTGGAGGACACGACGACGACCTTGGCCGCACTGGGACTCGGCGCCATGGCGATTTTCGTGGGAGTGGCGCTCCTGAATCCACTATGGATGCGACAGGCGACTGATCTGTTGGGATTGCCGCTGGCAAAGTTTGCTGGCGTTCCAGGAAGAGTGGCTCGCCAGAATATCGGTCGCCACCCCCGGCGTAGTGCAACAACGGCAGCGTCGTTGATGATCGGACTCGCCCTTGTTTCCATGGTGCTCGTCGTTGGTGAATCTGCCAAGGAACGAGTGGGCGGCGGCGCCGAAGCGGCGTACCTGTCTGATCACGTGGTGCGAAGCCAGCTCGGCTACAAGTACCCAATCTCGGTTCCCGAACAACTGGAGAAACTCGACGTTGTTGGTGATGTTGCCACCGTGTCGCTCGACACCGCAGAAGTTGATGGTGCCGTCCAGACGGTGGCCGCCGTCGATTTCGAGTCGCTCGGAGAGCTTCTCGACGTTGATCTCGCTCTGGGATCTGGGCTCGTCGCGCCGGTGGGCGAAGGGAGCCATTCTGTTCTGGTGTTGGAGAGCGAGGCCGATCGTCGAGATCTCGCTTTGGGCGATGCTGTTTCGATCACGTTCTTGACGGGGGAGCAGCGTCAGCTCACCGTGGCGGGGATCTATCGAAACAACGCGGTGGGCGGTACCAACTTCATGGTCGAACGCGCCACCTGGCAGGAGGCGACGGGCCAGACCACGGTCGACATCATCGCCGTTCAATCGGCGTCCTCAGTCAGCGACGTCGAGTTCGAGGCCGCCGTCGCAGGGTTCGAGGCTGCAAATCTGCAGGTCGATGTGCAGAGCATCCACGACTACGTCGAGACAACAGGCGGGACCATCGACATGATGATCGGGTTCATCAACATGCTGATGCTGCTCGCCGTTCTGATCTCCTTCGCCGGAATCGCGAACACTCTGGCACTATCGGTTCTCGAACGGACGAAGGAGATCGGCCTGCTTCGGGCCGTTGGGATGAAGCGGCAACAACTTCGTCGCCTGATCCGGTACGAGGCTGCCCTCATCTCGATCTTCGGTGCTGCTGTGGGTGCTTCCATCGGAGTCGTGTTCGGCATTGCATCGGTGAAAGCGCTGCCGACCTCAGTGGCCGACTCGGTGTCGATCCCTGTGGGACAGATCGCCGTGTTGTTCGTGCTTGCCGCGCTCGCCGGCGTTGTTGCCGCAGCTGGTCCCGCATGGCGGGCGGGGCGCCGCGATGTGCTGGACCTGATCGGGGCCTAAGCAATGGGCTATGTGGCGGCGTATCTCACGTACGCCGCCACACCGGCCACACCCAAGGCGATGACGAAGGCCATCTTGAGCGCGAACTTCAAGATCTTGAATGTGACGTAGAGAGTCACAATTCCGACAAGGACGGCGATAACGACGGGGCTCACGCCTCAGAGTCTGGCCCAGAGAGTGGCCGGGGAGGTGGCTCCCCTTGATTCGGTGATCGAGGTTTGCGAGGAGTGGGGCAGAATCATGGGATGGATGCCGATGCTGTCGCCCGAGCGATCGTGCAGGCCGAAGAGCGGGAGATCGCACCGCGATTCCGGATGCTGCGAACTGACGAAGTAGTCGAGAAATCGCCGGGAGAGGTGGTGACTGCTGCAGACCGATCCTGTGAGGTCATGCTCGGCGGACTTCTCCGCGACGTCTGTGACGTCCCGGTTGTCGGAGAAGAAGCAGCCGCAGCTGATCCCGAGATCGTTCAGCTGATAGAGAGCTCGCCTGCAGTTTGGGTCCTAGATCCTTTGGACGGCACCTCGAACTTTGCGAACGGCAGCACCGACTACGCGGTGATGGTCGCCTTCGTCGAAAAGGGCAACGTGACAGCGAGCTGGATGTGGCACCCGCATCGACAGACCATGGCGGTTGCTCAGTCGGGCTCCGGCGCCTTCGTGAACGGTGTGAAGTGCGAGGCCGTGCCGCCAACGATGTCGCAGTCCTGTGCTGGGCTGAAGGGCGTGGTGAAAGAACGGTTTCTTCCCGAAGCGGTCAAGAACTCAGTTCGAGCAAGTGCATCACAGTTCGCTGGGTTCTCCGAAGGACGAAACTGCGCCGGCCTGGACTATCCAGATCTGGTCTCGGGAGTCGTTGACTTCTTGTTCTACTGGCGGACGCTTCCTTGGGACCACGCGCCAGGTGCGTTGTTTGCTCGAGAGGCGGGATGTGTTGTTCTGCGTCCTGACGCAACCGAGTATCGATGCGGCGCCGCATCGGAGGGCCTCGTCGTCGCCCATCGAGATATTTGCGATCTTGTCCGTCGCACATTGCTTTCACCGCCGTGACGCAGCCGGTTCGGTGGAGCCGATGTCAAACGGGGACTGGCCTTCCTGGTCGATACGTTCAGGCCTATGAACGCCGAGACAACCTTTGAAGTGCCTCAGGGAGTCTTTGCATTGCGACGACTCCCCGAGAGCAAGGACGCGTCGCTCCGAGCCTGGGATGCAGCCGACTCCTATGCGCTCGAACATGTGTGGTCCTTGCCCAATTCCGAGTCGTCACAAGACGCACTCGGCGGCACGCCGCTGGGATCCAAGAGCGTGTTGATCATCAACGACTTGTTCGGGGGCCTCGCGGTGGCCCTCCACCAATCCAATCCTCAGTCGTGGTCAGACTCGGTGACCTCCCATCAAGCAACGATCGCCAATCTCGAACGCAACGGTCTGGACCCGGAGTCCGTCGACCTGGTTCGCAGCACCGACGATCCCGTAGGCCCGATTGATGTCGTGATCATCAAGGTGCCTCGAAGTTTGGCGCTGTTGGAAGACCAACTCGTGCGTCTCCGTCCGCTTCTTCACGCAGATTCAGTAATCATTGGATCGGGAATGGTGAAGTCGATCCATAGCTCGACGCTCGATCTCTTCGGACGACTTCTCGGGCCGTCACCAACGTCGCTGGCCAAGAGGAAAGCCAGGCTGATCTTCGCCGAGCTCGATACAACTCGTGAGAACGTTGGGGGCAATTCGGTTTCGAGCTATCAGTTGCCAACTGGGCAGACAATGGTCGAACACGCCAATGTGTTCTCACGAGGACGACTCGATATTGGCACCCGGGCCATGCTCGACAACCTGCCAAAGAGTCGGGCGGGCGATGCGGTACTTGATCTCGGCTGTGGCAACGGGGTGCTCGGCCTGACCCTCGCCAAGCGCGGAGAACTTTCGAGGCTCGTGTTCGCCGATGAGTCCTACCAAGCCGTGGCTTCAGCCCGAGCAAACGTCGAAGGTTGGGGGATCAGCGCCCCCACTGAATACATCACGGACAGAACGCTCCAGACGGTCACGTCGTCATCGATTGACCTCGTGGTTTGCAACCCGCCGTTCCACACCCACCAAAGCCGAAGCGATGACACCGCTCGGTCAATGTTCAGCGATGCGCATCGCGTGCTCAAACCAGGTGGTCGGCTCGTGGTGGTCGGGAACCGTCACCTGGCATATCACCAGTTGATGAAGCGCCGGTTTGGGTCTTGTGACTCCATTGGCTCGACGCCGAAGTTCGTGGTCTTGAGCTCGACACGAGTGTGAGGCCGATGGGTGGCGCCGCTGTCACGTGGCGGTCCTCTCGTTGTTGAGTTTCGGGGCCAAGATCAGCAGCACGACGGGCAATGCGACAAAGAATGCGAGCCCTCCAAGGCTGACCACGTTGTCGCTGGTCTCGAGCGGCTCTGTGTTGAACATGTGGTAGAGCAGGTGGGGGACACCCCATGTCAACGTGGCCAGCGCGGCCGTCGTGATCAACTGGCGGGACATGGTGACGATGGCCGAAATGAGGAGGACCATCAATGCCAGGTTGAGCGCCCCGAAGTCACGAGTCAGGTGCTCGTTGTACGGGCCATCAACGGATATCCATGCTCGGCCGAGTCCTGGAAAGTCATCGTAGAACGACTTCGGTGCGAGGAGCGCCCAGAAGCCGAGCTGGGCCGCGTTGAAGGCCAGATAGACGAGGATGATTCGAGTCCACAGCGGTCGGTTCATAGAAGAACGCTACGAAGAAAATGGCCTGCTCTTCTAGTCCACTTCTGGCAGATTCATCAGACCAATAGTGGAGAGTGTTCAGGGCCAAATGCGTCGTCGGCATCGAACTTCAGCACAAAGCGTGCGCCCCCGAGTGGACTCTCTTCGCAGACGAGTTCCCCACTGTGGGCGTGGGCGATAGAGGTGGCCAGCGCCAGTCCAAGTCCGGACCCGCCGAGCGATCGCTGACGTCCATCGTCGAGCCGAACGAACCGCTCGAAGATGCGTGTTCTGTCGTCGAGCGGAACGCCCGGGCCATCATCGTCGATGGTGATCGACACTTCGCCATCATGGAGCGCAGCGCTGATCGCCACTCGGCAATCGGCATGGCGCAGCGCATTGGAAAAGATGTTGCTGATCGCTCGGGACAAGCTGACGTCGTGTGCCCGCACGACAGCTGGCTGCACGCCAGAAACGTCGACCTCGATGGCTTCAGGCACTTGCATGTCCTTCACTGCGCCGAGCACCAGATCATCGAGATCGACTTCAGCCCGGCGAGCGGGAACGCCGCTGTCGACGAGTTCGGTGAGGTCGTCGAGTACGGACTCGAGCCGAAGTGCGCCCCGTTGCAGCGCTCCGGCAGTCGGGTTCAGGCGTGGTGGCAGATCTGCTGCTGAAGTCATCAGTTCAGCCGATGCTCGAACCGCCGTCATGGGAGATCGGAGTTCGTGGGACGCATCGGAGACGAACTGCCGCTGCCGGATCAACCCGGCGTCGAGCCGATCCAACATTCCGTTTAGGGTGATGGTGAGGTCGGCGATCTCGTCGCGGGACTGGGGTACTGGGAGCCGGTCGCCAGAGGTGGACGGGGCGATTCTTTTTGCCTCGTCGGAAATCTGCTGCACAGGACGGAGGGCGGCCCCGATGGCGAGCCACAGAGCGATCCCGCCGAGGAGGACAAGCAGCGGAACGATGATGGCGAGCGCAAGAGCGACCCGCGTGGTGCTTCGAGAAACGACGCCGAACGGAGACACCGCGAGCAAGGTGTACACCTCACCCGACGGAGACGTCGCCGACATGGTCGTCTCAAACCAGTCGGTTTCCGCGACCTGATCGGTGAAGTTGCCACCGATCACCTCTACAGAAGCTCCTGACAGCGTGGGGTCGGCGATCACGACGGTTCCGAGCAGTGGGTCTTCGACGATGAAGAACCCCTCGGCGGTTTGGGTCACGGCCAGTTCGGTGACCCCGGGGCCAATGAAGCTGAAGTTGATCGGGACGGTGTTCTCATCGAAGATCACGAACTCGGTCCCGTCTGATCCAAGCGGCACGACGATCGTTCGCGGGTCGACACCGTCCGCGACTTGCGCAGCGAGACCCTCCAACACCTCTTCGTTCTGGCGAGTCGTGTCGCTACGAGTGGCAGCTGCCAACGCTCGGACCATGACCCACGAGCCGAGTCCGAGGACGAGAGCCAACGTGATGACGCCCACCGTTGTAACCCGACCTCGAAGCGAACGGGGCCTCATGCCAACACCCGATATCCCAGTCCTCGAACGTTTTCGATGCGCGACTTGCCCAACTTGGTTCGAAGATGTCGGAGATACACGTCGGCTATGTTCGGATCGCCGTCGAAGCCGAGGCCCCACACCGTGTTCACGAGGTCGAGTCGCGACACGGGAACATCGTCCGCTCGTAACAACGCTTCGAGAAGCTGAGCTTGCCGACGAGTCAACTCGACCGGCTCGCCATCACAACGGCATTGGCCGGTCCGCGGCTGGAGAGCGATGCCGCCTCGTTCCAGCGTTTCGGTGATCTCTCGAGTAGTGCCTCGTCGCAGGAGAGCTCGCACTCGAGCCCGGAGGACCGAAGGCGAGAACGGCTTGCGCAAATAGTCATCCGCTCCAACGTCGAATCCGTCGGTCTCGTCGTACTCACCGACCTTGGCCGTGAGCATGAGGATGGGCGTCGTGACACCAGAGGCTCGGAGTTCTTCACAGACTCGAAAGCCGTTCATGCCAGGGAGCAGAATGTCGAGAACTATCAATCCGTGCTTGCCTTCCTTGCCCATCCAGAGACCATCAAGC
>CALHCB010000151.1 GCA_937930695.1 uncultured Acidimicrobiales bacterium | reverse complement strand
TGGCGTGGAGTCTTCTGTGGTGGGGTGGGAGGTAGGGGAGGATGACGAGTCCGGTGCGACCGTTTGGACTGTGGAGGTAATGGTTCCGCCAGCCATGGTGGTGACGACATTGTCGCCGGTGGCGACGTCGGCCGGAGATCGGACCAGCGTGCCGTCTGGTCGATGGGTGATCGACCAGCCCCGAGCGAGCGCTCGTGCCGGATCGAGGCTCTTGATTCTCACTTCGTGACGATCGAGCTCGAGAGTGGCACGTTCGAGCTCGTGTGCCACCTCTGTGCTGATCTGGTTCACCAGTTGATCGAGGTGTCCAGACCGTGTTGCCACTGCCTCGATGGCGACTTGCCCGAGCGTTGCTCGGTGGGCGGCGAGCCGAAGGTCTGCTCGACCGAGATGGGTGAGGGCGGCCTGGCCGATTCGCTGCCCCGCAGTTGTGACCCGGTGGTTGAACTCAACCACGGTGTCGATCAACAAGTTGGCACAGGCGGTTGGTGTTTTGGTCGAAATGTGAGCCACGTCGTCGGCGACGGACCGGTCGGTTTCGTGGCCGACTCCGACAATGACCGGAAGGTGGCACGTGGCGATGGCTCGGGCGACGATTTCGTGGTCGAACGCAACAAGGTCGGTCCGCGCCCCGCCGCCTCGGACCACGGCAACGACGTCGAATTCGGCTGTTCCGTTCTCAGATGCCTGGTCGATGGCGGCAGCGATTTGCGGTGGGGCGTCGTCCCCTTGCACGCGACAATCAAACACTGCGACCTCAAAGGGCAGACCCGTGGCTCCGAGATGATTGAGAAAGTCGGCCTCGGCTGCGCTCCCTGAGCTGGTGATCAAGGCGATCCGGAGTGGCAGTAGCGGCCAATCCAAGAGACGGTTGGCATCGAGCAGGCCTTCTTCTCTGAGCTTGGCAATCAACACGGCGCGGGCTTGTTCGAGCTGGCCGAGCGTGAAAGACGGGTCGATGAGGCTCATGATGAGCTGCACGCGACCCTGACGCTCGTAGAAGGCGACCGAGCCACGAATCTTGATCTCTACGCCGTCATGCATTCGTACCGAGTTGGTCCGCTTGAGAATCGCGTTGACTCGATGCTTTGCGTTGGCGAACAATGCGACAGGAATTGACGCCGCCCCCGGCTCACCCAACTCGTCTGTCTGGACCAGATCGAAATACACGTGCCCAGCAGCGGAACGGTTGAGGCCAGAGATGGCTCCCTCGACCCAGATCTCGTCAGGAAAGGCGTCGCGAATCGCCCGGTCGACCATGGTGCACAGTTCTCGAACACTGACCCCGTCCGGCACCGAGAAGACGATACCTGCATGGTGTCGGTGTTCTCGGATCGACACGCCAGCCAGTTGCGACAGAAGCTGGAAGGCGAGCCCCGAGTGAGTGCACGACAAGCGCAAAGCGACCGCAAGTCAACCATCGCCATATGCACGGAGCGTGGTGACTACTGTCGCGGCTTGCGACTGGGAGAACCCGCACCCCGGGTCGCGTGGAGTAGTCCGGTGCAAGACCAGCGAGTCGGCGAGAGTGAGTTACCGTTTGATCCCCCGATCCCGCATGAGTTTGCCGCGGGCGACGACATCCAAATCATTCCGGATGGAGCAGGGGTCGGAAGCATCGCCAACCGTTCCTACGACGGCGTTGCCATCAGTACGGTCAGCCCCAGTTCGGGACTCGCCCACCTGGTGTATGTCAGCGAGAACCTCGCTGACCTTTTGGGCTTTGAGCCGAATGAATTGCTCGGCCGCAATCCCGGTGTGCTGTTCGCACAAAACACTCCAGAGGCCCAGATCGAAGCGATCGCTGGCATCGTTGAGCGGGGTCTGCAGGCTCGAGTTCGCCTTGATCTAGAGCATTCCAGCGGGAGTGACGTTGCGGTGGAGGCAGCCTTTCTGGCACTTCCCTCCTCTGCGTCTCGCGCGGATTCTTGGCCTCACTACCTTTCGCTCTTCCGGGCGGCGACACCGTGGCCTCGTCCCGAAGCAATGCTCGCTGAGCAGCGCGATCTCCTCGAATCTCTGGTGCATGGGCGTGATCTCGCCGACGTGCTCACCCAAGCTGCCGAGCGAATCGAAGAGCAGCTCCGCGGCGGCTCGTGTTGGATTGGCCTGACCGACCCGACCGGTCGCTTGGAACCGACAATCGTTGGTGATCAACGTGACGACCTAGTTGAAGCGACCTTCGAATATCTCACGGAAAGTGGTCATGACGCCACACACACGTGCCTGCGAGCGGAGGACCTTCCGCTCGAGATCGGGATGGAGCTTCAGTCCTACGGCATCCATGCGCTGTGGTCCTATCCCATCTCGGGTGCCGGCCGTCGTGGACACGGCGTACTGGTTGTTGCACACAGCGATCGATCCGAACCGCATCCTTCTGAGCAGGAAATGCTGGAGCAGATCATCCGAATGATCGCGGTCTCCGCTGAACGGGCGTTGACCGAAGCAAGCCTGGCGCACCAGACGCTGCACGACCCGCTCACTCAGCTTCCGAACCGAGCCCTCATCCTCGACCGTCTCGAGCAGGCGGTTGCCCGCCTTGGTCGAGACAACAAGAGACTTGCCGTGCTGCTCGTCGATCTCGATCGGTTCAAGAACTTCAACGACACCCGAGGGGCAGATGCTGGCGACGAAGTACTGATCGAGCTCGCACATCGCCTGCGACGATCGGTTCGCCTCGGCGACACGGTCGGACGGATCGGCGGCGACCAGTTCCTCGTTTTGTGTGTAGCCATGAACGATGAGGCCGACGCTTCCTCGATGGCGCAACGCATTGTTCGCAGCGCCGGTGAACCGTTCGTGCTGAGCGACGAAACCTCGATCACGACATCGGCGTCGGTCGGCGTGGTGTTGATCGACGAGCCGGGGAGTTCGCCCGCACAGATCATTGGCAGCGCCGAGTCGGCCTTGGCCAGTGCCCTCGAAGTCGGGCGTGG
>CALHCB010000150.1 GCA_937930695.1 uncultured Acidimicrobiales bacterium | reverse complement strand
TGGCCATCGTTCCCCTCATCATTTTCTGGGCAGGAACCGGACAGCGCAGCCGAGTGCTCGTCTGTGTGATCATTTCGATCTTCCCGCTCATCGTGAACACGCTCTTCGGGCTGCACTCTGCCGAGAAGGGCATGCACGATCTCTTCACACTGCACCACGCCGGCCGAATGACGCGGTTGCGCAAGCTCATGTTTCCCGCCGCGCTCCCCGCCATCTTTGCCGGCCTTCGGATTTCGGCCGGCCTTGCAGTGATCGGCGCCATCGTCGGCGATTTCTTGTTCGGTCGAGGCGAGGTTGGCATTGGCCAACTCGTCCAGCGATTCGCTGCCCGCCTGCAAGGCGAAGAGCTTCTTGGCTCCGTCCTTCTCTCGTCCGCACTTGGCGTTGCCGTGTTCCTTGCCTTCACCTGGCTCCAAGAGCGAGTCATTGGCAAGTGGCACGATTCCGCCTCGGGCGGGACCGGCACCTGATTTCAAGCGCAAGTTCCAATTCACCAATCCCTGGGAGGGGATATGAACCGTTCATTATTGCTCCGAATGCTTTCGTTGTTGTTTGCCTCCGCTCTTGTGGCGGCAGCATGCGGCGATAGCTCAGACACTGACACTTCAACCGATGACGATTCTGAGGAATCTTCAGGCGACGAGGAAACCTCTGAAGATGAGGCCATGGAGGACGACGCCATGGAAGACGACGCCATGGAAGACGACGCCATGGAAGACGACGCCATGGAAGAGGGCGCACATTCAGACCTCTCCGCCGTCTGCCCAAGTCCTCTCGTTGTTCAGACCGACTGGTTCCCCGAGGCCGAGCACGGCATGCTTTATGAGCTCATCGGCGAGGGCTACACGGTTGACACCGACAACTTGATCACCAGCGGACCAATGGTCTCCGAGGGTGTCGAGCTCGGGATCGACTTCGAGGTCCGAGCTGGTGGCCCCGCCATTGGTTTCGCTCCCGTGTCGAGCTACATGTACACCGACGACTCGATCCATCTGGGCTACCAGAACACCGAAGCCCAGGTACTCGCCTTCGGCGACACCCCAATGATTTCGGTCATGGCACCGCTCGAGAAGAACCCGCAGATGATCATGTGGGACAGCGAGACGTATCCAGACATCACCTCGATTGCTGATCTCGGCACCGAAGGTGTTGTCATCAACGTCTTCGGCGGCGGCGTCTTCGCCGAAGTCTTCGCTGCACAGGGATTGATCAGCGCTGACCAGTTCGATCCTTCCTACGATGGCTCACCGGCTCGCTTCATCTCCGAGGGCGGCGCCATCGCTCAGCAGGGCTTCGCTTCGGCTGAGCCCTACAACTACGAGAACGTCTTCGAAGAATGGGCCAAGCCTGTGAGCTACCAGCTTCTCCACGACGCTGGCTTCGAGGTCTACGCCGCCACCATCGCCGTTCGTCCGGATGCCAAGGCCGATCTCGATGCATGCCTCGCAGAGGTTGTTCCAATCATGCAAACCGCCGTGGTGACCTACACGTCGTCTCCTGACCGTGCCAACGCCATCATCGTTGATGCGGTTGAGCAGATTGCCAGCTTCTGGGTATACGACGATGGCCTCGCCGCCTTCTCTGTGGCTGCGCAGAAGGAGCTCGGTCTTGTCGGCAACGGTCCAGACTCCACGGTCGGCAACATCGACCTCGACCGGGTCCAAGCGGTCATCGACCAGATCTCTGAGGCTGGTCTCGATACCGCAGGCGTTACCGCCGAGGACATCGTCACCAACGAGTACATCGACGACAGCATCGGCCTCTAGCCAAACCTGACATCGTCTGAGATCCCCGCTCTCCTCCGGTCATCGGAATGAGGGCGGGGATTTCTTCGTTTTCCGCCGCAGACAGTTTCAGCGAAGTCGATCGGCAATGCCCTCGAGCACGGCTCGGTCGATCGGCTGTTTGACCACCAAGGTCCGGCGATCAACACCCAGATCCAGCCATCGATCGATCTCGCCGCCAAAGGGGTGCACCGGGTCGAGGTCGTCGTGGATACTGATCTCGAAGGGCGAACCCGCCGTCACTGAACGTGCACGAGCAATCAATTCGTCGGACCCGGCCCCAATGCGAATGTTGACCCCGTCTGCATGTTCACAGGCCAGCTCGATCGTCTTCGCTCCGCTGGCCCCGATCACGATCGGGACGATTGGCTCGGGGCCAACCACGCCGTCGAGCCCGGTCAACTGCACGAATTCACCATCAAAGTCCCCACCGCCGGACCAGATCAACCGAACCGCTTCGATTGTCTCGATGAGCAGCCTGCGGCGGCTCGGCCCATCCACCAGCGGTCTCCCGATGGCGTCTTGTTCCCCTGCGAACTTCGATCCGGGTGCGGCCCCGCTTCCCAGTCCGAGCACCGCTCGGCCCTTGGACATCGACTGGAGCGTTGACGCAGCAGATGCCAACAGCACAGGATGTCGATTCACCATGTTGGCGACGAGCGGACCAATCCGAAGGTTGTGTGTCACCGCAGCCATGCCGCCAAGAAGGGTGAAGGGCTCTCGAGACCACGGGCGCCCGAGCATCGACCCACTGAAGTGGTCCAGCGTCCAGACGCCATCGAAATCCAGCTCGTCAATCCAGCGGGCTGCCTCGACCAACTCGGCGCCGTCGGCGGCAAACGGACTCAGCACGATGTCAGTAGCCATCTGGAGGGCCATTAGTCGACCGTCCGATGCACCGAGGTCTGTTGATCCGCCGAAGCAACGAGTCGGCCCCGGCGAAACACTCGCCTCGACATCGGGGCGTCGGCCATTGCGCCCCGCACTGAAGGTGCGTCGATGACCATGAAATCTGCGGGATCGCCAACAGCCATCGTCACTTCCGGGAGCGACATCGCCCGCCGCACATTGTTCGACACCATGTCGAAAGCCGTTTCAGGAAGTTGGTGACCCGCCATCACCATGAGCGCTGCCGTCTCGAGCGGGTCGCTCCTCCCCATCAGGTTGAACGGGTCCTGCACGTTGTCAGCGCCTGCCGCCACGGTGACACCAGCGTCAAGCAACGCATTCACCGCCGTGAGGCCTCGCGGTGTGGCCATCGGGTGCTCTCGGCCCTGCAGGAACAAATTGGTTTGGGGAAGCGGAAACACAGACATGTTTGCGTCTGCCACAAGCGCCGCAACCTCAGCTTGAACCGCCGGAGTCTGCAATCCAAGCGAGACGCAGTGACTGGCCGCGACTGGCGAATCAAATCCAGTTTCGATGATCCGTCTGGCAAAGTCGCGCAACGTCAACATGGATGGGTCAAGCACTTCGTCGACGTGAAGATCGATACCGATCCCCGCTTCGGTTGCGGCCTCGATCACAAGATCGATCAGCCCGATGCCATCGGGGTCGAGGTGCGGACAGCCCCCAATGAGGTCGAGTCCGACGTCGAGCGATTCAGAGAGCGCGTCTCGGGTGCCCGCACCGTCCGGTCCGGTGATCGGAAAGCCGACAAGCCCCACGATTTGCACATCAAGCAGCCCATCGAAGCCGCTGGCGGCTTCACGCAACGCACGAACGCTGCTCGCACCGATGGAATCCAGAACGTTCACGTGTGTTCGCACCGCAGTAACGCCGTGTACAAGCAGAAGGTCCATTGCCTTGGTCGCCCGCGCAACGATTCCTTCATGGGTGATGGCGCCTGCCCCGGCCGCGGCGGACCATGCCGTGATCGCCCCCATCAAGTCGCCAGTCGGATTCGGCACCATTTCGGCCGTCAAAGCCTTGTCGAGATGAGCGTGCGGTTCTGCCAGAGAGGGCAGAAGGAGCCAACCGCCAAGGTCGACCTCAGACGCAGAATTGACCTCGAGAGATGGGTCGTGCGAAGCCACCTGAGCGATCAGACCATCGACGATTTCGACGTCGACGACGCGACCATCAGCAAGGCGGGCATTTCGCAACCAGGTCAGAGTCACCACTCCCCCATCCAACCACGCCAGGCGACCTGATCCGCCCACGACCGTCGACTGCTCGCGGACAACACAGTCAAACGAGACGCAACAATACGAGGTCAAGATCCAAACAGGCGCCGTCGCTGAGACGGGCAGTCAAACAGTGTGGGTCCTCGCCGAGGATCTGGACGCTGGTCTCGTCACTGTTGACTGGAAATTCGATCTCATGAATGACGGCGCAGAGCTGAGTTCATCGAATCTCGACCTCACCGTGACGTTCGATGAAGCGATGGTGTGCGCCCGCGGGTCTGGGCAAGAGAACACGCTCTACACATTCCAACTCAGCAGTCCGTTCCCGCCGGATGAGTCCATCGGCTGCTGAGGCCAGTTCGACGGTAAGAGCGCTCAGCCGTTCAGCACTAGGGTCACATTGTGTCTCAACCAGCTGATCAGTCCGAACGACGCGGAACTGAGATCGTCGACCTTCGCACCTACATTGCGGCGCTCGATCGCTCCGGTCAATTGGCGAGAGTCCCCAAGGAGGTTTCGCTGACCCACGAGTTGGCTGACGTCGCCGCAGCTCTTGCGCGCAGCGACGGCGGGGCCGGACTCTTCGAGAACATCACGGGGACCGATTGGCCGATCTTTACAGGAGGCGTGTCTTCTCACCAACGTGCGGCGATCGCTCTCGGTTGTGAGGTCGACGACATCATCGACGTTATGGAGCAAGCTCTCGAACCCGAGAATGGCATCGCTCCCGTCCGGATCGATACCGCTGACTGGCATCAGAATGTCGTCGAAGGCGACGACATCGACACCAACTTTCTTCCTATCCCGACACACAGCCGAGGTGATGGCGGCGCCTTCATCACCGGGGCGGTCACCGTGGCAAAGGATCCGATCGGCGGCCGAGGAAACCTTGGCTACAACCGCATGTTGCGGTTGAGTCCCAACCGATTCGGTTTCAACGTCAACGAGTGGCGAGACGTCGGGACGTTCTGGAAGTCAAGAGAAGATCCCGATGCTCCCTTCCCGATCGCACTTGCCATCGGACTTGATCCGGCAATCATGATCGCAGCCGGCGTCAAGACTCCCGTCGACGAGCTCTTGATCGCGGGCGCAATTCGGGGCCGGGGTATCGAGGTTTGCCGGGGCCGGACCGTGGATATCGACATCCCCGCTGCGGCAGAGATCGTCATCGAGGGCCACCTCCACCCAACGGTCCGCGAACCCGAAGGGCCGCTGGCAGAGTTCCACGGCTATCACGGCGAGGAATGGAACAGCCCGACATTTGAGGTCAGCTGCATCTCCTGGCGGGACGATCCGATCTACCAGAGCATCATTCCTGGCTGGTACGAGCACATCTATATCGGCAACGTGCTGCCCCGCGAACCACTCCTCCGTCGATTCGTTCGCCACCTCGACGATACTGCTGACGTCCATATCCCTCCCTACGGCAATGGCTTTCTCGCCGTCATTCAAATCGATCGCGACAACCCGGGAACGCCAAAGAATCTCGCCATGGCAGCGATGGCGGCTCACATCAACATTCGGAATGTGATCGTCGTCGATCGAGATGTCGACATGTATCAGCCGAGTGAGATCCAGTGGGCGCTCACCAACCGCGTGCACTGGGATGACGATGTGTTCTCGGTCGCTGGGGCCCAGGGGCACGAGATGGATCCCGTCGCCAGCCAACGTGGCGTTGGCACCAAAGTCGGCATCGACGCGACGTACAAACGCGAGCGACGTGAATACGGATCGCGTGTTGCGTACGCACCGATCAATTTGAACGACTACCTCTCGTGACAGCACCGCAGAACGCAGGGCAACACGCCTCACTAAAGGTCGTCGTGGCCATCACGGGTGCCAGCGGTGCGATCTATGGCGTTCGGGCGCTCGAAATGCTGGCGGAACAACCATCAGTTGAGACCCACCTCGTGATCACTCCACCGGCTCGCACGACATTGGCCGTCGAGACTTCCTACGCACCTGGCGACGTCGAAAACCTGGCAGATCATGTCTATCCCTTGCGAGACATCGGAGCCCCCATCGCCAGCGGTTCATTCCGAACGTTGGGCATGATCATCGCTCCGTGCTCCATCAAGACCCTTTCCGCGGTTGCGAGCTCGTTCTCCGCGGATCTCGTCGCCAGAGCAGCCGATGTGACACTCAAAGAACGACGTCCGTTGGTCATGATGGTTCGAGAAACCCCGTTTCATCTCGGCCATCTTCGACTCATGACTCAAGTGACCGAGATGGGCGGGATCATCCAGCCACCGGTCCCCGCGTTTTACAACCAGCCCGAGACGATCGATGACATCGTCAACCACTCCGTGGCTCGGGCCCTCGAACACCTGGGCCTCGACATTCCCGGGATGAAACGGTGGGCGGGGCCGGACAACTCATCTCGTGGGTCGGATGCGTCGGACGGTCTCAGGACGCCGGTGGACTGAACAACGGGTGGAACGAGAAGGCGTGCGGCGTCGGGCCATGCTCCGCCAGATGATCGATCCGTTCTTTCGCCTCGACAAGCGTGGGCAGGTGTCCTGCTGGAATCCACCACATCGTCAGAACCGGGAGATCATCCATTGACTCGAACCACTCCCGCCGACGACGCAAAAATCGGGCGTGATCGGTTTTGAAGACATAGTCCTTCAAGCTCTCGATCGAATCCCATACGGTCAGGTTCGGAAGAATCGTCTCATCATCGAATGCCCGAATCGCCGTCGCGTTGCCTGAGTCGTCCTGAAGCCGCCAGACGTATCCAGGGGACTTCTCAGCCAACGCATTGATGGGATCGAGGTTCTCCATGAACTCAGCACTTCGCGGGTCATCGACCGGGTAGTTGAGACGACCGATGTTGATCTGAGCGAGGTGCCACATGGACTGCTCTGGTTGAGCATCTTCAGGCATGGATTCTGTGTCCTTCGTCGTGGTCGGGTCGGCCCTGTCGGCAGAGACCAACGCTCCGGTCGGGAGTGAGGCCAGGTCGGCTGAGGAATCACCGAGCAGGTAGCGGGGCCCTGAGCCAAGCCCGGCAGCGGCGTCCTCTGGGTTGTAGAGCATGCAGGTATCCAGCGAGAGGCATCCGCAGCCAATGCAGCCGTCAAGGTGGTTCCGCAGCGATAGCAGCTTCTCGATGCGATCATCAATGTCGTCGCGAAAGTCGTTGGAGATCGATGCCCAATCGGTCTCAGTCGGGACTCGAGTCGCTGGCAACTCTTGGAGTCGGTCTCGGATTTCGCTCAACGGGTAGCCAAGCCGCTGACACACCACGATGATCGACAACCTTCGAATCGTGCTTCGGTGAAATCGGCGATGTCCCGATTCCATTCGAACAGACTCGATCAGGCCCTTCGTTTCATAGAAGCGAACAGCGCTGATGGCAACACCGGTTCGGGCCGCGAGCGTTCCTATGGATAGGAGTGGATCTGAGTCCTCCGTCACAAGTCTCTACTATAGCTGAGATATTCCAATTATCTAACCTAAGGTAGAGATTCAAAGAACGACGCCACTCGTTCGATCTGTTCACCTCCGCGTTCGAGATCCAGAACCGGAAGCTGGTACTCATCGACATCGTTCGATGCGAGCGTTTCGTGAAGCGAGACTCGGCATTCCTGAACCGTTCCCGTTATGACGAACTGCTCGACCCATTCAGGCCGCACCAATCCGGCCGCAGCATTCGGGCCGCCAGCGGCGAGTGCCGCTCGAATCGCGATCGTTTCGTCTTCGGTCATCCCGATTCGCTCTTTCACTGCCTGAGGAGAATCGACCAACCGATAGGTCAAGCCACTCCGCGCCGCCTCGGCTTCGGCTTCCGTCACCGCAATAGCGGTCGCATACGAGATGAGAAACGGACGCCCATCACGTCCCGCCCCCTGTGCAGCCGCGGCGCGCAACGATGCTGCATGTTCACCAAGAAGTTCGCGATGAATGTAGGAAAGGGTGAAGCCATCGGCGACCTCTCCCCCGAGCGCGGTCATCTTTGGACCGCGGCCAGCGACGATGATCTCGATATCTGGACGCCCATAGTCAAGCCGAGCGTCCCGCAATCGGAAGGTCTCACTCTCGATCGACACTTCCTTGCCTGCGAGCAGACCCCGCATCGTCTCGATCATGTCGCGAACCGCGGAGAGCGGGCGGCGACGCTCAATCCCGAGAGGGCCGAGCGTCAGACCGCCGCCGGCACCAAGACCGAGGAAGGCTCGGCCACCCGACATTTCATCGAGCGTTGCCACGGCGCCGATCGTCGACGCCGGGTGGCGCACGAACGGGTTGGTGATGCCGGGGCCGATCAGAATCGACTCGGTTCCCGCTGCGATCGCGGCCAGAGTTACCCAGACGTCTCGGGTGCTCACCCCTTCGTCAAAGACCCAGCAACGACGAGCTCCGCATTGCTCAGCAAGCTGCGCCAGTTCGACAACCTGACCGATGGAGCCGCTGGGCATCAGGTTGACACTGAACCCGGGCGACGATTTCTTAGGATGCCCGTCACCTGTTGCCGCCATGATCAGCCGACCATCGCCTGAAGGCGGCGTCGAGCAGGAACCAATCGTCGATTGACTGGCCCACGAATGTCGCGCTCGATTACCGCCGCGGCGTTGCGGCCCGAAGCGCCAAAAATTCCGGCGCCTGGATAGGTTGCCGCGCCGCTCAGGTAGAGACCCCCGATCGGCGTGCGATAGCGAGTGAGTTCGGGTTGTCGACCCACGAGGGCGGCCAACGGCGAGCCTGCAAACGCCGGCGTATGACCGCGATGCATCGAGAAGTCCCGTTCGTAGATGTCAGGTGTCATCGCCCGCCACGCGTGGACCGCTTCCTCTGCACCGGGCTCCATCATTGACGCCCAAAGTCCGAGCCAACGCTCTGGTTCTTTGGATGCTGGCCAACCACCCGGCAGGGAATACGGCGTGAACAAGACTTCGAGGCTCAGGACGTGTCGCCCTTCGGGATCCTTCATGGTTTCGTCCAACATTGTTGGCGTATTGATGAGCATCGTCGGGTCAGCAGAGACCGCCCCCGCGAGCCGCAACTTGTGAGCTTGTGCCAACGAGTCCGGTGACGGAGACACAACGGTCGTCGGGCTCCAAACATCGAGCCCGGGAAGGTGACCTTCAAGGCGATCCATGAAAAGCGGTCGCGGAAGCTCGTTCAACACCGCATCAATCTTCGACTCATATCCGTCGTCGACTGGCCGAGCCCGCCAGCGTTCAACAAGCTTCTTCGCCGCAGCGGGCGGATCCTGGACCCAGTCGACGAAGACTCGCTGAGGATCACATGCCGCCACGACGGTGCGCGAAGTCAACGCAGTCCCATCGCCCAGGCGCAAACCACTCACTGCCCCATCGTCCACGACCAGCGACTCGACGGTGGCGTCGCACATCACTCGACCGCCAGCTGCCTCGAACCGTGATCGAATCGAATCGGTCAGCGCGCCGCTTCCCCCGCGAGGCCGTCCGGTCTTCACAAGGTGGCGGCTGGCATAAATCGCGGCCGCGAGACCCGTACCGGGCGTGTCGGGAGAGAGCCCCCACACCGTTGGCCCATTGCCGACCGCCGGCATCCACGTCTGCCACGCATCGAAATAGTCACCGAAGACCGAGCTCGCACTACGGCGGCTCCACTCCAAGAGCCGCTTGGCCCCGGCCCCTTTGATTCCCGCAGCCGACGTCAGCAGGCGCGGACTCGAGGGGACGGTTCTGGCCATGGTGATCGCGAGCTGCGCGACCGGAAGAGCGTCGGCGACATACCGGCGATACCCAGCCACCTCGCCTGGGTACGTTGCCGCCAGGCTGTCGATTGTCCGTTCGATCTCATGAAAGTGGACCCACGGCTGACTGCCATCGTGAAACACATTGATCGTTCCGGCGTCGGCTTCCAGATACTCCAAACCGTGGCTGGCAAGATCGAGCTCCTCGATCACGGGCATGGCCCGAACCAGTGTGTGCTCACAGTGACAGATGTTGAATCGTGCGCCGAGATCAGAGACGGTCGAAGCGCAGCCCCCAACCGACGATCGAGATTCCACGACCAGAGTGTCGAAGCCCGCCTTGGCCAGGTAGGCGGCACAGATGAGTCCGTTGTGACCACCGCCCACAACAATGATGTCTGCGTCCTGGCTGGCCTGGCTTCGCTGGACGGTCATCGACCGATGTTAGTCGCAGGCCCCGATAGCGTCGCCCACGTGCCCCGCTTCGACGAGCCGAATCTGACCCGTGACGGCGCCGAAGTGTGCGAGCTCCTCAAAGAACAAGTCCCCACTCAACCGCCGCTCCCGGAGCTGATCGAGCCAGCTGACCCGCCCGGCGTCGTGTCGCCGGTGGACGAGCCGCTCGTCGCAGTTGACCATCGGCGAATCATCACACTCGAGAACTATCGGCGAGCTGGCTGGACACACGCCCACGAAGGGGCGTGGCTCCGTCAATCGGCGCTCGACCGCCTGGGCCGCGCCGCCGATTCGCTCCCGGACCGGTGGGGTCTTTGTGTCTTCGATGCCTGGCGCCCGCTCCCGCTTCAGGCTGAGCTGTACGACGCTGCCTACGGCCAGCCGGGCTTGCCTCCGGGTTTTGTCTCCGTTCCGGATCTCGACCCAATGACCCCACCCCCTCACCTCACCGGCGGGACCGTCGATTGCAGCCTGACCCTCGATGGAATCCCCCTCGGACTCGGAGCAGGCTTTGACGACTTCACCGAGCGGGCCGCGGCCGCAGCACTCGAGGATGAAACAGGAACAAACCGCGAGCTACGTCGATGGCTCTACTGGACGATGCGGTCCGCAGGATTTGTTTTGCTCGAGTGTGAGTGGTGGCATTTCGAATTCGGCACCCGCCGCTGGGCGGGGATCACGGGCAACGACCCGATCTTTGGCCCCGCGACCCTCGATGCTCCAGCTGCCTAGCGCAGCAATCGGGGGCTAGAAGTTGATCTTGAACTGGGGTTGACCGATCCGGTCAAGCACCGAGTTCAGCACCCGGGCGTCGTCGTCGAACCCAACCGGGTCTTCCATATCGCCATCGGCATCGTCATCGAGCAAGAAATACTCGACTGCGCCGCGGATCAATGCTCGTTCATCATCAGCGAACCCAAGCTCGGCATCGAGGAGCGCCTCAAATGCCGTGGCGATTCGCTCGGCCATATCGACATCGGTCTTCGAGTCAGCGTGTGTCCGCACATGCTCAATATGGAGCCGAACCGTCTGGATCGTTTCCGCCAACTCAAAAGAGTTCGTCGGCAAGCAGAGGTTGCGGAACCGTCGTTGCTCCTCGGGGTGCAACAGATCGTCGAGGTCGATGCTCGGGGCCGGCACATCTTCATCGGCTGCCGACTGACCGGAATCTGAAATCTCGCTCATGTTGGGCGAGGGTACGGGGATCAGGTCAGACCGACAAACGGATCGTCGGACTCTCCCGTCGAGCCAATCGCCTGGTCTCCGCTCTCTGAAGCGCTACTCGGGACCGAACTTGGGCGGCCTGCCTCCGCAGATCGTGTCGCCCACGCTGGGAACGGGAACTCGACGAGCAACGGCACGGGGAGCCTCGGTTGGGCCACATACATCGACCCGGGCTTCAAAATGGTCGAGCGCGCCCTTGCCACCCCGGGAAGAAAGCCGTATTCGTCGCGGCGAGCTTCAGCCGCATCAAGCCGTCCGACAACTCGAATGGCGCTGTTCGCCACAACTCGACGCTCGACCTCACTGGCGGTTTGCTGCGCCCCGATCAAGATGATCCCGAGCGAACGACCACGCTCGGCGACGTCGAGCAGAATCTCTTTGATCGGACTACTCGAATCCCGAGGCGCATACTTGTTGAGCTCATCGAGCACGATGAGTTGAAGCGGCTTCGCAATGCCGCTCGCCTCTTTGGCATCGAATGCCTGTCGCAAGACGACCCCAACGACGAATCGCTTGGCTCGATCATGCAGGGAGTGAATGTCGATCACGGTGACCTGATGGGCATCGAGGTCGACAGCGTGACGACTTGCCTGGCCGATGTCCGCTCGAATCAATTGCTCGACGTGGCGTCGCGACGATGCCAGACGTCGGATGAACGCGTTGATGGTGCCGCCACCGACCGCTCGCCCTGACCACTTCGGATCGGGTGAATCGTCGGGGTCTTCGGGCACGAGCTTGTCTTCGATGGCATCGACCAGATTCCCAAACGTGCGGATCGTTCGGCCCTCGAGCCGAACCGCGCCATCGCCGACGTCTTCCAACTGTGCGAGCTGGGCTGCGACAGACTGCACCACGATCGTGTATTGCTGGCGCTCATCTTCCGCATCGGCGAACAGGAACGGCAAGAGCCCTTGCTGGCAGAACTGGGCAATGGTCCAGAAGAAGGGGCTGACGCCCATGGAGCGCGATCCCGTTGCCGGCGTCGCATTCGCATCGCCTCGACGTGGTGGCGCCAGGATGCCGACATCCCGAAATGGCCCGGGCGTCAGTCCGAGCGGTCGGTATCGGGCCGCCTGAGTCTCATCAAGATCGATGTTGGGGTGGTCCAGGAAGAGCAGGTCTTCGCCCTTCACGTTGAAGATCAAGCCCTTTGTGTTCGCCGCCTCGGCCCCGAGCACGCCCGAGTTGAACAACGAATACAGCAGAAAGGTGGCGTAGCTCGTCTTCGTGGCAACCCCTGAAATCCCAGAGATGTTGATGTGGGCACCCTTGGTCCCGTCGATGAAATCAAGATCGAGGAAGACCGGTTCGTCGCTTCGACTCAACCCCGCGGGCAAGAGCCGATCGACATTGTCGAAGCTCAGCGCCGTGTCGCGCTCGCTGTCGGTCGCGATCCGCACGCCGGTCCCGGGAAGTGGCGGCAACAGCACCTCGGGCTCAAATCGAGTGGGCTGAACCAATGCAGCCTCGCTGACCTCGGCCGGCAGGATCCCATCGGAGATCAAGAAGACATCGCTCTGGAAACGAGCACCTTCGTGTCGAGCTCGAACCTGGCTCACGATCCCGTAGATCGCCACCACGGTGCCATCAGGCAGCACCCGATCCATCGCCACGACGTCGTCGAGTTGCAGCGTGCACGATGGGTCGACGGCAACCCAGAACTCAAGAGGAGTAGCGTCGTCGATCCCGATGACCCGGCCGACGATCTCATGCTGGCTGTCACCCATGAGACCAACGTAGGCCCTCGCTGTGACAACCACATCAGACGGGCACATCAGACGGGCACATCAGACGGGGCTAGCCGACGGTCGAGACTAGATCGACAAATCGATCGATCTCATTCTCATTGTTGTAGTAGTGCACCGACGATCGCACGATCGAACCGTCTGGGGCCCCCTGCGCAACCTGCCACGCGCTCGGCACAGTCTGGCTCACATTGATACCGGCGCCCCGAGCCTGGTCACGAAAGGCAATCGCACCAACACCGTCGATGGAGAAGGTCACGATTCCGCACTTGTTGACGCCTCGATCATGCAGCGTTACACCGCCGACTGATGCAAGCTGGGTGCGGAGTTGCGCTCCCAATCCCACGACGCGTTGCTCGATGGCGGCAAGGCCGAGATCGAGCGCGTATTCCAACGCGACGCCAAGACCAGCCTTGCCAGCGAACGAGGTCTCGAAGAGCTCGAAGCGCTTTGCCGAGGGCTGAAGTTCGTAATCGTCGACCCCCGTCCAATCGGCTGAATAGCCATCGATGAAGATCGGAGGTTCCAAGTCATCGAGAATCGAGCTCTTGACGTAGAGAAGTCCGGTTCCTCGCGGTCCTCTCAAGAACTTGCGACCAGTGAGCGACATGAAATCACAACCAAGCGCCTCGACGTCGAGCGGCATCTGCCCTGCCGACTGGCACGCGTCGAGTAGGAAATAGGCACCCGCCTGCTTGGCGATTGCTCCGACCTCCGCTGCAGGGTTCACCAGTCCACCACTCGTCGGAATGTGTGTGAGCGACACGAGTTTCACTCGCTCGTCGATGGTGTCCTCGAGTTCCGCCAGATCGATCTGGCCCGAGTCGTCGTCAGAGATCACAACGACATCGATGCCGCGTCGGCGAGCCTGCATCAGTCCGAACGCGTTCGAGACATACTCGGCCCGCCCCGTGAGGATTCGATCTCCCGGCCCCATCGGCACCGACGAAAAGGCGCGCCACCACGCTTCTGACGCGTTGGAGGTCAACGCCAACTCGGCCTCACCACAGTTGAACATGCGAGCCCCGGCCCGATACACCCGATTGAGATCGTCCTCTCGATCGAGAACCGACTCATAGCCACCAACCGTGGCTTCGTAGTTCAAGAACTCGACGGTGGCATCAAGAACTGGCTTTGGCGGGAGGGCAGCCCCCGCATTATTGAAGTGAATGACGTCCGCACAAGCGGGAGTGTCCGCCCGAACCGCATCGACATCGAGCAGCGGGCGAGCGGGAACATCGGGATCTTCGGTGGCGGATGGGGTCATCGGTCGAGCTTACGCAGCACCTGATGGGCCGTCGCCCGGATCGGCGATGCCAAGACCACTTGTTTGCAATTGGCCTTTGGTCAACTCAGCGTGTCGCGACCCGCCCCCGAACGATCACGTACGGTTCGCCGGGTACCGGCCGTCGCACTTCGACCGAGGAGATCTTCGACGCCCCCGCAACCAGTTCTGCGAGCTGACTCGTCGTTGGCAAGGATGCATTGGCCTCTCGCTGCACCCGCAGCAGAAAGTCGAGTTGGGCTGCGGCGATACTTCCACGGCTGCCGGAGTCAGCAGCGCACTGAGAAGCGACGACGAGCTCGCCTCCGGGTCGCACAAGCGACGCAAGACGATCCATCAGCTCGCCCCGCTCATCCTCAGGAAAGTAATAGATGTTGTTGAGCAACGTGACGACGTCAAATCGCTCATCTGTCTTCACGACGTCGAGGACATCGCCGACTCGGAGTTCGACTCGATCCCGAACCCCAAGCGCACTGAATCGACACGCAGCGTCGTCGACAACCGCGGCATCGAGATCGACGGCCACTGCTCTCATCGTCGGGCTCGTGGCCATCGCAGTGGCGAGATGCACGCCCGACCCGCATCCGACCTCGAGCCATGTCGCAGGCGCAACCTCAGCCAACGTCTCGGCAATCGCACCTGCAAGAAGATGTTCGGTGACCCGAGAGACTGCCGAGATCGTCGTGGCAGATGCGGACAGATCGTGCCGTCCAGCATCGGTCCCGACCAGGTCGAGGATGTCGAGGTGCGGCCCGAAGTAATACTCGGCGACCGATCGGTAGAAGGGGGCCACAACAGCATCGTCGGCCGCGATGGCCCGAGCTCGCCGACCAGCAACCGCCCACTGTCCGTTCGTCATCTCGAGCTCGCCTAACTCGAGGCCGACTCGAAGCCACGCGTCGAGTCGATCGATGCGCGAGCCCCCGCAGCGCGAGGCAATCGCTTCGGACGACCCAGGCAAGTGCTGGAGCAGACCGCTCCCAGCCGCGCCGGAGAGAAAGGCAAGGCGAACGGCCCGACGGCCATCTCCATAGGCCAACATCCGCACGGGAGCGGTGGCGGGTCCTCCGAGAATCGCCGACGCAGCTCGAACATCGGCCAACCGTCTCTGCATTGCTTTCAGCAAGGGTCTCCACTTCGGTTGATCGGACGTTCGAGCTCGACAGGAGTCTTCGGCGGATACAGACCGAAGAGCCGTTGCGCTGCTCGGCGAATGGTTCGAACCGCTATCGACGGTGGTTCGAGCGGCGGAAACGCGACGGGGTCCATCTCGGGAACGAACAGACGACCCCTCCCGGATAGATGGAAGTAGACAGGGGCAGCCGCAGCGCAGATGAATCGAAACCAGAGGCCGGCTTGGGGGGTCCGAAAGTTCTCGAAGGGCCCCGGTTCGCCGACGATCTCGGCGGGACGTGACGCAGAACCGAACCACTGATCAGCTCGGCGAACGAACTCGGATCCAGATGGGTCAGGAAAACCCATGTCGGCGAAGACCGCTGCGTCGACACTGAAGGCATCGGCCCCCGCATAGAAGCGCCGGACATCACTCGGCGTGTGGCACCCCATAACGCCCAGGGGACCGTCAGCCACCGGCGCCCACGCATCCACCAATGCGAAATCAGGAGGAGCAACATCGAGGGCCATCAGCGTTGCCGTTCGATGATCGACCATCCGGTCGGTGTAGAGGTGTT
>CALHCB010000149.1 GCA_937930695.1 uncultured Acidimicrobiales bacterium | reverse complement strand
TCTGGGGATTCAGCCGTCGTGCCGATCTCAAGCACGACGCCGGCCTCGGGCAGGAAGTATCTACGCCCGAACAGCTCATCTGAACTGTCCCCGCTCGGACTTGAATCGTCGACGGTCCAATGGAAGACGTAGTCGGTGAAGGCGTGTTTGGTGCAAAAGTCGCCGGGGGCTTCATCGAGGCAGGGACCTGAGTTGGTATCTGTTTGTTCGCTGTCCCACCACCCGGCGACCTCACCCGCCACAACCTCCCGGCCTGAGTCGGTCACGTTGTAGATCTCTCGGATCCAGGCATCGAACTCGTCGATTGTGTTGGGCCGTTCGGTGAGGAGATCTTGTGGCGAATACTCACCGGCCATGAGTCGAGTTTGATCAGCCGAGGGTGAAATGAGCTTCGATGGGTCGAAGATCGTGAGGAACCCAGAAGCCGTAACGAAAAGTAGGGTCTCGTCGCCGCTGATCGTCAGGGCCACACCCTCGAGATCACTCGTGGATGTCACCTCGACCAAGGTGTCGCCGAGGAGTGTTGCATAGTCGCCCGCGGGGATCCCGCTTCGTCGAAGTCCGATGCTGCGCAAGTCGATCGTTTCTGCAGCTGGAACTGCCGGACCAATGAACTCGTCACCGAACTCGAGACTGCTGATGAGCTCGTCAGCGATAGCGGTCATGGCGTCGAACCCTTCCTCGTCTCCAACGACATAGGCCCGATAGCGGGCGAGCTCTGGCCCCAAGAAGTAGAGCCGAGTTGGTGCGTCGACGCGCGTGCTCATGCGGTCGCCGCCGGTGGTCATTGCGAGTTCGACGCAACCAAAACCGAGCCAACATGGATAGTGAGCGTCTGGGTAGTCGGCGACGACGAAGTCCCACCAAGAGATGGCCGCTCCTGTTGAAAGCGGGCCGAGGGTTCCTTCGTCGTTGATTTCGACCGTTGGCTGGTTCTCGAGGGCCTGGCGAAGCTCGTCGATTGCAGCGCTCGGGGGGAGCTCGGCACCGCTAGTTCCCGGCACGGCTGCGGCCCGAGTGATCATCAGCAGCGTTCGTGCGTCTGGCATCTCAGGATTCATGAAGACCAGTAGGCCGTCGGATTCGGCCCGCAGAGCTAGCTCATAACTGGTCTCAAAGGTCAGCGGCACATCGAACACATCGGACGTCCACCGCCCGGGAGCAAGCTCCCAGCCGAGCGGCGAGGGTGACACCGAACGAACTGCCGAGAGCGCTCGGCCAGGTATGGGTACGGGTAGTTCTGTTGCGTCAGGAGCGGCCGCCTCAACGGCGGTCGTCGTTGGAACACTCACGGCATCTGGCGCATCCAGTGACGGAGCGGCGTTGCCGCCGCACGCTGTCGCCAGCGCCACCGTGGCCAGCATCAGTTTCATGGTCGTGCCCCGGCGAGCCATCGTTGTGGTCACGGGTGTCCCTCCTCGGTCAACCTTCGGACAGCTATCGGATCAGACCATCTCAATCCTTCGTTGCCCAAGCGAAGGATTCGACCTCCCTTCTACGATGAAGGAGGCGATGCGCACGTTGTCGACACCGGCGTTCGAGGACCTCGGATCTCTGTTCTCATCCGAACATGCGAACCTGTTCGGGTTTCTCTTGGTGCGTTGCGGGTCACGTGCTGTCGCCGAGGACCTGACTGGCCAGACGTTCGAAGCGGCGATGGCCAAGTTCGCCGTCGGCGACGGACGGGAAGTCACTGCCGCGTGGCTAAGGACGGTGGCTCGCCGTCGACTCGTCGACTACTGGCGAGCGGAAGGTGCTCGCCGCCGTCGGCATGAAAAACTTGCTCGGCTCTACGAACCAGCAGAACGACCTCCTGTCGACCCAGACACCGACGTTGACATGGCGCTCGACTCGCTCTCAGGCAAACAGCGGGCAGCCTTGATGCTCCGATACTGCGATGACTTCTCGGTGACCGAAGTGGCTGACGTGTTCGGTCTTTCCTACAAGGCAGCAGAGTCGTTGCTCAGTCGGGCTCGGCGGAACTTCTCAGATGCGTATCGAGCCAATATTGAAGGAGGTCCACGCTGATGGACCTGCGACGAGTGCTTTCCGAAAACGACCGTTCTCGGCCGCTCCACGACGACGAATTCGAGCGACTCGTTGAGCGCCTTGGCATCGGTGCAACGACGCTCATCGATCTCGAGCCTCACGACAAGCGAAGGAACACTCGCGCTCGACAGAGGGTGCTGCTGGTGGCGGCGGCGACTGCCCTCGTGGTAGGTCTCGCCGCCATGTCGATACGGCAAGACTCTCAAGCGATCGATGCCGCCGACCCGTCACCTACGATCCTCCCACCTCCCTCCTGTCCGGTTGAAGTGGATGCGGTTGTTGATGCGCTCGATCGTTGGGGAGGTGTTGAACTGTGGGTTTGGGGTGACGAAACCGACCCGGATCTGGGAGCAGCAATCGTGGAGGCGCTTGAGGTACTCGGCATCTCTCAGGAAGCAGAAACCCTCCGATCCGAGCTCGAACTCGGTCTGCAGACCGGAGGTGGGAGTGATCGCGACCGGAGAGAGCGTGTGGTGGTGGCCTCGCTCGACACGTTGAAGAGAGAGGTCAAGTCGCGAGGCCTCGCATGCGACCTCGATGGGGCTGGTTTGTAGCGCCTTGCAGGTGGTCGAAACGACCTGAGAAACTTCGCTCGTTCACAGCGTTCTGACAGGTTCGGGGTCGACGATGACTCCATGACCCCCTCACGACGAACTGCTGGAGCGCTCGGCCTTGCCATCACACTCCTCGCATCGAGCTGCGGCTCCGACAATGGCACCACCGATGTCGCCACAGAGAACACGACGGTCGAGACCGTAGATGCGGGGAGCGCCGACGGTGGAACCTTGACCGGCATCGAACTCGCTCAGTGGGGTGACAACGTCGAAGTAACGGTCGACGGTGAATCGTTCCGATACAAGTCGAACGGGCTGCCGAATCACGAGCTTCCCGACCAGTTCCTCGTTCCGAACGAAGGCAATATGCCGCCCTTCGATGGTGACGACATCTCCGCGGAGTTCTACATCGCGAACACCGACGACTTGATTGTCGAGAGCCCCGTCGATGTCGAGATCACGCTGAACCCGGTGTATTCCGATGAGATCACTCTCACGAGCCTCTCCACCATCGGCGTCATGATCAGCGGCGCCCCGCTATTCAACGACTACGAGGACATGAGCCGTGAGTTCGTTGCGCTTGACGACAACCTCTCGTTGGACGGCGCCTACTTCATCGATGCATGCAACGGTCACCCGCTGGCTAGCGGCGCCTCGTATCACTATCACGGCGTGCCCTATTGCATCACCGACGACGTCGATGTTGACGGGGAACACTCCACGATCATTGGCGTGCTGCTCGACGGCTTCCCGGTCTACGGACCGAAGGGCGCTGACGGCGTCACGCTGAGCAACGCCGAACTCGATGAGTGTTCAGGCCACGTCGAAGCCACTCCTGAGTTCCCCGAGGGGATCTATCACTACCACCTGACCGAAGATGCCAACCCGTATTCAATCGATTGCTTCCATGGCGAGATCGACTACGGGGGCAGTACGGGCGGCAATGCTGGCGGCGACGCTGGCGGGCCCGGCGGCCCTCCTGATTTCACTGACGCGGCGGCGACGCTCGGCGTTGAGGTGCAGGCCCTCGAAGCCGCCCTCGGTATGCCCCCATTTGATTTGGATGCTGCTGCTGCCGCCCTTGGGGTGAGCGTCGCACAACTCGAAGCAGCGCTGCCACCACCTCCTGGTGCGGGCGGTTGAGACTGCTCACCGTTCGCTTCGTGACCCTTGGTCAGCGAGAAACTTCTCAATTGATCTGTGGACATCGGTGAACTTGGACTCGAAAACCGCCACAATGGGGGGTCGTAGGTTAGAAGTGTCGCCCTGGAGGGCGGAAGGTGAAAATACGCGTGAATGAATGGCCAAGTCTCTCGTCCGGACCTGTAGGGGAGGGTTCGTACTTCGTCGCATATCAAACACCCGGTGACTTTCACGCACCGTCGTTTGAGGAGACCGAGGAATTCGAGTCGCTCGAACCATCGATCTTTGGTCCCACCGGAGCACTCGCATTGCTCACTGGTGAGTACCAACCAGAGCCGAAGAAGGGCCTGCCTTCACACGTCGTGCTCTACATGACGGACCCCGAAGACAAGCGAGTCGCTGTCGTGGTCGAGGCTCCGCTGGGCAAAGCAAACGATTTTGACGTCGCGCTGTTCGACCGTCCGATTCTCCCCCCGTCGACGTTTGTCGGCATCTCGCCTCCCCGTCCCGGTTCACTCATCGAAGATCGTTGGGACCAGGCGAAGGCTCATTGCACGATCATGGCGGGCGACGCCAGTACGTTCCCGAGCTGATCTCCCGGATGGTGGGCTTCTAGCTCGCCATCACCTGGTTTCGGCCGGCGCGCTTTGCCTCGTACAACGCAGCGTCCGCGAGACGAAGGCGGTCTCTGATTTCGCGGAGCGGGCCGTGGCTCACTCCGGCGCTCACGGTGAGCTCGAGGTTGGGTGCGATCTCGTCCCAGTCGACCGCCTTCAACGTTCGTCGGAGATCTTCTGCTCGACGCACCGCGTTCGCTTGATCAGTGCCTGCCATGAGCATGACGAACTCTTCGCCGCCGTATCGAGCGACGGGGTCGTTGCTGCGAACAACGTCGCGGATCGTTGATCCGACCTTCCGCAGTACCTCGTCACCGACCTGGTGCCCGAATGTGTCGTTCACCCGCTTGAAGTGATCGATGTCGATGATCACGACCGCGCCTTCGCCGGATCGAAGAGCGAATTCGTCGAGCTTCACCTCAAGCCACCGGCGCGTTCCGAGACCGGTGATCATGTCCTCGGATGCCTCGAGTGCGAGCTTCTCTGCCTTGGTGCGCAATCGAGCACGAGACAGCTCAGAGTCGGCTCGTAATGAGATCTGGCCGGCAAGACGACCGACCTGTTCTTGGTGCCACAGGCGAGTCAGCATCGAGAGCTCGCGAGTGTCGGCATAGGCCCCGGCCAGGTTTCCCTGGACGGCTCGGGCTTCGGCGCGCTCTCGGTAGGCCCGAACAACGCGGTGTTCGTCGCCCGCGTTGATCAACTCGGGAATGGCTTCGTCGAGGAGATGCTCGGCACTTTCTGCGAGGCCGACTCTGCGCAACAAGGAGGCGAAGACGAGACGGTGCCAGGCCGCGAGTCTCAGCGCCGTTTGGTCATAGAGCGATGTCGCCTCTTCTGCTGCCTTAAGAATCTCTTCAGAGATCAGCTCACCGGAGAGCAGCACTCGTTCGGCCGCCATCCCGCCACCAAGCACGACTCGTTCGACCGGATCTCGCTCGGAATCTTCGAGCCACTCGATGGCGAGGTCGAGATCGTTGAACGGTGAGTCGGCGTCAGTCCAGCCGATGAACCCGGCTCGAATCGCTTCGACGGCGCAATACCCCATCGTGTAGGCGGCGGCGGATGTTGTCTTGAGGTCGACACTGGCCCTGGCCCCTTCGACCGCCCGCCGTGATGACGCAAGTGCGAGTTCGAACGCAGAGAGCTGAGCGAACAAAACGGCGAGGGCGTTGTGGGTCCGAACGGCAATGGTGTCGTCGAGTTCGGCCTGCCCGATGAGGACCATGGCCTCAACCGCGAGATCTACCGACGTGGCGATGTCGCTCGTGCGACCTGCCATTCCGGCAGCGGCTGCTGCGGCGAATGCGGCCAGACCAAGCTCGCCGGCTTGTCGGAAGTGCGGTATGGACGCTGCAGCGTCATCGGCGGCGGGAGCGATGTCGGCGGAGCCTTGGGCAGCGAGTGCTCGAGCGAAGAGCAACTGGCCGATCGCTTCAGAGTCTGTGGTGTCGGCGAGCGCGGCACTGATGCGATCGATGGTTTCGGTCGGATCGGCGAGGAAAGCTGCCTGCCTGGCAGCGATCACCAACTCATCAATCCGATCTGATTCCACAAGCTGCTATCGGCAGCGACAGCATTGAGCTTGACTTTCTTTCCCGGTGGCAGCGGCAGTGGTAGAGGCAGCGGCAGTGGTAGAGGCAGAGGCAGAGGCATCTTTACCCAGACCTTGCGAATCAAGATTTTCGCCGACCTGGCCGATGCAATCCTCGGGTAGGGAAATTCTCTACCGATGTAGGACGTTCTCACGATGATCATCAAGACGCTTGTCGCACACAAAGTCGGAATCGCTCTCGGAGCATCGGTGCTCGGGTATTCGACTGTTGCCGCCGCTGCGACCGGAGTCATTCCGGTTGGCGTTGATGCGGATTCGACGGAGATTGCCGCCGCAGTCGAAGAAGAAGTAGCGGTCGACGACACGATTCTGGACGAGTTGATAGTCGAGGAGAACCCCGGCGAGCCTGACGATTCAGACGCAAATGAGACTGACGCAGATGAGACGGACGCTGGCGAAACTGACGAGTCAGAAGAATCTGACGAGAGTGAAGTGTTGCCGCCAGTTCAAGACGACGGCACGCCATACGGCGACGTTGCCTGTGATGACGCTGTCAATCACGGTGAGTACGTGTCGAGTGTGGCCAAGGACGATGACATCAAGGACAACAAGGGCTCGATCGTGAGCCAGGCCGCCAAGACATCATGTGGCAAGTCCGATGACGACCGCCCGGACGACGATGTCGATCTCGATGATGAGTCTGATGACAACGACCGCCCGGACGACGATGTCGATCTCGATGATGAGTCTGACGATGATGGCAACGATGCCGATCTCGATGATGCGTCTGACGACGAGGATTCTGACGACGAGGAATCTGACGACGAGGAATCTGACAAGCCCGGCAACGGGAATGGCAACGGCGACGACAAGAGCACCGACAAGACCGACGACAAGACCGACGACAAGCCAGGCAAGGGTCCGAAGAACAAGGACGACTGAGGTTCGCTGGTTCGACTGGCTGTTGGGTCGATCGGTTTACCGAGTCACGGAGACCGTTCTCTGTGGCGACAGGGCATCGTCGAGTACTGCGTCCAGCACACGCTCGTAGTCAGCGCACACTTCAGCAGCGGGGCGGTCACAGCCACCCGCGGCCCAGCGCAGGGCGATGGTCAACAATCCTCCGGTGAGGAACTGAGCGGTGAAGCTGACCCGGTCCGCTTGCATTGCCAAGCCGCTGAGATGGGCCTCCCAGTCGGCGATCAGCTGACGGTGGAAGCTTTCGCTCACCTCGACGAGCAAGGGCTGGGTCATGATTGGCAACAGGACCGGCTGCATCTCCTCCACGTGCTCGAAGAGGGGGAGCAGATTGAGTTCGCCCTCGTCGTCGAGCAACGTCAGCGCACTCGGCATGGCGCTGGTGAGTAGGTCGTACTTGTTGTCGTAGTGGGCATAAAACGTCGACCGGCCGAGCTTGGTGCGGTCGAGCAGATCCTGCACTCGAATCTTGTCCCATCGCTTCTCCTGGATGAGCTCGATGAGGGCTTCGAAGAGCATGGCTTTCGTGCGTTCGGGCCGAGGGTCTGGCTTTCTTGGTGTTTTGGACAACTTCGTACTTTCGTTCAGAACCGCACAGAAGTGCGATTTTGTGCCTGTTTCCAGGTCGAACCACCACTCTATATTCCGAACATGTCGTTCGAAAATAGTCTGTCCACACGCCCCAGCACAGCTGCTCAGGTCCGTGCCCACCTCCCCATCGTGCTCATCGGTGGCGGTGTTGCTGCGCTCTTCGTCGGCCTCCATGTCGTCACCAACGCGGTCCTTGGACTCGCGGCGTTGCACGTCGTGCTTGGGGTCGGACTGCTTGCCGTTCGTCGCGTTCGTCGTGCGGGGGCGAACAA
>CALHCB010000148.1 GCA_937930695.1 uncultured Acidimicrobiales bacterium | reverse complement strand
GCATGGGTACTCCTCAGTTGATGCGGATTCGGAAATCCGATCGCCCCGCCCCTCGATGCGACATCTGTCGTTGACGTCGTTGCTGTGGTCCTCCGATGAGCGAGCGCTCAGAAGAAGTCCGCTGCAGAAAGAGGCGGTCTCAGGCCCTTCGGGAGGCGCGATCGGCGTACGTACTCACGTGTGCAGTCATCTGATCAAGACCTCCCGGATATGGGGCCGGAGTTCGGCCACTGAATGATTGGGACCCTAGATCGCATCGGCTGAGCTGTCAGGTGAATTACGACCGCACAACAGAGCGGTTGTCTTGGAACACGTTCGTGTCTGCTCGCACCTGTGCGAAGGCAGCGGCATTGTGGGGCTACGACGTTGTGCAGTTGGCGCAGACACCCTCGAGGGCGAAGTGCCCTGGTTCGAGGATGAAGCCGGTTGCTCGTTGCATATCGGAAATCAGACGGCGAATGGCCTTGCCGGGGAGGTCAACGATGGCACCGCAGTCTTGGCACACCGCCACCAGGTCGCTGTTGTCGGACAGACGGACGAGCGATGGCCCATGACCAGCATGCACGTGGTTGACGATGCCGAGTTCAGACAGCACACCGATTGTTCGGTAGACGGTTGCCTCATGGATCGATGGCTCGTCGGCCTGGGCCAGATCGGTGAGAGCGATCGCATCGATCGGGCCGTCGTGGGCGATCAATGCATCCAGAACAGCGATCCGAGGCTTGGTCGCCCGACAGCCGTACTGGCGAAGGAGTTGTTCGGCACTGATCGATGTGGCGACCTCAACCTCGAACGGTGGAGGCCCTGCATCTGGTTGAGTACCTTGGGGAGCATCCCGTCGCATTCGGAGATCCTAGAAGACGAAGCGTGTCGCCTCTGGTTGATCAGTGAGCGTGACCCACAGCACCGGCTCGCTGACGCAACCTGCCGCCGGCGGCAAACGCAACGACGAAGAGAAGGGATGCGACCAACACGATGGTCGGTCCAGACGCCACGTCGAGGTGATAGCTCGCGTTCATTCCGACGAAACCGCTGAATGCGCCGATGACGGCCGCGTAGCCGAGCATGCGTCCGAAGCTGTCGGTGAGCATCCGGGCAACCACAGCCGGAATCACGAGATTGGCAGCGATCAAGGTCACGCCCATGACGCTCATTGTTGCGAGCACGGTCGCCGAGAGCAGAACCATGAGAAGGGCGTCGATCAGTCCAGTTCTGATGCCGGTCGCCCCAGCGACTTCGGCATCGAACGTCGTGAAAAGGAGTGGTCGGTAGAATCCCATGATCACGGCGATGGCAAAGACCGAGACGGCGCTGATGAGCCAGACGTCTGAGCTGTTGACACCGAGCACGTTGCCGAAGAGCAACGCATCGGCGTTCCGGCCCGGCGAGCCATAAAGCTGCACAAGAGCGAGGCCAAGGGCGAACGACGCGGTGGTGATCACGCCGATCGCGGCATCGGAGCCGATTGGGCGGCGGCGAACGATGCTCGTGACGCCCAGAGCGGTGATGACACCCCAGATTCCGGCGCCGAGAAAGAGATTGATTCCGAGGAGTCCTGCAGCGGCGTACCCACCAAAGACTGCGTGGGCCAGACCATGACCGATGTAACTCATGTTGCGAAGCACGACGTAGCAGCCGACGACGCCGCAGAGTGCTCCGGCGATGGTGGCCACGAACAGACCGTTGCGAAAGAACTCGAATTCGAACGGCTTGAGAAGTTCGGCCCAGGTAACCGCCAACATCATGCGCTTCCCAACATGGGACTGGTTCGCGGGGCATCGACGACCACGCGCATGCCGCCGTGTTCAAGCACTTCCATGGGTGAGCCATAGGTTTGCTCGAGTACATCGGGGACGAGCACGTCCTCGGGACGGCCGGCGCCGACCACTCGTTGATTGAGGCAGACGATCGTTGGCAGATGCGCCGCGATCCCATTCAGATCATGGGTCGTGAGCACGACTGTCAACCCGTCCCGATTGAGATCATCGAGAAGATGGAGCACATCGTGGCGAGTCTTCACATCGAGGCCCGAGGTTGGCTCATCGAGAAAGATGACCTCGGCGTCGGTGTAGAGCGCCCTGGCCAAGAAGACCCGCTGCTGCTGGCCGCCCGACAGGTCTCGAATGTGACGATCCGCGAGTCCGTGGAGCCCCAAGCGCTCCAAGACCGACTCAATCATCGCTCGTTCTGACTTGGTGATCCATGGTGTTCGTAGACCGCGGGCGCGGGCCATGCCGACGCATTCGCCCACCGTGACGGGAAAGTTCCAGTCGATGTTCTCGACCTGGGGAACGAGTCCGACCGAAAGCCCGGACTGACGGTTCACTTCGCCCACAGTCGGTGGAACGGCTCCGAGGAGGGCACGCAGCAACGTCGATTTCCCGGAACCTGATGGCCCGACGATGCCAATCAGATCTCCGGCTTCGACCGTCAGATCGACATCGACCAAGACGTTCGGACCGCCGTAGCTGATGCTCAAAGACCTGGCGTCGATCAGGGCGCCAGGGGCCAACATGGCACCAGGCCGAAGATCGATGAAGGGTGAGCGCTTCGATCTGTTCATTCTGCGAACTGCGTCGTTGTGGTGTCGACGGGAACCAGTTCGAAGGCTTCAAGAGCCGACGGATCGCCGCCGAGTGCCTCGGTCAGCGTGATGAAGTTGAACCGCATGAGCCCGAGCCATGAATGCTCGAGGTCACCTTGTGCCCCAGGCAGATCATCGTCGCGCAGTGAGTCGACATAGCGCACGCCGGTCTCGTTGCCGATTTGTTCGAGGACAGCAGACGGGAAAACTTCTGAGCCGAAGATCGCCGGAACGTCCTGTGCCCTCACCTGTTCAATGAGTTCTACGACTTCGGAAGGTGTGGGCTCGCCGAAGTCGGCAGGCTGGATGGCACCAACGACCGTCCACCCATACGTGTCGGCAAAATACGCGTATGCGTCGTGATAGGTCACGAGTTTGCGATTCTCGGTCGGGACCGTGTCGAGAGAAGCCGCGACCGTGACGTCGAAGTCCGCGACGAGCGAAACGAAACGCTGGTGATTGTCGGTGTAAACGTCCGCCCCGTCAGGATCGACGCCGAGCATGGTTGCCAGAATGATGTCCGCATAGGCAGTGACGAGCGTTGGGTCGGTCCACAAATGAGGGTTCGGTTTGCCGCCATCCTCGGGAAACGAGAAGTCGTACTTGTATTCGGCAGGTGAAATGATCTGGTCTCCCAATTCGATCAGTGGAGTACGTTCCTGCTTGTTGGCGAGGGCCAGATTTTTGGTTGGCTCCTCGAGTTGTAGACCATTGATGAAAATCACGTCGGCGTCGCTCAGAACTTCTGCGGCCGACGGTGACGGCTCGAACGTGTGGGAGTTTGTGCCTTCTGGCACGATGCCTTGGATCGTGGCTCGATCGCCGATGATGCTGGCCGCGATCGAAGTTATCGGCGCCACTGTCGTGACGACGAGAAGGCTCGTTTCGGCCTCGTTCGCTGATTCGGTCACGTCTGAACTGCCCGAACAAGAAGCCGCGATCAGGGCCAAGACGGCCAAAAGTGAGAAAGAGCGAGACGTCATCGATCGCAGACTACTTGCGACCAGCTCGCAATAGACGCGGTCCCCGGGGGACAGCCACCCGCAGTTTCGCCCGACTGGCCGTGGTGCGGGCAGGCGTGTGTAGGGTCGTCATCCGTCTTCTGGAGAAGTGAACCCCGCACACCATGACCCTCGATACATCACCTGACGACGCACGAACGTCGCTGGCTTCCGTCTCGGCGATCGATTTTCAATGTGTCGACGGCACGACGGTCGATTCCGATCGTCGCAGCACGCTCGAACGCCACGCTTCCAACGGCGGTGCGGTCCTCGTCGCCCTCGGTCCGAACGATCGCGAGGCGAGCGAACTCGCCGGTAGCCGCGTGATCGCGGATCTGCCAAGGACCGAATGGTTCGTAACGCTCAGCGATGTTCCGGAGGCGGCTCGTCTTGAGCGCGAGGTGCCCATAACCAGCCCGTTGCGGCTGCTCGAACCGATCGCTGACGACGTACGGACCGTCGCGACCACAAGTGTGCACTTTCGCCATTCGCCCACGATCACGGTGCGTCGAATCGGCGACGGCGTCGTTGTTGGTGCGGGTGTGGGAGATCTCGATGCGCTGCTCGGTCACCCAACACTGGGTGTCTTCCTCGGCCGTCTTCTGCGAGCTGGTGACCCTGTTCGCACGGGCACACTCGGTATCGGCGTGGTGGGCTACGGGCCGTTCGGCGGCATGGGGTATCTGCACGGACTGGCGGCAACTGAAACCGACGGACTCGCCCTCGTCGCTGCGGCTGACAATTCACCGGATCGCATCGTTGCCGCTCGAGACGACTTCCCTGATCTTTCGAGCCACGACTCAGCGACGTCGCTGGCCGCTGATGATGCGGTGGACATCGCAATTATTGCGACTCCGCCCGCCTATCACGCCGAAATCGCACTTGAGCTTCTGCGGGCTGGAAAGCACGTCGTGGTTGAAAAGCCGATGTGTCTGAAGACCGCTGATGCCGACGCCCTGATTGCTACTGCAGCAGCCAACGACCGCATCATCTCGGTCCATCAGAGTCGTCGATGGGACCGTGACTGGCTCGCGCTTCGAAGTACTGCTGACTCAGGGGCGATCGGTGAGGTTTTCAACATCGAGACCTTTGTCGGGGGCTTTGAACATCCTTGTCGAGCGTGGCATTCCGAAGAGTCCATCTCCGGTGGAGCTATCTATGACTGGGGCTCCCATCACGTCGACTGGATCATCCAGCTCTATGGGTCGGCACCTGCTCGGGTGTTGTGTTCGACGCACACTCGCGTTTGGCATGACACAACCAATGTCGATCAGCTTTCATTGTGGATGCAGTGGCCGGATGGGCGAGAGGCCACATTCCGCCAGAGCGATGTCGCCGCGGTGCGTCGTCCCAAGTTCTATGTCCAGGGCACCGCGGGAACCCTCGAGGGCCACTACGCCCCGATCTCTTCTGTTGCGGTCGTTCCTGGACGAGGGTTCGTCGACGAGACGTCGCATCACGCCGAAGCTCCCGTTGATCTGACCGTCGCAACCTATGAGACCGGGCGAGGCATCTCCGAAACGACGGTCGCTCCTGCCCCACACCCGGGCTGGGGGTTTCATCGAAACTTGGCCGATCATCTCTTGCTGGGCGAACCACTTGCCGTCCGACCCGAGCAGTCGCGAGACGTGGTGGCGGTACTCGAGGCGGGGCATGCATCGGGCGCTGCTGGGGGATTGGTCATCGAGCTCTGATGGACCCTGTGCGGTTCGGCGTCCTCGGAGCCCGGTCCATGATTGGAAGGCTGGCTCTCTTCCCCGCGCTCCACGCGAGCGAGTCTGCGGAGATCATTGCGGCTGCGGCGGCGACCGGTTCGGTGCCTGAGGAGTTTCGTGAGGTCGACGCCGGGAGCTACGACGCCGTCATCGACGATCCGAACGTCGAGGCGATCTATATCCCTCTCCCGAATGGGTTACATCAGCAGTGGGCCGAGCGGGCGATGCGCGCGGGGAAACATGTTCTTTGCGAGAAGCCGTTGGCCCCGACGCCTGCTCAGGCTGCGGAGATGGTCGCTGTCGCCGAGGAGGAGGGTGTGCTGCTCGCCGAGGCATGGATGACTCCGTTCGATCCGCGATGGATCCGGGCGATCGAACTTCTCCGGACGGGTGCCATCGGCGAAGTTCGGGAAATCAATACCGCCTTCACGTTCACGATCGGGCCGGATGCTTCGGAGAACTATCGCTGGGATCCCGCCCAAGGTGGCGGAGCCATGCTCGATGTCGGCATTTACTGCCTCGGGCCCATCGTCGAACTATGGGATGCACAGCCGGACGGCGTGATGGCCGACCAGGTGTCGTCGGTCGTTCGATCTGATCGTGGGAGCGTGGATGCAACGACTGCTGCCGTCCTCACCTGGGAAGACGGCCGAACGGCAACGATTCAGTGCTCGTTCATCGAGGAAGAACGGCAGACCTTCGAAGCGGTGGGAACGACCGGTACTCTCCGGATGGACGGTCATGCGCACACCGGCGGTGTCGGCGCAACAGCCATTCATCTTGCCGGTTTGGACGGAGTTTCTGAAGTCGTTGTCGAGCAAGACGATTTGTATCGGCGAATGGTCGATGCGTTTACTCAAACTGTTCGGTCCGGGCATACGTGGCCCCGGCCGACCGACGATGTCATCGCCATGTTGACCCTTATTCATCGAATTTCTGAAGGATCCCGCCATTCATGACCCATCCGATGCCGTCCGGTGACGACATTTTTCCCGAATTCCGAACGGTCAGTTTGGATTCGGGTGTCGACCTGGCGATCGTCCACTGGCTGCCACCGCGAGAGGTCCAGACCAGAGGGCGCCCCTGGCTACTTGTGCACGGGTTGGCATCGAACGCTCGGCTTTGGGACGGTGTAGCTCGGCGACTGGCGGGGGCCGGCCACGAGGTCGTTGCGGTCGACCAGCGAGGACACGGTCACTCATCGAAGCCTGATGATGGATTCGATGTGGTGACGTGTGCGGACGACCTTGCACTGCTCATCAGCGATCTGGAGTGGGAGCAGCCGGCGGTCGCCGGCCAGTCCTGGGGCGCCAGCGTGGCTCTCGAACTCGGGTATCGCCACGCCGACTCGGTGTCATTGATCGCGTGTGTCGACGGTGGCTTCAGCGATCTTCAAGATCGCTTTCCGCAGTGGGACGAGGCAGCAGACATGTTGGCCCCTCCCAAGTTGGCCGGTGCTCCGCTCTCGACTGTTGAAGAATGGATCGCTCAGTCGGCGGGTGATTGGCCTCCAGAAGGCCAAACGGGAACAATGGCGAACTTCGAAGTTCGTTCCGATGGAACCATCGCTCCGTGGCTGTCCTTCGAGCGGCACATGAAGGTTTTGCACGGACTTTGGGAGTACCGCCCCTCGACGCGATACGCCGAGCTGAAGGTGCCAGTGCTGTTGTTGCCGGCCGACTCAGGTGACGTTTCGTGGACCTCGTCCAAAGAAGACGGTGTCGATGCCGCATTGGCCTTGCTGCCGGTCGGTCGGGCCGTGTGGTTTCGGCCAGCACACCACGATGTGCATGCCCAGCAACCCGAGGCGGTCTCGCGGGTTTTGCACCTCGCCGCGTCCGACGATCAATTCTTCTCAGTGAGCGGAGATTCTCAATGAGCACACCACGAATTCTTGCCATCATGGGCTCGGGCGAAACGGCCCCAACGATGCGGGTGCCACATCGTCAGATTTTCGACCGATTCGGTGCCGATGTCGATGCGGTGATGCTCGACACGCCGTTTGGGTTTCAAGAAAACGCGCCGATTCTGGCGGAGAAGAGCACGGAGTACTTTCGCGAGACGGTCGGGCGACCTGTCGAAGCAGCAGGTCTCTTCCGAACCGACAGCGGTGATGTTGCATCGATCGAGCGTGCGGTCGCTCGAGTTCGAGCTGCCCAATGGGTCTTCGCTGGTCCAGGCAGCCCAACGTTCGCACTTCGGCAGTGGGCAACGACCCCGATCCCGGCAGCACTCGCCGACAAGCTGCAAACTGGCGGTGCAGTGGTCTTCTCCTCAGCCGCGGCCCTCACGTTGGGTGTCGCCACCATTCCGGTCTATGAGGTTTACAAGGTCGGTGTCGATCCGTTCTGGATCGAAGGTCTTGACCTGCTGAGTCCGCTCGGCATTCACGCCGCGGTGATTCCGCACTATGACAACACCGAGGGTGGGAACCACGACACACGCTTCTGCTACCTCGGCGAGCGACGTCTTGCCATGATCGAGCCGGAGTTGCCGGAGGGAGCCTTCGTGCTCGGCGTCGATGAGCACACCGGTGTGATCATCGATCTGGAGTCCGACACAGCAGAGATTGTCGGCAAGGGCGCGGTGACGCTTCGTCGCAACGGAGAATCAGTCCGGATCGAGACGGGCGAGACCGTATCGGTCGACGTCTTGCGAGCCGGAGGAGACGTCGCTCCCTCAGGAGTGTTACCCCGGACCGTTCGCGACGACTCGGCAGACTCTGCTGAACTGGCGGAGTCAGCAGTATCCGCAGATGATTCGCTCGGAACCGCCGCATCGGTGTTGGAAGCTGAATTCGATGCTGCGATCGCCTCCGGTGATGCCGATGGTGCAGTTGCGGCGGTGCTCAAGTTGGAGCAGGCCATCGTTGAATGGTCCCGCGACACACTCCAATCAGATGAAGCCGACCGAGCCCGAGCGGCGCTGCGCTCGATGATCTCCCGTCTTGGCGGAGCCGCCATGGCTGGCTTGCGCGACGAGCGAGAGGTCGTGGGCCCTGTGGTCGAGGCGGCCCTCTCGGCGAGGGCCGTCGCCCGCACCGAAAAGGCCTTTGCTGTCTCCGATGCGTTGCGCGATGGACTCACGGCGGCAGGTATTGAGGTCCGAGACACACCTAACGGCGTCGAATGGGTCATTGTCGACCCTGGGTGAGTGTGATGGCCGAATCGCTGCCCATTGGTTGACTTGATCTTCAGGTAGACGCTTGTCGCTCCGATACCAAAACCGTGGAGCGTGAGGGAACTTCTCGTCCGGCGGTTGATGAAGATGTCATCGAGCGCGCCTCCATGCTCGCAACGTTTTCCTCGACGAAGCGGGCCGTGCTTCTCGGTTTGATCACGGTGACGGTCGTCGTTGGTGGGTTGTTGCTGGCCGCTGACGTTGATCCTCGCGTCGTTGCCGGCTTTGTTGCGCTGTCTCTCGTCTCACGCGGCACGACGGCCTGGATCGCCCATCAAGGCAAACAGGTCACAGACATTCACGAGCTTCGGCGTTGGAGCAACGCGCTCGATATCTCGCTGGTTCCGATGGGCGCGCTCGGAGGCGGCGCGGCGATTCTCGTTCCCCGTGTTGAGAGCGGAGTAAGCCCGTTCTGGTTCGGCTTGCTGCTCAGCGCGGCTGCGGTGGCCGCAGCAAATGTGCTGATCGGACATGGGCGTTCGAGACCCTTCATCGCCCTCACGGTGCCGCTTCTCGGATTGGCCGTCGTGAGTTGTCTGCTCGTTGGTGGATACACCGGGGTGGCCTTTGCCATCGGTGGATTGTCGGTCGGGACCATTTTGTTCATGGACAATCGCGAGGCCGGCGCAGTGTTCCGAGAGGCTCGCCAGTTCGAGGAAGAAAACCGCACGCTGGTTGCCGAGCTCGAGGCCGCCAACGCGCTTCTGGCCCATCAGGTGCACACCGACTCGCTTACGGGTCTCACGAGCCGGGCTGGCCTGCGTCCCTATCTCGAGGAGCGACAAGCCGCTGGTGGATCGTTGGCCGTTGTGTACGTCGACCTCGACGGGTTCAAGACAATCAATGATGAGCTCGGGCATGCCGCTGGTGATCAGGTTCTTCAGGTCATTGGAGGTCGGTTGGTGACAGCCATACGGTCCAACGATTGTGCCGCTCGAGTCGGTGGCGATGAGTTTCTGATCATCTCGGCCGTGGATGAGGCGCAGACGTGCGATGACCTCGTGGCAAGGGTGCAGGCCTGTTTCGACGAGCCAATCGATGTCGAATCCACGTTGGTGTCCGTCGGGGCATCCATCGGCGCGAAACAGTCGTCCGGCCACGAAGACATCGACCTCGTGATGCGCCTCGCCGACGGTGCCATGTACGAGCAGAAGCGAGACAAGCGTCGCCGGTCCACGGATGTGCTGAATGAGGCTGCAGGGAGAGGTCGCTCGGGATAGGTCTGAGGGCCCACCTCCGAGCGAGGACTACCCATCAAGAGGGGCCTGGATCGAGTCGATACGAACTTCATGAACCATTCGGGCGACGTCCTCATCGCTGAACACCTTCCGGCAACGCTGGACTCGGTGGAACCAGGCCGCCGGGTGCCCCCTCCTGAACACAAGCCGTCTTCATCGGTTGCCTTGGCACCGATCCCGAAACCCCCGGTCGTGGCTGCGCCCGAACGGGACCACATCCTGCTTGGTCCGTTGCTGCGAAAGGCTCGACGTCGTGTGGGATTGTCCATCGAATCGGCCTGTCGAATGGCCTGGATCTCAGAACGTGAATTGGCACAGTTCGAAGCGGGCTTTCGCGAACCAGCCTCCAATGTCCTGGAGCGGTTGTGCGAGATCTACGAAGTCGACGCTGCACGGTTCTCCCCAGGTGCCAGCTGTGCCAAATCTTCCGCCGAACGTTCAGCTTCGCTCGACACCCTTTGGCTTGGCTGGGCGAAGCTCGATCTTGCAGCGAGCGATGGCTCGAACCATGTGCTGCTGCGTGCCGTAGCTCAAACGTTGCGGGCACTGCGTTCGCTCGATGACCACCAGGCGATCACGGTGCGAGACGACGAGCTCGGCACAATCGCCGGCGTTCTGGACCTGCACAACGAAGCGCTACTGGCCGATCTCTGTCATTGGCTGAGCCTCGATGAGGCTGCCGGGCTCGAACTCATTGCCCGCCTCGATCACGCAGCCGCCAGCGTCAAGCAGCTGACGACCGGTTCCTCAGTCTGATCACACGGCCTGATCGCACGGCCTGATCGCACGGCCTGATCACACGGCCGATCCACGGTTTTCGGACTGGTCCGATCAGCGCTTCAAACTGGCGATGGCCGCTTCAGATTCTGCGCTGGCAGGGCCCGATCAGGGGAAGACTCCTGAATCGGTCCTCGAGGTGCGATACTGGTAGCTCTCGTGTTTAATTTCCGTCCCAGCAGATTCGCCAACGGCCAAGAGCCCTGGTTTCGCTTCGGTACTGTCGACTTCGGCACCGCTGGCGTTGTCAGTCTCATCGTCGGCGCGTCGATGTTCTTTCGAGCAGCCGAAGGGGCCTCGGCCCCGGTGTCGCAGTACCTCCTTTTCTTGGGTGGCGATGTCACAAGTGGTCAGGTCTGGCGCCTGTTCACGTGGTGGATTCCGAACGAACCAAGCCTGAGAACGATCATCGACGTCGTGCTGATTTATCTCTTCGGAGTGCAGCTCGAGGGTGCGCTCGGCCGAGAGCGAATGGCGAAGTTCCTTGGCACCTTGGTGCTCATTCCTTCGGGGATCGCCCTGGTGCTCGATCTCATTGGGATGTCGGGGACTCCGCTGAGTTTCGGCGGTGCCCGCATTCTGTCCGCCGCCATTTTTTATGCCTATATCGCCTTCATGCCGAACGCGAAGTTCTTCTTTGGCATTCCGGGTTGGATGATGGGCGTGGTGTTCTTCGGTCTTGAAGTCCTGCAGGCGATCGGGGATCGAAACACCGCGTACTTGCTGCTCGTGGTGTTCGGCGCTGGTTTCACCCTGCTCGCCACCAAGGCGTTCGGTCTCGCCGAAGAGGTTCCGTGGATTCCTGATCTTCGGACAGTTGGTGGCGGTTCAGCCGGCGGCGCCACCCAGGCGCCCGCTCGTGGCCCTTCCAAGCGAATTCGACGTCCGAAGCGGTCAAAGAGCTCCGCAGATTTGTCCGTCGTGCCCGACCCCGTGTCATCTGTCGACGATTTTGACGAGATGGGGATCGACGAGATCCTCGACCAGGTCAACGCATTCGGGATGGAGAGCCTCAGCAGCGATCAGAAGCGCAAGCTGAAGGACTACTCCAAACGTAAGAAAAAGTAGCCTCGCTACTCGTTCCAAACGCAGAATCGGGACTAGGCGAGAACGAATCCTTCGTAGTCGTTCGCGGCAACTTCGTTGCACTTCTCGACATAGGGCGGGAATCCGATCAGCGGCATGAAGACCCGTTGCTTCCCTGGAATGTTTGCGCCCAGATACCAGGAGTTGCAGGTCGGCATCAGCGTCTGATCAGCGACTGCATTCACGTGATCAACCCACGCTTCTTCAGCATCGGTCGTTGTCCGAATCGACGTGTGACCGTTCTGGCTGATGTAGCCAAGACACTCGGTGATCCAGTCAACGTGCTGCTCGATGGCCATGATCATGTTGGTGAGCACCGAGGGACTGCCGGGGCCCGTAATCATGAACATGTTGGGGAACTCCGGGACGGAGAGCCCGAGGTAGGTGCGGGGACCCGCTTCCCACTTCTCTTGCAGCTTGAGTCCGTCGACGCCCTCGATATCGATCTTCAGCAACGTGCCGGTCATGGCGTCGAAACCAGTGGCGAGCACGATCGCATCAACATCGAACTCGGTTGATCCGGCGAGCAGGCCGTTCTCGGTGAATCGCTCGATTGGATTCGCGTTGACGTCGACGAGATCTACATGGTCGAGGTTGAACGTCTCGAAGTAGTTCGTGTCGAGACACAGTCGCTTACAGCCGATGACCTGTTTTGGGGCAAGCAGCGCGGCGGTCGCCGGGTCGTTGACCACCTCTGCGATTTTGTCTTGCACGAACGACCGTGCCGTCTCGTTTGCTTCATCGTTGATCAGCAGATCACCGAAGGAGCGCATGAATGCGAAGCCACCGAGCGTCCATCGCTTTTCGAACTGCGCCCGACGTTCCTCCTCGGTGTAGGCGAGCGCTGATTCATCGTTGCGACCAAAGCGAGAGCCGAGAGCCCCGTTTTCCTGACGGTTGAGATCACGGAACTCGGCATAGGTGGCCTTGGTTCGAGCTTCGAGTTCGGTGTCCATGGCGCTGTTGTGGGCGGGGATGGAGTAGTTCGCTGTCCGCTGAAAGACCGTCATGTGGCTGGCCTGATCGGCGATGACGGGGATCGATTGCACGGCGGAGGAACCCGTGCCGATAACGGCAACTTTCTTGCCCGTGAAGTCGACACCCTCATGGGGCCATTCCCCTGTGTGATAGATCTCGCCGCTGAAGTCCTCAGCGCCCTCGAATCGCGGCGTGTTCGGTGAAGACAGACAGCCTGTCGCCATCACCAGGAATCGTGGTGAGCAACGTTCGATCGTCCCTGCGTTGTTGACCGTCACTTGCCAGCGAGATGTTGCTTCGTCCCACGCTGCAGCCTCGACACGAGTGTCGAATTGGATGTCGTCCCGAAGTTGGAAACGGTCAGCCACATGGTTGGCGTAGGTCAGAATCTCGGGTTGGGCTGAGTAACGCTCTGACCAGGACCATTCCTGCTGGAGTTCCTCGTCGAAGCTGTAGGAGTACTCGAGGCTCTCCACGTCGCATCGCGCGCCGGGATACCGATTCCAGTACCACGTGCCGCCGACCCCGCTTCCTGCCTCGAAGACTTGCGCCTTCAAGCCGAGTTGGCGGGTCTTGTGGAGCATGTACATGCCCGCAAACCCAGCTCCGACGATGGCGACATCTACGTTCTGTTGACCAGCCATCTCGGGACACTACATCGCAGCCTGTTGGCCGTGAAGTTGGCGGGATCTGTTACAGCGCGAGCTGCAGAGCCGCCTCGTCGTGAATGAGAACCGAGCCTCGCTTGATCTCGATGAGTCCGGACTCGTGCCAATTCCTCAGATGCTTGTTCACCGACTCACGGCTGACGCCGAGGCGATCGGCGAGCGCTTGCTGGGTGATCTTTGCCTTGGTTGCTCCACCTCGATCTGGTTCTGCGATGCTGATCAACGCTTCGGCAAGACGGGTTGACAGTCCGGTGAACGTCTCTCCCTCGACCCTGGTGGAGAGTCGCCGCAATGTGCGAGCCGAAAGCCGAGCCAGTGCGATGGCGATGCCCGGTTCGGTCTCCGCGAGGGCAATGAACGGTCGTCGACCGATCGAGAGAAGGGTCGCATTCTTCTGCGCTCGGATGCTGGCGGATCGAGTCATCTCTTCGAGAATGGTGGCTTCGCCGATTGGCTCGCCGGGCAAGAGCGAGGTGAAGACCAGCTCCTTGCCTTCAAAGCTGCTTGCCATGACATCAACCGCTCCCTCGTAGACAACGTAGAAGGTGTCGTTCGGCTGCCCTTGATGAAACAGATACTCACCTGACTCGAGGTTTGTCTCCCACATTTGGGATGCCAAGGTCTCGGCAGCCTGTTGCTTCAGTTCGAGTCGAGATGCAACCAAGAAGTCGACGTACGCGGGATTGGACGGCATGAAATCCTGTCGGAAGAAGAGCACAAGGCGTGAACAAGAGTGTGACGAGTGAGCGCGATTGGCTCGACCGCAGTTCTAGCAAGGAGGCTCCGAGGCTCGGGGGATTCTGTCCTAGGTGAGCTTCTTCCCCGGGTTCAGAAGACCCATCGGGTCGAGAAGATCCTTCATCGAACGCATCGTTGACAGCTGAATCTGATCCAGTTCGTCCTTGACGAACTCACGCTTGAGGGTTCCCACGCCATGTTCGCCAGCGATGGTGCCGCCGAGGTCGAGGGCAAGACGAACAATGTCGCCGAACGCTTCTTTCACGCGCGCTGTCTCGTCCGGATCGTTGCCATCAAACACCAGAAGCGGGTGCATGTTGCCGTCACCGGCGTGTCCGATGGTTGGGAGGGCAACCCGATGTCGTTCACCGATCTCGACGATGCCGGCGAGCAACTCGGGAAGGTGTTGCCGAGGAACCGCAACGTCTTCTGGCAGAAGTGACTTGCCGAGCGCCTCGAACGCCGGATATGTCTTGCGTCGCACGTCGATCAGCATGTCGCCTTCATGAGGATCATCGACGTGATAGACGAACGTCGCTCCGTTCTTCGTGCAGATCTGAGAGATCTCGGCAATGCGCTCAGATGCTTCGTCTCCTGCCGACTGGATGAGGATCAAACAGGCGGCGGACGTATCGAGATCCATTTTGTAGACGGCCTCGACTTGTCGCAGGCTCGCTTGATCCATGATCTCCATCAACGATGGCTCATGGCCCTGTTGAAAGACCTCGACGATCGCTTCGCCCGCATCTTGTAGACGATCGAAATATGCAACTGCGGTGGATGGCGGCGGGGGAGCAGGCACGAGCTTCACCGTGATCTCGGTGATAATGCCGAGCAAACCCTCTGAACCGACGAAGAGGCCCGTCAGATCAAAACCGGTCGTCGACTTCAATGTCTTGCGACCGGTGCGCATGACTTCGCCCGACGCGAGCACTACTTCCAGTCCGATCACATAGTCACGGGTCACCCCGTACTTCACGCAACAAAGCCCTCCCGCGTTCGTCGCGACGTTGCCGCCGATGCTCGACATGTCGAACGACGCCGGATCCGGCGGGTAGAAGAGCCCCTTCTCGGTGACGGCTGATTTCAGGTCAGAGTTGATGACGCCGGGCTGCACTCTGGCGGTGCGGTTGGTGGTGTCGATCTCGAGGATCTCGTTCATGCGATGGAGCGAGACCATGATGCAACCATTGACGGCGTTCGCTGCACCTGTGAGGCCGGTTCCCGCACCACGGGGAACCAGGGGAACCCCGGCGGCCTGCGCGGCCTCCACCACAGCAACGACCTCAGCAGTTGTGCGGGGCATGGCGAGGACCGCAGCGGTTCCTGCGGCCTCGAAGATGGCTCGGTCTTGTCCGTACGAGGCAACAACGTCGCCGTCAGTTTGCAGACACTCGGCGGGGAGCCGAGCGGCAAGTTCTTCAACTGGTCCCATCGTTGGACCGTACTCGGCACGGGCCTGCTGGGCCGATCCAGCGGCGGTCGTCGCTGATCTGGTGCGGGGCGCATCGATGTGGTCGACTGCACCGCATGAGCTCTCAGGAACAGATGGCAGTAATTACGGGTGGCGCCGACGGAATGGGGCGGGCGATGGCGGTGCAATTGGCCGCTGGTGGCTGCCACGTCGCACTGTGTGACATCAATGCTGAGGGCCTCGCTGCGACCGCTGAACAGTGCATGGCCGCAGGCGGACCTGACGTACGGGTCTCGACGCACATCTGTGACGTTGCCGATGAGGCATCACTGATTGCGTTTCGAGATGCCGCGCTGGCTGAACACGACGTTGACCACATCAACATGCTCTTCAACAATGCCGGTATCGGTGGCGCCGGATCGATGATCGTCGACGCTCGTGAGGGTTGGGAGCGAACATTCAACATCTGTTGGGGTGGCGTGTACTTGGGAGTGCGGACATTCCTGCCTGCGCTGATGAACGCCGAGTGGGCGCACATCGTGAACACGAGCAGCGTCAACGGATTCTGGGCGTCACTTGGACCGGATCGGCCTCACAGTGCCTATTCAGCAGCCAAGTTCGCGGTGAAAGGATTCACCGAAGCGCTCGTGCAAGATCTCGCGCTGAACGCCCCGCATATCAAGGCGCACGTGGTGATGCCTGGTCACATTGGAACGGGCATCGCCTTCAACTCCGCAGTGGCCCACGGCGTCGATGCCGCCGAAGATCCGGAGATTGTCGAGCGGGGCAATATGTTCCGGAACGGTGCGCCGATGACGGCAGACCAAGCAGCGACCGTCATCCTCAACGCGGTGAAGGAGGGCACGTGGCGGATCCTGGTCGGGGAGGACGCACACATTCTCGACATGCTCGTGCGCGACCGGCCAGACGAAGCGTACGACCCTGGCTTCCTTGGCTTGCTGGCTGACCAAGATGTCTTGTCCGCCTTGGTCAACCGTTCGGCCTCGACCGACGACTAGCTCGTCATCGGGCGGCAGGGCGCCGCCGGTTCACACGCCCGACGGGCCTGCAGCGACTTCAACTTCGAATTCAAGCAGCGTGGCGCCCATACTGACCGGTGGCTTTGGCGCCTCGGCCTCTCCGTCGGCTGCGGGCGGTCCAGCGTGGCTGGCTCGGGCTCCATCGCCATCTCGCCAACCTTCGTAGGACGCTTGGTCGGCCCACCGGGTATAGACGAACCACCGGGTCTCGGTGTCGCCCGTTGGACGAAGGAGCTCGAATCCTTCGAAGCCTGCGACGTCCGTCAGGCTGTTCATCCTGGCGGTGAATCGCTTGACGATCTCATCACCAGCCTGCGGTGGGATTTCGAGGGCATTGATCTTCACGACGCTCATAGAAGATGTCTATCCGTCTGTGAACTGACCGCGTCGTGAGTTCACCTCCTCTATCCAGTGCCACCGGGTTACCAGACATCTGCCCGTCAAGCTTCTCGTGGACCGGCGATTGGCGAGAAGGTGCTTGCCAGCTAGCGCCGATGCCAACGTGCTTGAACCGAAGTCGTCTTGAATGTGCCTGATGTGTTGAATGGGACAGCCTGGAGCCGGGCACACTGCGGGAGTGACGATTCTTCCGGCCGACAACCACCTTGGTGATGGTCGAATCGACAACTTCATCGTCGATTCTTCCGTACACCTCACAACGGGCATTCTTGTCCTGGTGACGATGACGGCGGCGACACTGCTCGTTGGCCGCCACGCCGTGCGGGGCGAGGCCTTGAATCGGTCATCGTTGCTCGTCATGGTGGTGGCCCAGATCGTCTTGATTGCGCAGATCCTGCTGGGCATCAAGTTGCTCGACCAGGGGCAAGGCATCGTGCAGCTCTACATTCACTACGTCGGCGGGCTCATCCCGATGGGCGCCTTCTTGCTCGGCGGTTGGGTGGCCCGGGGCGATAGTCCCCGGAGCAGCCGGATCCTGTTCGGCTTGCTCGTCATCGGGTATGTGTCGGCGCTGATGGCGTTCTTCATCGGCCGCTCCTTCGCCAACGCCTAGTCGGAGTTCGCGTTTGCCGCTGGTCCCTCGCGCCCTGCTGGCAGTACTGTCCGCGAGACGAGACAGGGGACCAGATGAGCGGACTTCAGGTACAGACGACGGCAGGCACGGTCGAGGGGAAAGATCGGGCGGGCGTCCAATTGTTCGCCGGCATCCCGTTCGCTGCTCCTCCGATCGGGGAACGTCGTTTCGCTCCTCCTGATTCCCCAATTGGATGGGATGGGGTTCGACCAGCGCAACGGTTCGGGCCAGCGGCCCCACAGCCGACCGGCGAGCCAGGATCGATGCTGGGACCCGGACCCAAGTCGATGGACGAAGACTGTTTGACTCTCAACGTCTGCACTCCCGCTGCCGACGACGCAGGTCGTGCGGTGCTCGTGTGGATTCACGGAGGCGGATATCGCACCGGGACCGGTGCGATCCCTTGGTACGACGGTTCCTCGTTCGCAACGAATCACGACATCGTGGTGGTGTCCATCAATTATCGTCTCGGGGCGCTCGGCTTTCTCCATCTTGATGATCGCCCTGGTGCCGGATCCGCCGGGATCCTCGATCAAGTTGCGGCGCTGGAGTGGGTCCGCGACAACATTGCCAACTTCGGTGGTGACCCCGAGCGTGTGACCGTGGCCGGAGAGTCCGCCGGTGGCATGGCGGTCGGAACCCTGCTTGGGATGCCGGCAGCGTCTGGACTTTTCCGCGGTGCCATTCCCCAGAGCGGGGCGGCCCGCCACGTCATGCAGACCGACCAGGCCTCGCTTGTCGCGAAGACCTTTCTCGCCGAGTTGGCCGCAGATCCGTTCGAGGCCTCGTGGCAGGACATCATCGCCGCACAGGTTCGTACCGAGGCTGCACTGGAGCACGACACGTCGTTCGAGAGCCTGGGCATGAAGTTCGTTCCCGTCGTGGATGGCAACGTGCTGCCCGTCGCGCCGCTCGATGCGATAGGGGCGGGTGCAAGCGCAGACGTCAACGTCATGATCGGAACGAATCTCGATGAGTGCACGCTTTGGGGTGTCGGCAAGACCGACGAGGAGCGGATGCTGCGCAAACTCGATGAGATGACGGGCAGCGGTGCTCGCGCCGCTGAGATCTATCGACAACGACTGGGAGCGGACGCTGCGCCGTCCGTCGTTCTCACCGCAGGCCGGACCGATGAGATGTTTCGAAGCCCCGCTGTTTCGTTGGCCGAGGCTCACACGGGTTCGACATGGTCGTATCTCTTCGCGTGGGCTTCCCGAGTCCCAGGTCTCGGGGCGACGCATGCCTTGGAAATTCCATTCGTGTTCAACACACTTGACCGGCCGGGTGTCGCCATGTTTCTCGGTGAGGGGCATTCACCGGTCGACCTGGCTGCAGAGATGCACGCCAGCTGGGCTCGATTCGTCAAGGATGGTGATCCGGGTTGGCCCGAATACGACGTGACCGAACGGTCGACGATGCAGTTTGCAGAGCCGTCTGAGATCGTCAGCGACCCACTGGCCGAAGAACGCAAACTCTGGAGCGATCGCTGATCAGACCGGCCAAGCCCGGCGGTGTGATCGAATTCGCACGCTGATTCGAGTTAGCGTTGCCTGGTGATTCGTCGCGGCTTCCCGGTTCTCTTTCCTGCCCTCGTGGCCCTCATCATTGTTCTGGTTGCGGGTTGTTCCGCCAGCGATCCAACGGCGGTGTCCGACGAACAAGGAGTGGGCGCGGTTGACGTCGATGCGTTCGCCGATTCCGATGACTCGGCCGGTGCTGACGAAGCGACGCCAGCGGAGGCCGGCGCTGATGCAGACGCCGCTGGGGAACAATCCGACACAAGCCCGAGCGACGAACCTTCCACCGATGACGCACCTGACGTCGTCGCGGCAGATTTCGATCCCGTGGTGTTCGACGCGAACTTCGGAGAGACGATTCAGCCGATGATCGCCGAGAGCTGCGCAGGCTGTCACAACGCTGATGGAGCCGGTTCACCGCATTGGCAGCTCGAGACCGTGGCGGACATCCAGGCCAACCATCAGGCCCTCGCCGGCGTGGTGCAGATCGGCTACATGCCGCCGTGGCCCGCCGGTGGTGAGAGCATTCCTCACCAGAATGATCGCCGGCTGCGACCTGATCAGATCGAAGCGATCCTCGCCTGGTCGGATGCGGGGGGAGAAATCGATGTTCCGGCAGAAACCGCAGTGACGGCACCCGAAGGGATCTTGCAACTCGAGGATGTTGACGTCGTGCTCGAGCCAGGGGAGTTCTACGACGGAACGGTCGGGGTCGTCGACGACTACCGATGCAACATCTATGACCCCGGGTGGACCGAGGACGGCTGGATCGAAGGGTACGCGTTCGTCCCTGACCAGACCGAGATCGTGCACCACGCGATCGGCTACATCCTGCCGGCCAAAGCAATGGAAGACGCTCTGGCCGCACAAGCCGAAGATCCTGAGGCTGGATGGTCGTGTTTCGGCAGTTCGGGTCTTCCGTACAACGATCCGATTTTCCTCGGTTGGGCTCCCGGCCAGGACCCGACTCAGTTCCCTGAAGGCTCAGGCCTTCGAATCGAGGCCGGAGAGTTTCTCGTTCTGCAGATCCACTACCACAACGAAGTTGATACCCCGCCAGATGTCTCGACCCTGGAACTCGCCTTGGCCGATCCGTCGGCTGACCTGGTCGAGGTCCAACAAGCCGAGTACATCGCTCCCGTTGAGATTCCGTGTACCTCGGACGAAACCGGACCGCTGTGTGATCGCGATGCTGCGTATGCCGACGCCATTGAGCGTTTTGGTGAGGAGGGCGTACGGTCTGATCAGTTCAACGCCATTTGTGGCACGCACCATTCAGTCTTCGCCGACGACACAGATGGCAAGGTCTCGTCGTCATGCGACCTGCCGATCTACGAGTTTGGCGAACTCATCTCCGTCCTCGGTCATGAGCACGAAATCGGAACCTCGTTCAAGATGACGTTGAACCCCGATACCGACGACGCCAAGGTCCTGTTGGACATCCCTGTATGGGATTTCGATTGGCAGCTCAACTACGCCCCAACCGAGCAGATCGTGTTGCAGCCAGGCGACCAAGTTCGTATCGAGTGTTCGTGGGATCGAGCACTTCTCGACCCTGGCCTCGAGCCTCGGTACATCCTGTGGGCCGACGGGACGAACGACGAGATGTGCTTCTCGACGATCACCACGAGAGCGCTCAGCTAGCTCCGTGTGGCTGGGATGGCCTCAGGTGTCGAATTGGTCGCGACGAATGATCAGATCGGCGACGAGCCCCGTCCAGCCGGTCTGGTGGCTGGCGCCAAGTCCGCGCCCGCTATCACCGTCGAAATACTCATGGAAAAGGAGCCGGCCGCCCCAGCGCTCGGTCGGCTCTCCGGTAAAGGGGCGGGCGTTCTGTTCATCCTGACGAAAAATCGAGATGAGCCGATCGGTGATGTCGTCGGCGATCTCTGCCAGGTTTCGTTGTTGACCTGAACCGGTCGGATATTCGATGGTGAATTCGTCTCCGGTATAGGCGGCATAGCGGCGGAGCGCCCCGATCAACAAATGGTTCACCGGGAACCAGATCGGACCACGCCAGTTGGAATTGCCGCCGAAGAGTGGCGTCTGTGATTCGCCAGGTTCGTAGCCGACCGATGATGTCATGGACCCGATGCTCACCTGAAACGGTGTGGCTCTGTGGGCGGCGGACAACGAGCGAATACCAAAGGGTGAAAGAAATTCTTCCGGATCGAGCATGACGTCGAGGACACGAACGAGTCGTTCCAGATCGGCGACCGCAAGAAGGAGGGAAGGTTCGTCTGCTTCGATCCGCGCACCCATGATGTTCTCGGCGAAGCGACCTCTCTTGCTGACGAACCACAACACATGGTCGGCGAACTCTGATGGCCCGAGAATTTCTGAGGTCGGGAGGGCGCCGGCGGCGCAGATCGGGAGCAGGCCAACCATCGAGCGAACTTCGAGAGCCCGACGCTCCCCGTGACCGTGCAGCACGTCGTAGTAGAAGCCGGTGTCGTCGTCCCACAAGCCTCGCTCGTGCATTGCGGTTGCGATGTAGGCGAAGTGGTCAAAAAACTTCGTCGCCATGTCTTGATACACGGGATCGGTTTTCGCAAGTTCGAGCGACAGCTCGAGCATGTGGAGCGCGTAGCTCGCCATCCAGGCCGTGCCATCGGCCTGGTCGAGGTGATAGCCGGCGGGGAGGCCCTCCGAGCGGTCGACCGGGCCGATGTTGTCCAAGCCGAGAAACCCGCCTTGGAAGACGTTGTTGCCGTCCACGTCTTTGCGGTTGACCCACCACGCAAAATTGAGCACGAGCTTGTTGAAGATTCGGGCCAAGAAGTCTCGGTCCTGTGACCCGTCGATTTCATAGACGAGGAGGGCGGCCATGGCATGAACCGGAGGATTCACATCGCCGAAGGACCACTCGTAGGCCGGAAGCTGGCCGTTTGGGTGCATGAATCGGTCGTCGCAAAGGAGGAGGAGCTGATCCTTTGCAAATCGAGGATCAATGTGGGCGAGGGACACACAATGGAAGGCCAAGTCCCACGCTGCGTACCAGGGGTACTCCCAAGGGTCAGGCATCGAAATGACGTCGGCTGCGAAATGATGTCCCCAATCTGTGTTGCGAATGCCCGCTCGCCCCTTGGGTGGTGGTGGCAGTCCGGGATCACCGGCGAGCCACGTCTCGACATCGAATGCGTAAAATTGTTTGCCCCAAAGGATTCCGGCGAAGGCTTCACGAGCAATGCGTCGATCTTCTGGGCCGACATGTGCTGGGATCACCGAGTCGTAAAAGGCATCAGC
>CALHCB010000147.1 GCA_937930695.1 uncultured Acidimicrobiales bacterium | reverse complement strand
GGGGAGCGGCGGAGCATGGCATCGACCGCGCCGTGGTCGCCAACGGTCGCGGCGGCTTCGAGCGAGCCTGAGGACAGCGTCGGATCAGCGACGAGTAGGTCATGTGCTCGTCCCACTCGGTCGTGAGGGTTCGGACCGTTTTCTGCGTAGTTCAGACAGGCGAGTTCGATGAATGACTCGCTGAAGTCGACGTAGTCTGGTTCCTCGGCACGGGGTGTGAACGTGAAGTCGATGACAACCTTGAGATGGTTCCGCAGCTCGTTCCAGCTGTCGCAGCGGTACATCCGGGCGATGATGAGCTGCGCGTCAGACAATTTGAATCTGTCGGAATCCGCATCATCGAGTTCAGACGCCCGCAGGCGGGGGTGGAATTCATCCACCATTGAAAGCGCTCCGTGGTCGCCTTCTCTGACGAGATCACGGACGAGTTTCGCTTGGCTTTTGAGGTGCTCAAGAGAAGCGTTCTCCGGCAAAGGACTGGTTGGCACGATGGCCCCTTTCGCAATCGCCTGATTGTTCGCATGGCCAGGCTCGAAAGAGGATGGGATCCCGATCGTGACATCGCATCTGCACAGGTGAGCTTGGCCCTTTCCGCGAACTGGTGGCGTCCTGCAACGCACGAGCAAGCATACGAAAGCGGCACGCTGCTGTCACTCGGGTGAGGAGTCCTTCGAGGCAGAGCCATAGTCACCCCAGGGGTCGTCTCGCTCGCGAACTACATCGCGGAATCCCTTCTCCTCGAACGACTCGACCCACCGATACGCCTCTTCGGTATGACGGGTCACTCCGTCGAAGAACGTGCCGAGCATCTGGCTTGTGCGCAGGCCCATGTTCTCGAACGCTTGATTGATGAGCAGCTTGTTGAGAGCGAGTTGGTTGGCAGGGATGTTGGCGAACCGTCGGGCCTCTGCCTCGACTTCTGCCGAGATGTCTTCCGGAGAGCAAATTTTCGAGACCAAGCCGATGCGGTGCGCATCTTCTGCATCGATCGCCCTCCCCGTAAGCAGATACTGCTTCGCATGCTCCAGCCCGAGGCGGTAGACCCACATCATCGTCGTCGGCGTTCCGTAAATTCGGCTTGGGGCGTATCCGATGTGCGCATCACTTGCCATGTAGAGCAGGTCTGCACAAAGAATCATGTCGGTCGCACCACCAATGGCCCACCCAGTGATCTCGCCGATTACTGGTTTCGGGCATTCCCAGATCTTCATGAAGCGGCGCACGTTGTTGTTCATGAACTGATAGTCCCGGACGGGATCCCAGGCGCCATCTCGAGACTCGGGCCCCTTCGCCCCGTAGGGGTTGCCCCAACCAGATGGGGGTTCTGACTGCGAGAAGTGCGAAGCGGTCAGGTCATAGCCAGCAGTGAGTGTGCCATCGGCGCCCCGAATGACGATCGCCGCGACCTCGGGTGACTTTGTTGCTCGGTCGATGCCGTCAGCAACTCCCTGAATGAGAGAATCGGTGAGCGTGTTCTTCTTTTCGGGTCGATGCAACGTGATGATGGCGATGTCGTCGCGCTCTTCGTACAGGACCGAATCGTTCTGACTCATCGCTGGAAGCTAGTTGCTCACCGATGTCTTCCCCAAGCGAACTTCGCTCGTGAGCGATGAGTGGCCAACGCTTGGCGGCACTCGGCCTCGCCCAATGTCTCTTCGAGTTCGGGCCGTTCAGACATCCGATTGAGCGCAGCTTTCGGCCAAGTCGGAGGCCATCGGTCCGCTAGCCAGCAGAGCCTGACTCGTCATCGGCTTCGTCCTCTGGAATGAGTCCACCGCTCGAGTCCATCAGGCCCTGTGGCCCCTTGTCGCTTTTTGAGCCGCCGTTCTTGGCATTGCCAGCCGAGCTGGCCTGTCCCGACGAAGCGGTCGTCCCGTCAGTCAACGTCGAATCGGTGCTCGTTGGATCCGTCGTTGCCGAGGTTGAAGAATCGGTCGAACTCGTCGACCCGTCCTCGGTTGTTGAGGTCAGAGCCGGGTCTGAGGAAGCAGTCGTTGTGGCACCGTCAGCCAATGTGGTCAACGTTGCGCCGGTGCTGACCTTCGGATCAGTTTCGCTTGGCTTGGCCGAGGTGGATGTTCCACCGGTGGGCTGGACGGTTGGTGCCGCTACGTCATCGCCAAGCGATGTGGTCGACTCGACGGGCTCAGAGGATGCAACAATCGTCGGTTCGACAATCGTTGTACTCGTAGCTGCAGGATCACAGCAGGTTGTGGGAGCCCCTTCGGCAGGACCAGGGCCAGTGCTATCGGTCGAGTCGACCTGCTCCGGCTCAGATGTGGCGGGGGTCTCCGAACTCGGTGGCGCCGTCGACGTACTCGTGGCCGGTGCCGAGGTGATCACCGAACCGGTTGCTGCTTCGTCCTCGATGTCGAGCGTTGTGAACGTTGTTCTCGCAGCAGCGCTCGAGGTAGCGGTCTGTTGGTCGTCTTCGCCAATGGGCAAGATGGCATCAGCCAGCTGTGTCGTCGACGACACCTGCAACGAGCTTGCGGCCTCGTTCGAACGAACCTGCATAGCTCGGTAGGCAAGCGGGCCGGCGACGAGCGTGGCGGAGACGGTCGAGAGCGCGACAGCGAGCAGTAGTCTCGGTGACCTCGCAGCATCAACGAACGGCTTGACCATTTACCCCTGCCCACGTAAGAAACGAACCGTGTGCTCCCACCTGTGTTTCTACTCAATGTGAGCGGGCCGTGCCGCGCGAACGGGTGGTTTCACCCACACAGGCATGAGATGTGAGTTTGGTCGTTTCCCCGGCTGTGCCCGCGCCGGACCCGGCCGGGGAAACGTCGCTGTTTTAACACGACGCCGGCTCGAATGCGTCGTAGCGTCGCCTTTCAGGCGGAGAGCAGCTTCCGGTAGACGTCAGCTGCCCGCTCGAGTTCGCTGATGTCGACCCACTCGATGGCCTTGTGTGCCTGGTCGATCGAGCCGGGACCAAAGAGAATCGTCTCGCCGGCAAAGTCTGGATAGGCCAGCGCATTCGAGCCGTACGTTGCGGTTTCTGGTTCGGAGTCCGCAAGCGAACACAACTCAGCGATCAGTGCGCCGGCCGGATCCTCGTAGAAGGCAGCGGAGCCCGCGCCGTAGGCCATCGCGACATCGACGTCGAGCGGCGCTCCTGCCTGCTTCACGATCGCCGAGAGCTGTTCGAAGAGCTCGTCGGGGACCTCGCCGGGTGCGGTTCGCCGACCGGCGTAGAGCGTGCAGCAGTCCGGAATGATGTTGCGCGCGAGTCCACCGTTGATTTCAGTGACGGACAAGGTTCCCGCTCCGACGGCTGTCGTCCCTCCGACTTCTTGGAGTCGGAGCTGTTCGGCATCCAACGCCTCGATGATGCGCCCGGCGGCACTGATCGCGTTGGCGCCGAGATGGGGTTTGGAAGAGTGAGCGGCGACGCCGTTGACGGTGATCTCCAACCCAAGACCACCCTTGTGTCCGTGCACCGGAGCGCACAACGTCGGTTCGGCGACGATCAGTCGATCGACAGTCAAGTCGTTGTTGTCGGCCCACTTGCGGAATGCCTTGGCCCCGAGCAGGCCACCAATCTCCTCAGAGATGGTGCCGACGAGCCAGACGTTTGGAACTGGGCCACCCTGATCCTTGAGTTCTTCAAGCACGGCCATCGCAATGGCAAAGGTGGCCTTTGTGTCGACCGATCCGCGCCCGTAGACCCGGTCGTCTTCGATGCGTCCGTCAAAGGGATCTTGCGTCATGTGTTCGACGGCGACGGTGTCGAGGTGCACATCGATGACGACGTTCTGATCGGTCTGCCCTTTGAAGTGCGCATAGAGGTTCGGGCGCCCCGGCATCGCTTCGTCGAGGTGCACGGTGGCGCCGAGGTGCTCGACCTTGTCCGCCAAGTAGTGAGCGAGTTCGGTCTCGCCGTCTGTCCCTGAGATAGGGCCAGCCTGAAGCGGGTTGACGCTGGGGATGCGAACGAGTTCGCCGACTCGTCGGGCGATGTCGAGAGTGGTGACCATGGGACGACGTTAGATCTTCAGTTCTTCTCGCGCCTGCTGGCGTAGTCTCAGCAGCGTGGCACCGGCGAACGAGACAGCTTCTGAGAAGGCCGAACTGCGGCGACGAGCGAAGGAAAATCGAGCGGCGCTGCGCCCTGATCATCGCCGCATCCAAGTCGGTCTGGCTCGCTTCTTGCGGAGTATCACCGAAGGTTGGATCGTCGCCTTCGACGCTATGCCCGGCGAACCCGATCTTGCTGAGCTGCGGGCGGGTCGCATCGACCCGAACGTGGGGCCGTTCGCCCTCACCCGCACCCCGGACGAAGGATCCGTTCTGACGATCCACCCCGCGGACAGCGAGATGGAAACTCATCGCTATGGATTCGCGCAACCGGTTTCCAACAGCAATCTCGTTGCCGATGACGACATTGCTGCGGTGCTCGTGCCGGGATTGGCCTTCGATCGGCAAGGTGGTCGGCTGGGATTCGGTGCGGGCTACTACGACCGCTTCCTCGGCCGTCTCGATCCTGGAGTCATCCGCGTCGGTGTGTCCGATGGATTCATTGTCGACGAGGTGCCCGTGGACGAACACGACATCTCGATGACCCACCTGGCGACAGAAATCGGCGTGGTGCCGCTGCCGTTGTGACGGCGTCGTTGCGGAGGCCGGTCTTTGTTCGGGCTGCTACTGGCCCTTGAAGTCGGGCACTCGGCGTTCGCTCATGGCCTTCACGCCCTCGGTCCAGTCCTCGGTCTGTGTGAGGCGATCTTGCTCCGCTTTCTCACGATCGGTCACCGCTCGGATGATCGCGGGCAGATCGCCACGCATGGTTTCCTTGATCGATTGCACGGCGAGCGGAGCGGACGCCGCTATTTCGGCGGCGAGTTCGTACGCGACGTTGCGAATCTGTTCATCTTCGGTGTAGCGGTCGAGCAGACCGAGAGCGTGACCCTCGTCGCCCTTGATGCGGCGGCCGGTGTACAGAAGCTCGAGAGCCGCCTGGTTTCCTGCGATGCGAGGGAGCGTGGCTGACAGACCGAAACCCTGGTGAAAGCCAAGACGAGCAAAGTTGGCAGTCAGCCTGGTGCCGGGCCCGCCAACTCGAAAATCCGCCATGCATGCCAGGCCGAACCCGCCGCCAACTGCCGCGCCCTGAACGGCGGCAACGACAGGAGTCTTGGTGGAGAACAGCCGAACGGCTTCGTCATACAGGTGTCGATCAGACAGATCGACTTCCTCGGTGGCGACCTCACTCGTGAGCTTGCCGCCTGATGCTTCGAAGTCGGCACCCGCGCAGAAGTTCTTGCCTTCGGTGCAGAAGAGGATCGCCCGAGCGTCAGCATTGGCGTCGACGGAGTCGAACGCGTTGGCAATGTCGTGAATCCTTCGGAGGCTGAAGAAGTTGTGGGGCGGGTGGTGGATTTCCACCGTTGCAACGTGTGCGTCATCGAGGGAAACCGTGATGTCGCCGAAAGTTTGGTGAGTCTCAGAAGCCATGGGCCGAAGTTAGTTGCAGTCACACCGAGGTTTCCTATTAGCGTTCTGCGATGGCCACTGATCGCAAGCTCAGCCCCGAGATTCAACCAATCGTGGATGCCGTCAACGCTGCTGCAGCAGACGCCCCGTCTGTCTGGGAGTCGACTCCTGAAGAGCGGCGGGCCGGGTATCAAGCCCTCGTCGCCGGGGTGCCACCGGGTCCAGAACTCGCGAAGGTTCGGGGGCTCGCCGCCGCCGGGCCGAATGGGCTCGTAATGATGCGTTCGTATCGAGCCGACGCCGAGACGGTCAACGGCATCATCGTGTTCTTCCACGGTGGTGGCTGGGTGATTGGAGATCTCGAAACCCATGACCATGTGTGCCGAGAACTAGCGGACAAGTCTGGCGCATTGGTGATCGCCGTCGACTATCGGTTGGCTCCCGAGCATCGCTTCCCGGCGGCAGTCACTGACTCGTGGGCTGCCCTCCAATGGATCGATCAGAATCGTGGTGGCCTCACCGGCGACCTGCAGGCACCGATCGCAGTGTGCGGCGACTCGGCCGGAGGCAACCTCGCGGCCGTAATGGCACTGATGGCTCGTGACGCTGAGATGGAGCTCGTCGCTCAATTGTTGGTGTACCCAGCCGTCGATATGCGTCTCGAGGGAACAGGCAGCATGGTGGAGAACGGTGAGGGTTACGTGCTCACGTCCGACACGATGCAATGGTTCCGAGCGAACTATTTGTCGTCCGATGAGAAGGAAGCCGAGCAGCAACTCATCGACTGGCGGGCCAGCCCGATCCTGGCGGACTCACTCGCCGGTGTCGCTCCGGCACTGGTCATCACGGGAGAATTCGACCCGTTGCGAGATGAGGGGGCTGCGTACGCCGCGGCCTTGAAGGACGCCGGGGTGGAGGTCACCCACACCGACTACGCGGGCATGGTTCACATCTTCTTCCAGCTCAGCCCGATGGTGCCCACATCCACGGCTGCGGTTGCCGAGGTAGCAGACGCCGCTCGGGCTCGCCTCGCGTAGCGAGCGGCTTTATCAAGCCCCTGTTCGTGCCGATGGACACCTATGGAATCGGGGGCCTCCGTTCGAACGCATGCAGATTCGGTCGAGCATCTGATCGACGACGTCACGATGATGTCATCGGCAGTCGACGTTCTGGAGCGGGTGCGTATCGAGATGCTTCGGATCGATGGCATCAAGCGGGGACAGGTTCTTCTTTTCGACAACGAGATCGGTCGATTCTGGAATCTGGACTCGAGTGGGCTGTTTGCCGGTGACTGGAACCTCGAACCCCGCGATCATCCGACAGGGCTCAGTGCGATCGAGGGCGTCGAGCTTCGACTATCGGCTGACGACAGACGTTCGGCTCCCGACGGCGTCGACCCCGATGCGTGGGCTCGGTCGTTCGAAGCTTGGTTCGAAGACGACACAACCGAGTTGCTCATCTTTCCGCTGGATTCTTCTCGTCGGACGACCGGAGCGGCGGCGTTTTCGTTCGCTGCCGGGCACAAAATCGAATCCGACGTAGCCGGTGAGCTCCGGGCTATCACCGCGGTTTTGACGATGGCACTCGAGAAGGTGGCGGCGATCGAGGAGATCAATCGGCGCCTCGAGGGTCTGAGGGGTGTGCATGAGGAGCTCGCGAACACGAACACCGAGCTCGAGACCTTCGCCCAGATGGCCTCGAGTGATCTTCAGCAACCACTGGGTCAGATCAAGCGATTCGCTGATCGCTTGGAGCGTGGCGCCAGTTCGGAATTCGAGGGTCGTGAGTTCGACTACCTGGAGCGAATCGGTGGAGCCACTGACCGGATGCAGAACCTCATCGGCGACCTGCTGACGTTCTCTCGGGTCTCGACGGCGGAGGCCCCGATCCAGGATGTAGATCTCGAGACGTTGATGAGTGAGGCCCTGATGGACCTCGAGCTCATGATCTCCGACGCGGGGGGCGTCGTGACCGTCGATCCACTTCCCGTCGTCGCCGGCAATGCAACTCAGCTCCGGCAGCTCTTTCAGAACGTGGTCGGCAACGCGATCAAGTATCGACATCCGAACGTTTGCCCAGAAGTCTCGGTTGTCGTGGTCGATCAAGGGGTCGATCGTTTTCAGCTCGAGTTCCGAGACAACGGAATCGGGTTCGAGGCCAAACATGCCGACCGGATCTTCAAACCGTTCCAGCGCCTCCACTCCCGGAGCCAGTTCGAGGGGTCGGGCATCGGTCTTGCAGTCTGTCGACGCATCGTTGAACGTCACGGGGGCACGATGTCTGCGTCCAGCGGTGAGGGTGGCGGATCGGTTTTCGCCGTTTCGCTTCCAAAGGAAATCATCGTCCGATGAGCGAACAAGTCGTCTTTGATCGGTTGGCCGATGTGGCCGACATCGTGAAGATCGTGAATTCTCACACCAAGGAGGAGGATCTGATTCCAGCGATTCTCAGTCTGCTGGATGGCTATCAGATGGCAGGAACCGTCATCTTCCGACGGCTGTCGCCTGATGGTCGAGCGTTGATTCCCTACACGGTCAACACCCATGCCGACCCCTTGACCAACTATCTGCAGACCCGGGTCATCCCTGCAGTTGGCTCCTACGAGGGGTTGGCTCTCACCGAAGACCGCGTCGTCACGGTCCACGAAAACGACTTCCCGATGATCGACTTCGATCCTGACTATCTCGCCGATGTGCTGTACGTGCAGCAACACGGTGCCGAGGCTGCGTTCTTCCATCCGGTGCGATCCAGCACGTCCATTGGCGTGCTGACGTTCTATAGCTATGAGACGTTTGCCGTCGACGAGCGCCGGCTTGATGTGGCGCAGCGAGCAGCACGACTGTTGGCGTTCGGAATTGAAAAGTGTCGGCGTTTGGAAGAGTGCGAGCGCCATGAGCGAGCTCATGTGACGGCCAACGCGCGGCTGGAATCGAGCAACCGGGATCTCCAAGATTTCGCTCATGTCGCATCGCACGATCTACAAGAGCCGCTGCGAAAGATCCAAACGTTCAGCGATCGTTTGAGCAGCTCCGCCAACAGCAGGCTGAGCGTTGAAAGTGCAGCCAATCTCGAGAAGATGCAGAGCGCGGCATCGCGGATGCAGCGACTCATCGACGATCTGTTGACGTATTCGAGAGTCGGTGCGCGTGTCGAGGAACCGGTGATCGTGGGTCTCAACGCGATCATTGATGAGGCAATGGTGCCATTGCGTTCACTGATCGCTTCGAGCCAAACGGCAATCGTCGTGGACGACTTGCCTGCGGCGCTGGTCGATCGCAAACAGCTCGTGCAGCTCATTCAGGTACTGATCCAAAACTCGATCAAGTACGCCCGCACCGACGTGCAGCCGGAGGTTCGGGTCTCGGGTGCGGTCGATAGCGATTGGGTCGTGATCTCGATGGAAGACAACGGCATCGGGTTTGAGCCAAAGTTCGCCGAACGGATTTTCGAACCGTTTCGACGTCTCCACTCGCGTGCCGACTATGAAGGCACGGGAATTGGTCTCGCAGTTTGCCGCCGTATCGCAACTCGGCATGGCGGAACGATCACGGCAGTCGGCCGACCAGGGGAGGGCTCGACATTTGTCGTCAAGCTTCCTCGCCCTGGATCGGTATCAACTGGCTGAGATTCGCTTAGCGCTGCTCAGCAGCCAAATCGCTCAGGACTTCAGCGGCATGGCCTGCCGGGTCAGCAACTTCATAGATCCGGCGTACATCGCCAGCAGGATCAATGAGAAAGCTCAGCCGCTTGGGATAGTCGGCGTATGGATCATCGGCGTCTCGCAAAACGTCGTAGATCGTGCCAATTGCCTTGTCCTCGTCGGACAGAAGCGGGAACGGAAATTCTAAGTTGGACTTGAATTCCGCATTGTCCTGCGGATTGTCAAACGACGCACCGAGCACGTGGCAACCGGCATCTGCAAACTGTTGGGCCTGATCACGCAGACCCTGGGCTTGCAGCGTTCAACCGGGGGTACTTGCTTTGGGATACCACCAGAAGAGCACCCAGCTCCCGCGATGATCAGCGAGCGAGACGGTGTTGCCCGCGTCGTCTGGGAGCGAGAAGGTGGGCGCTGTTGAGCCAACTTCGATCATGTGAACCTCATCTGTTGTCCTGAGTCTGCGAAGCTAGCCGGATGGCCGACCGACCGAGGCATGCTGGGCATCGATGACTGAGACGATGACGCTCTTCTTTGCGCTGCTGGCCCTCGGCGGGATGGCCGTTGTGATCGGCACCGGTGTGCTTCGGGTTACGGCGCCGACGAGCGCGCTCCTCAGGGACTTGACGTCAATCGGAATGTGGCTGGGGTTCACCGCCGCGACGGTTGCGACGGCAGGAAGTCTCTATCTCTCCGAGATCGTGGGCTTTGATCCGTGTCGGTTGTGCTGGGTCCAACGGGCATTCATGTATCCATCGGCGCTACTGCTCGCTGTGGCGTTGTTCGCCAAGCAACGGTGGGCAGCGTGGGTTGCGGTTGGCCTGAGCGTTGTCGGGTTTTGTGTGTCCGTCTACCACCGGCTCGAACAGCAATATCCCGACTCGGTCGGCGGGGCGTGTGCCATCGACAATCCATGCTCGGGGCGCTACGTCGAGGAATTCGGATGGATCACGATTCCGACGATGGCCGCGGTTGCGTTCGCTCTGGTCTTTACGCTGGTGCCTCTCAACCTGCGGGCGGCACGTACATGACCGATTCGATTCAAGTGACAGGACCACATCAATGACCGGGCCTCAAAAAATTCAGGACCCCACAGACTCGAGCGGCAGGGGATTCCTGCTGGTCATCATCGCCATCTTTGTCATCGGTGCTGGCGCCGTGGCCTTTGTCGCCACGAACCGGTCGAGCGATCTCGATGCGTCGGGGATTCCGCGGGACCGCGACATCCCCAGCGTTGCCCCCGTGACGGTTGACGGCACAGCGCTCGAACCGATGCCCCAGGGTGTGCTCGTCACCGATGCGTCGACCGACAACTCGATCGGCGCCGTGGCTCCATCGATCACCGGGACGGACTATTCCGATGAGACCGTGTCGATCACCCCAGATGGGCGGGGCAAGGTTGTGATGTTCCTTGCTCATTGGTGTCCGCACTGTCAGCGAGAAGTCCCCGCCGTTGTCGACCTCATTGAGGCTGGCAACCTGCCCGAGGGCGTTGATGTGTACGCCGTCTCGACCGCAGTCGACGACGGAGCCGGCAACTACCCGCCGAACATCTGGCTTGCACGCGAAGTTTGGACTGCTCCCGTGATACGGGACTCAGCGGCCAACGACGCGCTGCTTGCTTACGGCGCGGGTGGATTTCCATACGTTGTGTACCTCGACGGTGACAACAGAGTCATCGCCCGATCCGCTGGCGAACTTTCCGAGGGCCAGATTCTGGAACTCTGGAATCGACTGGCTGCCTGATGACTGGACAACGAGTACACGTGATAACCGCATCTGACACCGACACGCTCACCGATATTGGTACCGACGAGAACGTCGACGCCATCACCAACGACGGCGGTGACCACGAGCGCTTTGCGCACTACGTGAAGAAGTCAGCGATTCTTCCAAGCACGGTTGAGGGCACACCGCTCGAGGCGTTGTGTGGCAAGAAGTGGATTCCTACTCGGGACCCGTCGAAGTTTCCTGTGTGTCCAGAGTGCAAAGAAATCTACGAATCACTCAAAAAGTAGATGCCGGACGCAACGCCAAGCGGATCGCACGGTTCGGTTGAGATTGCCGTCGTTGGAAGCCTGAACCTGGACGTCTCGATTCCCGTTGATCACTTGCCCGAGCCGGGAGAAACCGTGCTGGGTGGCGATGCACTCTGGTCGCCCGGCGGCAAGGGTGCCAACCAAGCAGTCGGTACGGCCCGTCTTGGTCGGTCGGTCGCCATGATCGGCTGTGTCGGCGAGGATGACCCTGGGCGGCAGCTGGTCGACAATCTGCGGGTTGACGAGGTTGACTCCCGTTTTGTCGCTGTTCTCGAGGGTGTCAGCACGGGTATCGCAACGATCGCGGTCGCTCCCGACGGTGAGAATCAGATCATCGTGAGTCCCGGGGCAAACAACCGATTGACTGCCTCGCATGTCGATGCCGCCCAGTCGATTCTCGAGTCGGCAACCGTGACCTTGGCCCAGTTCGAGTCCCCGCTCGCCGTAATTCTCCACGCAGCGCGTGGCTGCATGGGTCGATTCGTCCTGAATCCGGCCCCTGCTCCTGCTGCGCTGGATGACGATGGCCGGGCCACGCTCGATGCGCTTCTGTCGAAGGCCGACGTCGTCGTGCCGAATCAGGGTGAGTTGGCAACGCTGCTCGGAGAGGAGCGGGCGAATACATCCGAGGGGTTGGAGGCGCAAGCGCGACGACTCAACGCGCTCGGCCCGGCGGTTGTCGTCACGCTCGGTGCCGATGGGGCACTGGTGGTCGACCGCGGGGTCAACGAACGAGTCGCGGCACACTCCGTTGAGGCGATCGACGCCACGGCAGCTGGCGATTCGTTCTGTGCTGGGCTGGCTGACGCGCTGTGCGAAGGACGAACGTTGGTCGAATCAGTCGAGTGGGCCGTCAGTGTTGCTGCGGTCACCGTGACTCGGCGAGGCGCTCAGGCGTCACTTCCAACTCGGGCTGAGGTTACTCAGGCGGGTTGAAGCCATGTGGGTTCTTCGATTGCCAATTCCAAGCGTCGCGGAGCATGACTTCGAGGCCACGATCGGCCCGCCATTCGAGCTCGGTGTTGGCCTTGGTTGGGTCGGCGAGTGATGTAGCGATGTCGCCAGGTCGGCGATCGGTGATCTCGTAGGGAACGTCGGCACCACTGACACTTGCCGCGGTTTGGATGATCTCGAGAACCGATGCGCCGTTGCCGGTGCCGAGGTTGTAGGAGTCACAACCCTTCGGCAGGTGATCGAGGGCCGCGAGGTGGCCAAGGGCCAAGTCGATCACGTGGATGTAGTCACGAACGCCCGTCCCGTCCGGTGTGTCGTAGTCGTCGCCGAACACGCTGACTTGATCGCGTCGACCGACGGCGACCTGCATGACATACGGAACGAGATTGTTCGGCGGGCCGTTTGGGTCTTCGCCAAGCATGCCGCTCGGGTGCGCGCCAACAGGGTTGAAGTAACGGAGAAGGCTGATTCGCCACCGGGGATCACTTTCGGCCACGTCGCGACAGATCTCTTCGATCATGAGCTTGGTGCGGCCGTATGGATTGGTCGCACCAGTGGACGCGGTCTCTGGAATGGGAAGGATCTCGGGATCGCCATACACCGTGGCCGATGAAGAGAACACGAGATCCCAGCAGTCATGGCTCGACATGCTCTCCAAGAGATTCATGGAGGAGATCAGATTGTTCTGATAGTAACGAAGCGGCTGTTCGACGGACTCGCCAACGGCTTTGAGGCCAGCGAAGTGGATCACCGACTCGATGGTGTGCTCTTCGAACACGGCGTCGAGGGCAGGCTTGTCGGTGAGATCGGCCTTGATGAAGGCGACACCTTTGCCGGTGAGTTGCTCGACGCGCTCGAGCGACGCTTCGCTCGAGTTCGAGAGGTCGTCGACGACGACAACATCGTGTCCGCGTTCGAGGAGAGCGACGACGGTATGACTGCCGATATATCCGGCGCCGCCGGTGACAAGAATGGCCATATCAGATCCATCGGTAGAAAAACGGGCGGACCAAAGCGGGATCCCCAAACTGGGGAGTGGCACACGGGCCAGGCGAGGCGCCGGCCGTGCCGAAACACTAGTGTGATTTGGCTCCTGTGGCAGTCAGGTTTGAGCAGGGTGAACGATGTGAGGGATCGATGACGAACTTGGGTGGCTCGCCCGCTCCAGGGTGGTACTACGCCGATGGTGATGCACCGGGAACCCATCGGTACTGGGACGGTGGCCAATGGGTTGGTGGACCGCAACCGGCATATGGCGGACCTGTCGGCGTGACAGCCCCGCACTTGTTGCATGCAGCCAAGCTGCGAACCGACCTTGCGGGGTACGGGCAACGGGTTGTCGCCTGGTTTGTCGATGCCGCGGCGTGGTGGGTGCCCCTGATCGCCTCTTCGTTGCTTGCTGATTCCGCGGCGGATGATCTCCTCACGACCCTGCTGGTCCTGTTGGCGTTGGCCGTCGGGATTGGGAACTCACTCGTCTTACAGGGGTTGACCGGCCAGTCAGTCGGGAAGCGCTTGATGGGGACGAAAATTATTCAGCTCAAGAACGACCAACCGATCGGGCTCGGGTTGATGATTCTGCGGCTCGTCATTCCCTGGGGCTTTTCGATCTTCTCTTGCTACATCTACTGGATTCTGGACTTCCTGTGGCCGCTGTGGGACGACGGAAACGAACGCATCACAGACAAGATCCTCAAGACAGCGGTCGTTCGCCAGAACGCGATGACGACGACGCCGATGTACGAGAACCCCGCGTGATTCACAGCCAGGGACTACATTCGCCCCCGACATCGTTCGTCGATTCGAAAATCGACTGAACGTCTGTCAACCATCAGGAGGAGAAAGACATGTCAGATTCAGGTTCACAGGCCCCCGGCTGGTACTACGCCCAGGGCGATCCGCCCGGAACGCAGCGCTACTGGGACGGCACAGGTTGGCAGGGAGGCCCGCAGCCCGTTGCTGGTGCGGGTGGAGCCGTCGCAGGTGGTGCGGGTGCGACCAAGGCAGAGAATGGAGACCGTTTCGTTGCCTTCCTGATCGACGCGGGCATCTTCGTCGCGATGTACATCATCGTCTTGATCCTGGTTGGGATCGGCGGGGCTATTTCCGACGGCCTCGGTGCCGTGTTCGCCATTCTTGGCGGCCTCGCATATCTCGGCTACTGGGTTTACAACTGGATTTACCTGCAGGGAACCACGGGCCAGACAATCGGCAAGAAGATGCGCAACATCAAGTTGGTCTCCAAGACCAACGGTGAGCCTCTTGGCATGCTCATGGTGTTCGTCCGCGGAATCGTGAGCGCGATCTTCGCCATCCCGTGTTACCTCGACCACTGGTGGATCCTGGTCGATGAGAACAATCAGCGTCTGTCCGACAATGTGTTGGGGAACCACGTCGTTCCAGCCTGATCGAATTCAGCAGTACGAAGCATCAGTGTTGGCGGGGAGCGAGTCTCCTCGCCAACATGAGTTTGTGTCCCGCGCTCGTTCACTAAGATCACTCTCGTGACAACTTCGCAGCCACCGGGCTGGTACTACGCGCAGGGTGACCCAGCGGGAACGCAACGATATTGGGACGGCGCTCAATGGGCTGGCGGTCCTCAAGCCGTTGCCGCAGGCGGCACGGTCGCATCGAGTGCCCAACAGAAGGGCGACGGGTTCAGCCGCATCGGTGCCTGGGTCATTGATGCGTTGATCCTTGTGGTGCCGCTCGCCATCGTCGGTTTCGTGATCGGCGGGAACGGCAATCAGACCTTCGCCTCGTTTTCGGCCCGCCAATGGCTCAGCAGTTTCGTGACGACCGGGCTGTGGATGGCCTATCACTACTTCACGAACATGAATGACGGTCAGTCCTTTGGCCGTAAGGCGGTTCGGCTTCGCATCGTGAAGATGAACGGCGAGCCAGCCGAAAGCATCGACCTGATCAAGCGATTCGGTTTCGGCTTCATCGGCCTCGTTCCGATCGTGGGCGGCCTGATCCTGCTGCTTGCCGGCTTGGTGTCCGTGGTGATGATCTTCATCGACGATGAAGGCCGAGCCGTCTGGGACTTCGTCGCTGGAACCAAGACCATCGAGGCCAGCGGATGACACGCAGAGACGCAAGGTCAGGTGGACGAGTCACTGCAGCCGCATCTGACGACGACATTGATCGGCAACTACCGTCGTTTCGACGCCGCAAGCCCGTGACCTTCTGGGTCGTGATCGTGGCCGTTGGGGCGATGGTGCTGAGCCTTGTGGCCCTGCCGTTGGCCGCGATCTTGTCTTGAAGAATCCCTTGTTCCGCAGCAATTCTTTCGGATAATCCGGGATTCTGTCGTCTCTGGTTGGGAATCTGGGTCTTCGGGCGCCATCCTGGGTAGTTCTCAGCCTCGCGTCGAGGCAGTGGAGATCCGTCTGACCGGACGGTGTTGAGGAGTTCAATGTCGTTCAAAGCCGGGGACCGAGTGGTGTACCCCCACCACGGTGCAGCCATCATCGAGAAGACCGAGATGGTCGAACTCAATGGTGAAAAGAAGAAGTACTTCGTGCTGAAGACTGCGCACGACGAACTCACTGTGCGGGTTCCCGTCGACAAGGTTGAAGAGGTTGGCATGCGCCCACCGATCAGCCTTGAGGATGTCGAGGATCTGTTCGTGTTGCTGTCCAAGAAGGACGTGCGCGAGCCGGCCAACTGGAGCCGTCGCTTCAAGAACCACCAAGAGAAACTCAAGTCTGGCGACGTGTATCAGGTGGCCGAGGTTGTTCGTAACCTCGCGCTACGCGAAGCGGCCAAGGGTCTCTCTGCCGGCGAGAAGAACATGTACTCCAAGGCTCGCAAGGTGCTCGTCTCCGAGCTTTCCTTTGCCCTCGATGTCTCCGAGGACGATGCCATGGATCAGGTCGACGGCCAGCTCGTTTAGATCGTTGTGTTCTCGGTCTGGCTCAGGCCAGACCGAGCAGTTCGAACATGGCCTGCGGCGGATCGGTATCGCCCCTGGCCAGACGGGCCGCTCGTTCGACGTTGACGGCGTCGAAGCGTCGATCCGTCCAGTCGTCCCACGGGCCACTGGGAAGCGCCGACACGTCGCCGTCGACCGCCACACACGCTCGTAGATAGTCCCGTAGGTCGGCGAGGTCTTGCGCCCCACCGGGTGGACCGTGTCCTGGCACGACAGTGGCGCCGAGCTCGGCGATCACGTCGAGGCTGTCTGCCCACTGAGCGGGATTCCCGTCGAATGCCAACGGCGTCACACCAAAGCTGGCCAAGGCACCGGCGTAGACGACGTTGGAGGCCGGAGCCTGGACCACCAGGTTCATCGGCGACTCACCTGCGAGAGGGACGGCGACCGCTGCCGGGGTGATCCACACGTTCTCTTCGATCGTATGGGTGATCGGTCGGGTCTCGAATTCTTCGTGGAACGCCTCGGCGAATTGCGGGAGCAGTCGGACTAGCGCATCCCGATTCAGCGGCGCGTCGAGTTGATCACTCGTGGCCTCTGACCCGTAGAACGCCGCCTTCCAAAACGCCCAACTGCCGCCGGAGAAGGGAATTCGGCTGGACGACAGAGTGACGCGCTTGATGGGGAGGTCGAGCTCGGCTGTCAGCTCGAGAACGGCGCGTCGAGTCGCATGGGCTGCTTCAGGGGTCGATGCACTGTCGATCATCGTCAGTCCGTCGGCATCGATGATGAGCCCAATGTTCGAGTACCCAAAGCCCACTTCGGGGTTGGTGAAGGCGAACACACCCTGTCCAAGCTCGACGAGATTCACCCGCTCGACCGTATCCCGACTTCCCGCCTCTCTCCGGATTGGTGGAGCGAGACGGTCGAGTTCGGTCATGAGGCTCCACCAATCGGCAACCCGTTCTGGATTGGTGGAGCGAGACGGTCGTGTTTAGTCGTGAGACTCCACCAATCGGGGAGATGGGGAGAGGTGCGGCGAGAGTGTCAGGGGGCGTCGGCATGCTTGTGGGATGCGAGTAGACGACGCCTGGCGCGCCGTGCTCGAGCTCGCGGCCTCTCAGTACGGCTCGTTCAACAGACGACAGGCCGCCGATCGAAATGTGACCAGCCGACGACTCCGTCGGGCCGAGCTCTGTGGTGAACTTCGACGGCCGTTGCCGGACGTCTTTGTGCTCACGGCTGCACCAGTCACATGGCATCAACAACTCAAGGTCCAGACCCTGCTGGGTCAAGCGGTTGCGAGTCACCGTGCGGCAGCACATCTGCATGGGCTCGACGGCTTTGGCTCCTCGGCGCTCGAGGTGTGCATTCCGCGAGACGATGAGCGATTGGAACGAAAGGTCCGCACGCACAGTTGGCGGAGAACCGAACCAGAAGACCTCGTCGAGATCGACGGCATCCCGTGTACGTCTGTGGCCCGGACTCTTGTACAGCTCGGGTCAGTCGTTGCTCGGTGGCGAGTCGAGAAGGCGCTTGATTCTGCTCTTCGGAGTGGAGTTTCTGCGGTTTGGATCGAAGACACACTCGAACGTTTGTGGCGCCCAGGAAAGACCGGCGCTGGAACCTTGCGAAGGATCATCGACGATCCCCGACGGCTGGGAGCGCTGCCGGACTCGTGGTTCGAGCGACTGCTCCAACAAGCCCTCGATGCTCCCGGACTACCGCCAGCCGAGCTGCAATACGAGGTGCGGACCGGTTCGTCGGTTCGTCGACTCGATCTTGCCTATCCGGAAGTGAAGCTGGGTGTCGAGGCGCACTCACGGCGGTTCCACTTCGGTCCAGCGAGGACCGAGTCAGACAATCTTCGAGACTTGGAACTCGCTGCTGTGGGCTGGGAAGTCATCTATGTGACCTGGTCAATGGCCCACGAGCCAGCTGCTCTCGTTCGCCAACTCACTGCGATCTACCAGTCGCGCCTCGGATTGGTGGAGCGAGACGGTCGTTTTTGGTCGTGAAACTCCACCAATCGGCAACCCGTTCTGGATAGGTGGAGCGAGACGGTCGTTTTTGGTCGTGAGACTCCACCAATCGGCAACCCGAAGGGGAAGGTGTCAGGGGCGGGTGATCCCCATG
>CALHCB010000146.1 GCA_937930695.1 uncultured Acidimicrobiales bacterium | reverse complement strand
CGTCATTCTGGATGAGCCAGTCGAGATGGACAGCTACGCGCAACTTCCTGATGCCGGCGTTGTCGACGGGCTGGAGAACGGCCGCAAGAGCAATTCGGTCACTGCGGTTGGATATGGCCTCCAGCAGATCATCTCCAATCCGCAGAACACCATCAAAATCCAAGCTGATCGAGTTCGATACCAGGCCGATCTGATGATCGTGAACCGACAAGGTGTCGCCGGATTGGGCGGCATCGAAGGTTCGAACTCCATTGCCGTAAGCGGGGATGCAAAGCACGGTGGAACGTGCTTTGGCGACAGCGGCGGGCCATTCCTCATCGACGGCAATGTGCTCATCGCGGTGAACAGCTTCGGACTGAACGGCAACTGTGCCGGCATCGGCGGTGCGTTCCGAATCGATCGCCAACTCGAGCTTGATTTCATTCAGAGCGCTATCGACGGTTCGCTCGGGGACTGACGCAAGGTGGTGGCATGACCTGAGTGATTGTCTCTGACAAGGCTCGGGTGCCCGCAGAACGAACCGATGAGCCGCATCACAAACACGGTTCGGCTCATCGGTTTGGCGCGGGACACAGCGACGAAGAGCGAAGGTGGCTCGGTTCGTACCCATCGACGTAGGGTCGGGCTCCATGCGAACCGCAGACATCGCAACGTGATCGCGTCCCTCCCGATGTACGAGCGGCCCGAGCTCGTCGCCTCGCACGATCGATATTGGGCACTCATCCACCTCGCACTCCAAGGTGAAGGGTTGGACAGCCCGACAGCCCTCTCCCGAGGCGCTGACGAATTCGCGACCTGGACTGATCCCACGCTCGTACTGAGCCAGACCTGCGGAATGCCATACAGAAACACCTTGCACGGGCATGTCTCGCTCATTGGGACCCCAGACTTCGGGATCGAGGGCTGCGAACCTGGCTTTGGCCGAAGCGTTTTCGTTGCTCGACGCAACGATCCAAGAACCTCAGTCGAGGATTTCGCCGACGCAACATTTGCGTACAACCAGGATCATTCGCAGTCCGGCTTCAGCTCGGCGTTTGACTACACGTCCAGGCTCGGTTTCTGGTTCAGCGAACGAGTCCGGTCCGGCGCACACTCCGAGTCAGCCCGACTCGTTACCACCGCGCTGGCAGACATCGCGTGTATCGATGCCGTGACGTGGAGACTCTTCGAACGGTACGAAGCCGTTGCCGCCACTCTCAAGGTTGTTGGCCGCACCGACCCCACGCCATGGCTTCCGTACATCTCGAACCGAGATGCCCCCGTTGCCAACGTCTTTGCTGCGGTGAACCAAGCCATTACTGAACTCGCCAAGGCTGATCGAACAGCTCTCGGCATCCAGGGCCTCACCCTGCTATCTGCCGATCAGTACCTCGCCGTACACAACCCACCAGCAGAGATCACCGCAGCACTCTCGGCCGAAAATCCTTATTGACAATTTTAGTTGTCAATAGCAAGATGGTCGCCGATGGAAGATCTCGCTGTCATCGACGAAGCCCTCGTCGCCCGATCGATTCTCGATCCGATTCGGGCGGAGATTCTCGCGGCACTGGCCACCCCCGGTTCCGCAACGACAGTCGCGACCCAAATCGATCTTCCCCGCCAAAAGGTCAACTATCACCTACGGGCTCTCGAAGAACACGGGTTGGTGCGGCTCGTCGAAGAACGCCCGCGACGAGGACTGACTGAGCGCATTGTTGTCGCCTCCGCTCGGTCCTATGTCTTGTCACCGGAGGTGCTTGGCACGAACGCGACGGATCCAAGTCGTATGGATCGCCTCTCGAGTCGCTACCTCATTGCGGTCGCCGCTCGGCTTGTGCGGGAGGTCGGCCAACTTGCTCGTGGCGCAGAAGCCGCAGGCAAACCCCTAGCCACCCTTTCGATCGACACCGAGATCCGGTTTGCATCCGCGAGCCATCGAGCCGAGTTCACCGAGCGGCTCGCAGGAGCGGTCACATCGCTCGCTGCGGAGTATCACGACGAACGCACACCAAACGGACGCTGGCACCGACTCGTCGTTGCCGCTCACCCAACACCGCACGAATCCAAAGGACGCACACATGACGGATGAACGACGCGAGATCGACATGGCAGTAGAAGTCGTCGGTACGCCAGAACAAGTTTGGGAGGCAATCGCTACCGGCCCCGGCATTTCGTCGTGGTATGTGCCCCATCAGGTTGAGGAACGCGAGGGCGGCGTCATGGGCGCACAATTCGGTACGGCGCCGGAGATGCAGGTCGAGGGCCGGGTTGCTGCTTGGGATCCGCCGCATCGTGTGGTCTTCGACGGCGGCGATCCCAGCGAAGGTCTCGTCTTCGAATGGCTCGTCGAAGCTCGCGACGGCGGCACGTGCATCGTGCGCCTCGTGAACTCCGGATTCGGCAATGGTGACGAGTGGGACGCCCAATATGACGGCATGGCCGAGGGTTGGAAGATCTTCATGCTCAACCTGCAACTTCACCTCGAGCACTTCGCAGGACAGACTGCGACCGCTTCGTTGCCCATGACCGGATTTGCCGGTGACCCAAAGGAGCTCTGGCCCACAATGGCCGCCGCTCTCGGGGCGCCAGCCCAACCGGACAAAGGCTCCAGAGTTTCCTTGCACGCGGGCGAGGGCTTGGAACTCGCCGGAACCGTTGTCGAAGTCGGCGCAAGCCGCATGACGCTCCTCGTCGATGCCCCGGCTCCCGGGGTTGCCTTCGTTGCACTCGAAGGGATGGGGGACCACGTGGGCGCCTCGATCTGGTCGTACCTCTACGGCGAAGAAGGCAACGCAATCGCCGAACGTGATGGTGCACGCTGGCAGAGTTGGCTCGATCAATTCAGCGGAGGGCTCAGCTGATCAAGTACGACGTCACGAACCCAGCGCCTGCTGCATTGCGTCGCTCATGTGTGGCAGGTAGCTGGGCTTGATCGCGGCCAGGATTTGCTGCAGATGGTCTTGGTCATGAAAGGGCCACTCGTGGACGAAGTCCCCGGCCTCAAACGTTCCGTACGTTGCGAAGTTCCCTGGCCGACTGAGGTCATCAACGTCGAGAGATCGAACATAGGTGGCGGAAACGGATCGCTCTGATTCGAGCTCATCGACGAGGTCGCTCAGATCTGCCGATGCAAAGTCCCGCCCGGTCAGTTCGAGCGATGGGTTGAAGCCAGCGATTTCCGGTTTGCCCGCGATGATGTCCCGAATGCGGTCACGAAACGCTGGAGCCTCAGCGGCAATCAGATGACCGACCACCTCGAGGGCACACCACTCCCCCGGCTCTGGCTGGAGCCGCAGAATCTCCGGGTCGATCGGCGTCAACAGCGCCCGAAGCACGACAGGTGTGCTTTCGATACTTGCGGCAATCTCTTCGAGTGACCTCATGACGAGGTTGTAGCCCAGTTCAGCTCGAACCAGGGAAGGCCCGACGGCCAGCCCGC
>CALHCB010000145.1 GCA_937930695.1 uncultured Acidimicrobiales bacterium | reverse complement strand
GAGATCAACATCATCGACCGATCGCAGGGGCCGTCCTGGAAACACCCGTTCGGCACCGACGATCTTGGTCGAGACTTGCTTGCCCGGACCCTTCGTGGTGGCCAGTTCTCACTGAGAATCGCCATCTTCACCGCCGTGCTCGCCACCTTCATCGGCACGATCATGGGTGCGATCGCCGGCTACTTCGGAGGGTTCCTCGACGGAGCAATCAGCTTTGTCGTCAACGTGATGTTGACGATTCCCCTGATCCTGATCCTCATCATCTTCGGACGGGAATTCGGCTCACGCCCCAACACGGTTGCCGTGCTTATTGGCTTCACCTCGTGGCTTCGAGCATCCCGGCTGGTGCGAGCCCAGGTGCTGCAGCTCAAAGAGATGGAGTTCGTGCAAGCCGCTCGGGCTGCGGGTGCTGGCTCAAAGCGCATCATCACCCGACACCTGCTCCCGAACCTGGTCGGCATCCTCCTGGTCGAGATCACCCTGCTGGCCGGAACCGCCATCATCCTCGAGAGCACGCTCTCGTTTCTGGGCCTAGGCGTTCAGCCACCAGACACAACGTTGGGAACCCTCATCGCCGAAGGCAAGGGATCGATCGACGTTCGTCCATCCCGAGTGCTCATTCCGGGAGGCATCGTCACGATTATCATCCTGAGCATCAACTTCATTGGCGACGCGATGCGTGACGCCGTTGATCCCAAGTCCGGCACCGAGTGAGGGACTGACATGTCGACAGAGAAACCACTTCTGGCCGTCAAAGATCTCAGCGTGGCCTTCAAGACCAAGAAGGGCATGGCTGCCGCGGTGCGGGGCGTGACCTTCAACGTGTATCACGGCGAGTCGATGGCCATCGTGGGGGAGTCTGGGTCCGGCAAGAGCGTGAGTTCGCTGGCCCTCCTGGGACTTCTGCCTCGTAGCGCGCAGATCACAGGCTCCGCGAACTTCGATGGTCAAGAGCTCATCGGGATGAAGTCGGACGCATTGCAGAGAATTCGTGGCCGCAAGATCGCCATGATCTTCCAGGATCCGATGACGGCGTTCAACCCCGTCTTCACGATCGGCAATCAAATCGCCGAAGCGATGGAAGTCCATGGCGAGGCGACAGGTGATGAAGCGCTCAGCCGTGCTGCCGACCTGCTCGAGATGGTCGGCGTTCCCGAGCCAGGGCAGCGGGTGAATCAATACCCCCACGAGTTCTCTGGCGGTATGCGCCAACGAGCCATGATCGCCATGGCGATTGCCAACAAGCCCGACCTGTTGATTGCGGATGAGCCAACGACTGCTCTCGACGTGACGATCCAGGCACAGGTGATGGAGGTGCTCGCCGATATCCGGGGCGAAACCGGCGCAGCGATGATCCTGATCACGCACGACCTCGGTGTCGTAGCCGGAGCCTCTGACCGCATTCAGGTGATGTACGGCGGCCGGATCTTTGAGCGTGGCTCAACGAACGACGTTTTCTATGACCCGCAGAACCCGTACACCAGGGGACTGCTGCAATCGATGCCTCGTCTTGATGCGATTGGTGAACGGCTGGTGCCGATTCACGGTTCGCCTCCCAGCATCTTGAACATGCCCGGCGGCTGCGCCTTTGCCCCCCGCTGTGACTTTCAGGTCGAAGCCTGTCATACCGCACCTGCCCAACTCGAGCTTGTCTCGGCTGGTCACGAGAGTCGGTGTCACCGAACCGGCGAGTTACCTGCCTACAGCGTGGATGGAGTCTCGGCATGACCGGAACCAGCAACGCCCAGGGTGCTGGAGCCCCACTGCTCGAGGTCAAGGATCTCGTCACCCACTTTCCGATCAAGGCCGGTCTTTTCCGAAAAACCATCGGCCAGGTTCACGCTGTCGACGGCGTATCGCTGACCGTCAACGAGAAGGAAACGGTTGGCGTCGTCGGCGAGTCCGGCTGTGGCAAGACCACATTCGGTCGGTCACTGTTGCGCTTGATCGAACCCACATCGGGGTCGGTGTTCTTTCGTGGTGAGAACGTTCGAGAAGCAAGCGCTGACCGTATGCGTGAGCTTCGAGCCGAGATGCAGATCGTGTTTCAGGATCCGTATGCCTCGCTCAATCCTCGCATGCCGGTCAACGACATCATCGCCGAGCCGATGCGCATTCACGGTGAGACGAAGGCACGTTCACTCGAGCGAGTCGGCGAGCTTCTCAGCGCCGTTGGTCTGCTTCCAGAGCACGGCAATCGGTATCCGCACGAATTCTCGGGCGGACAACGTCAGCGCATCGGCATCGCCCGAGCCCTCGCCCTCAACCCGAGCTTGATCGTGCTGGATGAACCTGTATCGGCCCTTGACGTCTCGGTGCAGGCTCAGGTCATCAATCTGCTCGAAGACCTGCAGAACGAGTTCGATCTCGCCTACATGTTCATCGCCCACGATCTATCGGTTGTGCGCCACATTTCGGACCGCGTCGCGGTGATGTATCTCGGTCGTGTTGCCGAGATTGCCGACAGTGCCTCGCTCTATGAGGCTCCCGCTCACCCTTACAGTCACTCGCTGCTTTCCGCGGTGCCCATTGCTGATCCCAAGGTTGAGCGTGAGCGCGAACGCATCGTGCTGCAAGGTGACATTCCTAGCCCGGCGAGCCCGCCGAGTGGATGCCGCTTCCGCACGCGCTGCCCGATCGCCGTCGAGCGGTGCGCGGTCGAGACCCCGGAACTCAAAGAGGTTCGACCCGGTCACCAGGTGGCGTGTCACTTCCACCTCGAAGCCGGTGAAACGCTGCTGGAACGCGTCAACGCTGTCAGCGTTTCTGCTTAGACCGTGGTGTCCGCCGGTAGCGGTTCAGCGAAGCCTTTGCCTCAAGCTCTCGTACTCCACACGACATGGCGTGGCCGACTTCTTTTTCTGACGGCTCCGTTGGTTCTTCTCGGGCTTGGTGGATACGGGATCGTGTTTGGGGGTTTCCAAATCTTCAACTCGATCCTCGCCGTGATCGGCCTGCTTCTCCTCGCCGCCTCGCTGCTCGACTTTCCTCTCTACTCTGTTGTCGGGCCCGAAGGTGTGGAGCGTCGATGTCTGCTTCGACGAGAGCGGCGAGCCTGGAGTGAACTCCGAACAATTGCTCGACCGGCGAACCGGGGGATTGCAAGCAGAGTTCGATCGGGTCTGGGAACCGGCAACTCGTCCGGGCTGGTGGCCGAGATCGGGGCCCGGCCCTCGTTGCTGACCGACCGTATTGAGAGTCCGGCGGAATTCGATGCCCTTGAGAACGCCATGGCGCAGTGGGTGCCCGGCATGGTGTTACGAGCCTCGCGGCCGACCGATGGAACGGCGCCAACGTGGCTCTACAAACGCCGTTTGGGCGACGGCGAAGGGCTGATCGATGCGCTCCACGTGGAACGCGATCGGGACCGCTAGTCTGTAGCCCGCTATGGACATTGCTCTCGGCATTCTCTACCTCATTGTTGGCACGATCACGATCGTCCTTGTGCTTCTGCACAGTGGTCGCGGTGGCGGCCTTTCCGACATGTTCGGCGGTGGGCTTGGTGCTGCAGCTGCTGGATCTACCTCGATGGAGCGGAACCTTGATCGGCTGACGATTTTGTTCAGCTTGATCTTTGGGTTCCTCACCATCGTTCTGGCGTTCGTTCTCGACGCATAGAACAGCTCCATGAGCTCGCTGAGCCGGTTTGCTCAGGAGGCCTGAGCTACAGCTGGAGGAAGGACGCGCCGAAGAATCGGTGTGCCCAAACGTTCCCTTCCGGCGCCACTCGGATGTGCCGTCTTCGCCTTTGTGCTGGCAATCACCGGCTGTTCTTCAGTTTTGCCCGAAACCGAATCAGTGCTCCCTGAACCGAATTCGGTCGATGACACCGCGCCCACTGAGCTCGCGCTGACTGATGAGGATGTCGCCCCAGTTGAGATCGACGACATGCTCTCGATCGGACTGATCAGGCCAACAACATGGGATCCAATGGCCCTCGAAGGAGCCGACCAGGGTTCGGTGATCGTTGCTGACCTTCTTTACGACGGCTTGACTGAGGTTGCCGGTACATCGTCCACGCTCGTTCCCGCACTGGCGATCTCATGGTCGGCCAACGAAGAACTGACCGAGTGGACGTTCGAACTCGACACATCACGGACGGACTCCGCAACGGTTGTGAACAGTTTCAACGCGGTGTTGCGAACGTCCTCGTTCGCTCGCACCGTGCTGCTCGGCGACGTGACGACGGTGACTGCGATTGATGACGACACCGTCGTCTTTGTCACGAGCGGCCCGTCTGCGGGACTTCCCTGGTTGCTCAGCGGTGTCGGAGCGTCGGTTGTCGGTCCTGAGGGCTCGACAACTGGCGCCTTCCGGGTTGAAGTCGATGCTCCGGACAACATGGTGCTCGTTGCCGGCGACGAACGAGTCGAGTTCGTGTGGGCCGAGAGCCCGTCGGAGGCCTACGGCTGGCTCACGGTTGGATCTGTCGACGTCGCATTGGTGGATGAGTCGGATCTGGAATCGGCAATGGCTCGATATGGAACGACACACCCCGCTCGCAACGTCTCGCAGATGGTGGTGCTCAATGCCCGTTCGCCCCGCCTTTCCTCAGAGCCGCAACGACAAGCGATTCTCGCGGCTCTGGATCGCAATGCGCTGGCCGAGGTGATCGGTGAAGGCTCCTACGCCGCTGATGGGGTAGCAGGCCCATCGGTCGCAGGGTTCCAGCCCGGCACGTGCGGCACCGCCTGCGGCGGAAACGCAGAGAGTTTCAGTGCCGTTCTTGGCAACGCTTCAATGGACACGCTGACGCTCGGGTACTCATCTGGTCATCAAGAACCACTCGCTGACGCTGTGGTTGCGCAGCTGGCCGATGTCGGAGTCACGGTGGAAGCATCGCTGTTCACTCCGGAGGCTCTGGCGCAGTCTCTCGTGGCCGGTGAGACAGATCTGGTCTTGTCCGGGTGGGTGTTGCCGGCCTCGTCGCTCGATGGGGTTGTGCCTGGTCTGTTCTCCTCCGGAAGCCTCGTGAACGGCAGCGGCGCGGCAAGCTTGACCGTGGATGTGCTCTTGAATGAGGCAGCACAGACCACCGATGACATTGCTCGCTGGGACATTCTCAACGCAGCCCAGACCCAGGCCATCGAGCTCGGGCTTGTCGCTCCGCTCGGCTACGGCAAGAGCCGATTGGTCACCGCACCCGACGGTCCAAGCCTCGTGCAGCGTGCCGATGGGTCAATCGATTTGGATGAAGATCGATAGTCGGTTTGAACCGACGCTGGAACGAGTAGTATCTCGGAGCCCACTTAGTCGGAGTGGCGGAATTGGCAGACGCGCTAGCTTGAGGGGCTAGTGTCCGAAAGGACGTGGGGGTTCAAGTCCCCCCTCCGACACCACCAGAATCCGAGTCCTTGAGTCCCACTTCTCCGTAGCG
>CALHCB010000144.1 GCA_937930695.1 uncultured Acidimicrobiales bacterium | reverse complement strand
CGTCGGTGACCAGCCCGAAGTTCGACGGTCAGGAAGAGCACATCTATTTGGTGCCCTGTCACCAGTTCGAGTTGGCGCCGGAGATGTCGCCCGAAGAGCTGCGAGCCGAGGGCGTCACCGACACCCGCTGGTGGACGGTCGACGAACTGAAGGCAACCAATTCCGACGTCGTTCGCCCGGACGGACTCGGCGAGCTGATCGAACGTGTGCTGGAGCACGGGGCCCCTCCGGAACCCTGGGATCTCGGAACAACCAACGGCGCCCGTCGGCTGTCCTGAGTCCGGGCGGGCGAAGGGCGAGCTAGTCCCAGGTTGCTGGGTCGAGGCCGACCTGGCGGGCGGCCGTCTTGATCGACTCCCAGGTGTTGTCGGCGAGTTCGATGCCGTGTTCGAGTCGGTGGGCTCGTTTGGCGAGCTCGGAATCGCCGGCTGCGAGCACTCGTTCATGTCCCTGTGCGGCTTCGGCACTCGTAAACCACTCGACGTAGTCGCTCACCTCCGCGGCGAACTCCTCGGCATCACCGGCAACGACGGCTGGGTCGAGATAGATCGAGAGCATTCCGTTGCAGAACTTCTGGTCCTTGGCGGTACCGGATCGAGTCAACACTCCGGCGAGCAGCTCACACATCATCGAGAGGCCCGATCCTTTGTGGTCGCCCATGGCCCGCAACGCACCGTCGCCAGCTTGTGAGCCTGGCACGTTCTGATCGCCCTCCCCATAGAGGGCTACCGGGTCGCCAGTGATCTCGCCTTCGCCGTTGATGAGTGCATTCGACGGCAGCGCAGGCCCGCCCTGTGAGGCAATCAGTGCCTTGCCTTCGGCGACGATGGAGGTGGCGAAATCCAGAATCACCGGGGCTTCCCCCGTACCGCGGGGGACTCCGATGGCGACGGGATTGGTTGCCATTCGACGCGAGATTGCTCCGAACGGAGCGACGAGGTTTGACCCTGCGACGTTGACGAAGTGAATCGATACCAATCCTTCGGCGGCTGCCATCTCGGCCCAGTCGCCGATGCGGCCGAGATGCCCGGCGTGCCGAAGCGCGATGATCGAAACGCCTTCACCCTGGCACTTCTCGATGCCAAGCTGCACCGCTTGCTCACCCACGGTTTGCCCCATGCCAAACTTGCCATCGACGATGGCGAACACATCGCTTTCGCTCTCGATGTCGACCGTCACGCCGGCGACTTGGCGCCCGCTCTCGAGCATGCCGACATACCGCAGAGTGCGGACAACGCCGTGACTGTCGTGGCCAACGAGGTTGGCCCCGACGAGACGATGAGCAACTCGACGGCCCTCTACCTCCGAGCAACCGCCAGCCGTGATGACCGCGGCGACGTGATCCTCCAGCCGATCCGCGGGCACAACAACAGTCATGGCAGTTCTCCTCGATGCGTGGCTGGACTTAGAGACCGGCGGTCGGAGCGATCACGTTCTCAGCGAACGCGGCCATGGCGTCCTCCATGTTCTTCATCATGGTGAAGCCCGGCACGACCAGTCGGCTGCAGCCGATGGAGGCCATCTCTTCAGCAGCACCGACGGGGTCGTCGCCGAAGATGCCGGGGTGACCTGCGGTGAGTTCGATGGCGCTCGGATCGCGATCATTGTCGGCTGCGGTCTGGCGGGCGATGTCCATCATCTCGGCGAGCTCAGCGACCGATCCCTTGCCGGGGAAGAAGCCATTGCCCAAGCGTCCAGCGCGGCGAGCGGCTGCTGCCGAGTGTCCGCCGACCACGATCGGAATGTCGTTGTCGACGGGCTTGGGGTTGCAGCTGACGTTGCTGAACGATGCGAATTCGCCATCGAAGTTCGCTCCGTCTGTGGCCCAGAGTGCACGCATTGCATGTACGTACTCATCGGTCCGCGCTCCACGCTTCTCCCAGGGGATACCGAGGGCATCGAATTCTTCTCGTAGCCACCCGACGCCGATGCCGATCTCGGCGCGGCCGCCGGACATGTGATCCAGCGTGGCGAGGCCTTTGGCGAGCACGACGGGATTGCGCTCGGGGATGAGGAGGATTCCGGTGGCGAGACGAATCGTGGTCGTTGCCGCTGCGACGTATGCCAGCCAGATCAACGGATCCGGAATGGGGGAGTCAGCAGTGCCCGGCATCTTCCCGCTCGCGGCGTAGGGATAGGTGGACTCATACCCCTCGGGATAGATCACATGCTCGACGGTCCACACCGACTCGAATCCTGTGGATTCTGCGGCTTGAGCCATTGCGATTGCGCCAGGTCCGTCGGCCCAGGCCATCGTGTTCGCAAACATCAATCCGTACTTCATTGCATGACTCCTCTATGCGGGCGCGCGACGCACCGGAAGAAAGGAGCATGGTGGAAGCAGCTGCCCTGCGCCACTCGGCGACCGGACAGGTGCAGCTAGTGCACCTTCGCTTCTGTAGCCACGCGATCGACGAACAGGTGAACATCCATCGCTTGGCCATAGATGTATCCCTGCGCTCGTCGACAACCGAGCGCCAGGAGCAGATCCTCTTCTGCTGTGGTCTCGACACCTTCAGCAACCACACGATGGCCAAGCTTCTCGGCCATGTCGATGATCGTTCCAGCAATCACTCGGTCTTTCGAACTCGTTGGGGCCCGTTGCACGAAGGTCTGGTCGACCTTCAACTCATGTACGGGGAGGTCTCGCAGCCGTTCGAGCGACGAGAAACCGGTGCCGAAGTCATCGATCGCAAACTCGATGCCGGCATCCGCCAACAACTGCATCGATTGCACGACCGTTGCGTTGTCGTCGTCGAGGTCTTGCTCGGTGACTTCCAGAATGAGCAGGCGGGGTTCCACCCGATGCAACGCGAGTGTTTGGAGCACGCGGCTCGGAAAGCCGTGATCTTGAAGCGATCGAACGGACACGTTGACCGCTATCGCCATCTCCTGCCCAAGGTCAGAGCACATCTTGGCGCACGCCACTGCCTGCGTGATCATGAGGTCCGCAAAGCGAAGATGTGACTCAGAAACATCCAGTAGGTGAAGAAATGCACCGGGAGCAAGGAGGCCACGAGTCGGATGCTCCCATCGAGCTAGGCCCTCGGCGCCGATGATGTCCTTCGTCGCAAGGTCGACCTTTGGTTGGAAGTGAAGGACGATCTGATCGTCCTCGAGTGCGCCGATGAGTTCGGCGCCAAGGGTTGCGTCGCCGGCAGACGCGCGCTCTAGATCCTCGGTGAAAAATCGAACAGTTGCCTTCAAACGCTTGGCTTCATACATCGCGATGTCAGCATGACGGAGCAATGTGCCAGCCGAGGTTTGATCGTCGGATGCGATCACGACGCCGATGGATGTAGGCGCAACGACCGCAACATCACGGATAGTCATCGGTTTGGCCATCGCCTCACCGATTCTTCCCGCGAGGTGGGTTGCCTCGTCCTCATCGCAGACTCCATCGGAGATGACAGCGAATTCGTCTCCGCCGAGACGAACGACGAGATCGTCCGGGCGGACGACGCTGGTGAGTCTTCTGCTCTGCTCGATGAGGACATCGTCGCCGAATTGGTGCCCGAGCGTGTCGTTGATCTCCTTGAACCGGTTCATGTCCAACATGAAAAGGGTGAACGGAATTTCTGAGTCGAGCAGCTCGGTCATTCGCTCGTTCATCACGGTTCGGTTGAGAAGTCCGGTGAGCTCGTCATGGCGAGCCTGGCGGCGAATCTCTTGGTTTGCCTTCTCCAATTCGGTGACATCGAACGACAGGCCCCGCAGCATCGGTTTGCCGTTTGTGTCCGCTTCGATTCGGCTGATGTCTCGTATCCACGTGTAGGACCCATCGGGCCGCCGCATGCGCCCGGTTCGATCGACTTGTCGGCCGACTTGCATTTCGGTCGATTTGAGCCAGAACGACTCGTAGTCGTCTGGGTGGACAAGCTTTTCGTGATTGATGGATTCCCACTCTTGGGCTGTCCAGCCGGTGACCCGTTCGGTGTCGCCGAGCACCCTTCTGACGCCGGATCGTCCCGAGTCGGTGAGATGGGCAATTGCCCCGCTCGCGTGCAGCACCGATTCAAGGTCGGTCCGGGTCCCTCGCAATGCGGCCCGTAAGTCGCGCCCGAACTCAGCAGCAGCGTAGGTCGCCAATGGAAGCGTGATGGCTGCATACATCCACTGTTGATTCAGAACGAATCCCACTGCAACGACGGATCCGATGTTAATGGTCGCAAGTGGGAGGAAGGAGCGAGCTTGCAGTCGAATTGCGTGAATCGCGAGGCTCGCCTGAACCCCGATTGCTCCCGGGAACCAGAGCGTCGGTTCGATAACGGTCATGGAAAGGATGAGAAGAAGATCGATGTAGCTCTCTCTGTTACCGCTGCCCTCAATCGGCATGAACCGTGAGTCGAGTGCCGAGATCACTCCCGCGAAGAAGAGAATCGCGCAGAGTGCTGAGCGGTTGTCGAGCGGAAGTGTGAATGCAAGACCAGATGCGGCGAGAAGGGCAAGTGACTTGGCGCGCGACTTGCGTCCCTCGAGCGCATGTCCGAGCTGTGACAAGTCGTGCTGCAACGCACTCTGGGTCGCGGCTCGCCGCCTCGGATGCAATCTCACGAGTTCGTTAACGGCCGTTCTTGGGCTTGCCCTTACAAGATGGTGAGAACCGGGTTTTGGGGCACGAGATCGGCAGACACCGAGCCGTCGTTTCGCTCTCCGAAGCGAAGCCGGGGTACAAACGATGGTGTCTGCCCCGTTTCGAGCCGTCCCTATGGCCAGCGTGCGGCGGACGGGACCGCCATCAATTTGTGTCGAAGGAACGAGAGATCATGGAGCTACATCCGTTATCTGGAAGCCTTGGGGCTGAAGTCTCTGGGGTCGACCTGAACGACGTCTCGGCTGACCTCTTCGAAGAGATCGAGGCAGCATTTGTGGACCATCACGTCCTGGTTTTTCGTGATCAAGACCTCGATCCGCAGGCTCAGGTCAATTTCGGTCGCTTGTTCGGCGAGCTCGACACGCACCCGTTCGTGCATATGAATGCCGAACATCCCGAGGTGCTCGATGTCATTACCGAGGCCGATGACATCACGAATTTTGGCGGAGGATGGCATACCGATGTGACGTTTCTGGGTGAGCCCGACCTGGGTTCGCTGTTGTATGCCGTTGATGTTCCAACCTTTGGTGGAGACACACTCTTCGCCAATCAGCATGCGGCCTATGACGCGTTGAGCGACACGATGAAAGGCATGCTCGAGGGGCTCGTCGCCGTGCACTCGGCTGGGCCTCAGTACGCAGAAGGTGGGCTCTCGACCAAATCCAAGGCGATGGTCACCAAGAATGCAGACCGAGCATTAGAGAAGGTGGAGCATCCGGTCATCCGGACGCATCCCCGCTCGGGAAGAAAGGGCCTCTACGTCAACAAGGCGTTCACGATTCGGATTAAGGGCATGCGTCGAGATGAGTCAGATGCCCTCCTGAACTTCTTGTTCCAGCATGGAACGAATGAGTCCTATACCTGCCGAGTGCGGTGGGAGAGCGGAACGTTGACGATGTGGGACAACCGCAGCGTCCAGCATTTTGCGCTCTACGACTACGCCGGGCAACGGCGCCACATGCGTCGGATCACGGTCACGGGCGATACGCCGCGCTGATCCAGACGCCGGCTGGCGTCACAAGAACGTGCGGCTTCAGGAAGCCTTTGCCTGATAACTCTGGAGCGTGGCCTTGAGTGTCTCGTCGAGCGGCGTGGCCTCCAGACCGAACATCTCAGTGGTTGCCGTCGCCTCAATGACGAATGGCTGCTCGAACTGATAGCCGACTTCCTTGAGCTCCCTCATGACGGGAACGAAGAGTCCAATGGCAGCGATCGCCGCCTTTGGAATCGTTTTCACTTTGACAGGTTCCACACCAGCGAGCTCACACATGCGGTGGACAAGTTGCGCCTGACTCAACGGCGCTCCGGTCGGAACATGCCAGGCCTCGCCCCACGCTCGCTCGTCGGAACCGATCGTTGCCAGGGTTGTTGCGACGTCGTTGATGGCCGTCCAGCTGTGGGCGACATCGGTCTTGCCAAGGAGCGATACCGACTTGCCGGCGAGAACTCGAGGAACCACGCGGTCTCCCATATGCCCGTTCTCGCCGACTCCGGGCCCGATGAAATCTGACGCTCGAGCTTCTGTGATGCGCACTCGACCTGCATGATGGGCTGCCAACGCGTCGTTCCACATCTTGACCCGGATCCCACCTTTGACGCTGGGCGGGTCGAGCGGATCCGAGGCTCGCATGGGATTGGTCGACCGGTAGCCGTACAAGTTGCTGAGTGTCACGAGAACGGCATCGTTGGTTTCGGCTGCTTGGAGAAGCGCTGCGGACAGCGGAGGCCACTCTGTTTTCCACTTGTTATAGGGCGGATTGGCGCAGTTGTAGATCGCACTAGCTCCGGTAGTGAGGCGGGTGAGGACCGCTCCGTTGCTTGCGTCGGCTGCGATGAGTTCGATCGAGGTGTGGGTCGGGCCTGAGCCGGACCGGGTGATGACCTTCACCGAATGGCCCTCTTGGGCCAACTTCAGCGCCGTGGCGCTCCCGGTTGCTCCTGCCCCGACGACGACGTGGGTTGCGGCTGTTGTGTTCATTCTTCACTCCTATGTGACTGTTGATCTGAAACGAGAGCACCGCTCTCGGTTAGGGACTCTACAGATTGTTTGAGAAAAAGCAAGAGCACTGCTCTTGTTTGTTTGCTCTGCTCTTGTTTCCTGGTCCGGAACCGGTCATGATTCGGCATGGCCAAGCAGACACCGAAGGCGCCGGAGAAGGAACCGAAGAAGGCTCCGGGAGTTCGGGCTCGAGTGCGAGCAGAGCTCACCGCCGAGATCAAGGCTGCGGCGACCAGGCAGCTGGCCGTCGATGGTGCCGCCGGGCTGTCGCTGCGAGCGATTGCTCGTGAGCTGGAGATGGCCTCTTCGGCGATTTATCGCTACTTCGCGAGTCGAGAAGAGTTGCTGACCGCTCTCATCATCGATGCCTATACGAGTCTTGGAGACGCTGTCGAGGCTGCGGATGCCGCCCACCCTCGTGAGGAGTTTGCGCCTCGGTTCGTCTCCATGGCCAAAGCGTTGCGGTCATGGGCCATCGACAAGCCAAACGAGTATGCGCTGATCTACGGGTCGCCGATCCCTGGCTATGCGGCGCCGCAGGACACGGTCGATTCCGCGACTCGAATTCCGGTGGCTCTCCTCACTGTGATGGTCGAGGGACGGGTCAAGAACTCGACGGCATCGCGAACCAGTAGCGAGGATGATTCGTTGGCCCAAGCGCTCGATGGCCTCATGACCTTCACCGGAAGAACAATTCCACCAGGCCCACTTGCCATCGCAGTCGAGGCCTGGGCCGAGCTTTTCGGGCTCGTGAGCCTCGAGTCCTTTGGTCACTTCGAAAACGCCGTCACTGACCCAGAGGCGTTCTTCGACCATGCAGTTCGCACGTTGGCGGACCGAGTCATGGGTTGATCTTCGTCAGATCGTGACAGATCAGTCAGGAAGGCCAAGGAGATCCCGCAACGCGGCATCGACGTCGCTGACTTCGCGGGCGAATTCGGGGTCGACCAAGTCGGCGGCTCGCAGTTCATCGCGGAACGAACTCGTGACCCACGCTTCGAGGGCGTCGAGCTTCGCCTCATCGACCAAGAACCGGGACTCGACCGCATCGAGCTCTTCCGCTGTCAGTGGTACCCGCAGACGGAGACATGCCGGACCGCCGCCGTTGGCCATGCTCTGGCCGAGGTCAAAGAGGTGAACGGTTGTGTCTGTGGCCTCAATGAGGAGGTCAAGCGCGGCCATCGACGCGGCAGACGCCCCGACGCGAGCCTCCACGATCGCGTGAAGCTGACCCTCAATCGTGATCAGCTCGGAGTTGAAGATGTACGACGCGATTGCGTCGTCGAGCGGGAGGATGTCCTCGCTGACATTTACGATGGTCACATCTGGTCGGAGCTCTCTGAGCCGTGCCAGATCTCCGGCGGCAAATGCTTGGTCGTGGCAGAACAGGACGCGATCGCTCGAGACGGCAACGACGTCGTTGTGAAAGGCGCCCGCATCGATTGCCCGTTGTGACTGGGTGATGAACATCGGGTCGCGATCGCCGTGCAGTCGACTCACGGCCCTGGAAGCGTCCGCTCGCTGCCGCGACTGAAAGCGAGCGGCGTCTGACTGATCGGGGCCATGAACGAAGACCGTTGTGGCCGGCCCACCGCCTGGCGATGCCTCTTTCTCTCCTGGCGAAGACAGCCGCATGTGGTTGGCTGCACCTTCGTCGGCGAGAGGGCCCGGGAGAGGGTCATGCACGATGAAGCGATCGTTGGCGAAGACGAGGCTGAGGAGGTCGTGGGTCGGGGCAGCCTCGGTGCTTCGATGCAGACTCGAACTGAGGTTGGCTGGTGTGAGGTGCACTCGGCCATCCTTCGCATCTGACGAAGCGGTCACCGTCGCAGCGTTTGCTGTCCACATAGATGACGTTGACCAAGCGGCTTTCAGGATGACGGGCGCTGAAGTGCCTGCGTCAGCGAGCGCGTTCGGTCCGGTGAACCCACACCGAGCGAGAAGCTCTTCGTCTGGACGGGCGCGCGGCGGCAAGAGCCCCTGCGGGACACCCAGCCGATGGACAGCTCGCATCTTGGCCAAGCCCTGAAGCGCCGCCCTTCGAGGTGAGGACACCGAGTTGGCGCTCTTGGCGCTCGCCAGGTTTCCGTACCCGAGTCCGCCGTAGAAATGGGTGGGGCCTACAAGGCCGTCGAGGTGCAGTTCGGTTGATCGGTAGATCGGGTCGATCATCGTCCGGTCTCAGTGGAGTCTGCAACGAGGCTGGCCATCAGCCCCGCAGCGAAGGCCGCACGACCTGGAATCGAATCGATGTCCGCAACCTCGTCGCTGGAGTGGATGCCGCCCCCTCGAATGCCGAGTGTGTCGAGGTTGGCGAGCCCAACAGCAGCGAGATCGTTGCCGTCGCAACATCCACCGGTGCTCGTCACGTCGAGGGAGCTCCCGTTGACGGCTTCACCGAGATCGAGCAAGCGCAGATGCTCCGGTCCGGGGATCTTCGGCGGTCGGTGCCCCGTCCAGATCAGTTCGATCGGCGTCTCGTCGAAGTCGGCAGCAATGGTCTGGAACTGCTGACGGGCGAGGGCTTCGGCTTCATGATCGAGCACTCGAATGTTGAAGCTGCCAACCGCCCGGTCGGGAACCACGTTGAGGGGTCCTCCGCCATTGATCTTGCCGCAATTGACGGTGAGGCTGTCACTGGTCAGCGCCTCGACTCGGCCGATGAATTCGGCCAGCCCTCGAATAGCGCTACGGCCTTCGGCATGGGCCCGACCGACGTGTGCCGGACGTCCGCCGACCACGGCGTGCACAGTGAGCGAACCCTTCCTGGCATGGGACAATGAGCCATCCGGGAGTGCTGGTTCGAATCCAAGCCCGGCCATCCGGCCCGGGGCGAAACTGGCGAGGAACGGCTTCGACCCGTGCGAGCCAATCTCCTCATCGGGCACAGCGACGAAGGTCCAGCCGAGCCCTGCATCGAGAACCTTGTGCTGGTCGACGAGACGTAGGGCCTCGATGGCGATCAGCATCCCGCCGATGCAGTCGGTGACGCCCGGGCCGTTGAGTTTTGATCCGCTGCGGGCGACATGCTGGAAGTCGTGATCCTTCGGGAACACCGTGTCGAGATGGCCGAAGAGCAGCACCTGAGTGGGAGCGTCGAGGTTCTTCGATGCGACGAGCGCCGGGCCGACTTCACAATGTTCGAGTTGGCCGTCTGCTCCCATAACCGGCGATGGCTCGATTGGAACGAGATCGAGACGGTCGGGTTCGAGTGGCGACATCCATTCGGTGAGCCGCTCGCCCGTCTTCGCCACGCCTTGTGGGTTGAAACTGCCGCTGTTGATTTCCGAAAGCGCGATGAGTTCGTCGACCACATGGTCAAGGCGACCACCGACCTCTCGGGTGAGCAGTTCTTGGTCTGTGGCGATCATCGGGAAGGCTCCTGGCTGTGCCGGACCGGCCCGCTCGTCGGGGCAGGGGTGTGAGGCAGACGATAACGAAGATCGCTCGTTGGGGTGCGGGGAGAATACGTCAGCCGAGCGGCGTGACATCGCGGCCATCGACCCAGACCTGCTGGATAGCGGCGTCGCTCGCCCGACGGATGACCTTCTCGAAGGTTCGATCCCAGTCGTCAATGTGGGGCCACCGGATGCTTTCGAGGTCGATGACGATCGCGTCGAATGCTCGACCGACTTCAATCAAGCCAACGGGCAGGCCGAGGAGTTCGGCTCCACCAACGGTGGCCATCCAAAAGGCCGTTGTGACGTCGATGCGCGAATCGGGTCGACCTCGATCATCTCGGGCGAGAGACGGGTCGACGCCATCTTGCAGCACTCGCGATGAGTTCACCGCTTGGGCACAGTTATGAAGAATGGAGTGGTCAGGGCCGCCTGCGATGTCGGTGCCGAGGCCAACTCGCAATCCCATCTCGATGCTCTGACGAGCGGGGAAGACAGCGTCGCCGAAGTAGGCATTGGAAAGCGGGCAATGGGCGACGCCGGCCCCTCGGCCAATGAGCGTCTGGCGATCATCGATCCCCAAGAACACGCCATGAGCAAGCACGGTGTGATCGTTGACCAATCCGAACTGTTCGAGTGCATGGGTGTCGCTGACGCCGAAGCGATCCAGGACGTAGTTGTGCTCCCAGTCGTTCTCCGAGCAGTGCGTCTGTACGAGAGTGCCGGTGGCCTCTGCCAACTCACCAATGCCGGTGAGTAGCGCGTCGGTGCACGCGGGGATGAAGCGTGGAGTGAGAATCGGGCGGACGAGGGTTTCCGCTCCGGAAAGTGCCTCGATGGCCTGGACTGATCGAAGCGTCGCATCGATCGCAGAGGATGCATCTGGGTCTCGATACCACTCTGGTGTGCCCTCGGGGTGGTCCATCGCGACTCGGCCAACGAAGGCTCGCTGGCCGTGTTCGATGCAGGCTTCGGCAAGCGCCACTGTTGCTGGCTCGTGGATTGAGCCGTAGTACACCGCGGTCGTCGTGCCCGCTCCCAACAGTGTCGGCACCATGTCTCGCCACACGTTTCTGGCGAATCCCAGGTCGGCGAATCGGGCCTCCATGGGAAACGTGTATTCGAACAGCCATTGGTCGAGCGGTAGATCCAGGCCCGTTCCGAGCTGGGGCCACTGTGGCGCGTGAACGTGAGTATCGATCAGGCCTGGCAACAATACGGAGTTGGCTGGAAGCACCACGTCGGGCGAGCGGTCGTTCGCGGTATCGAACGGAGCGACGGTGACAATCTGGCCGTGATCGTCCACCGAGATCAACTGGTCTTCCTTCACCTCGAGCCGGCCCGGTTCGGGCGTCTGCAATATGGTCGCTCGTACGGTCAGTGTCACCCGTCAAACGGTAACGGGCGCCCTTCAACCCGCCGCTGTGTTGCTGATGCAATCAGCGAGAGGCTCTGCGTTCGATGGCCGCCAACCAGCAGCGCCGGATCAACCCGCTGGGCAATCTGATCAGCGCCCAGTAGGGAGCGAACTTGGCGTTCGAGGCCTTGTCGGTTCCCTCGACCCTCGTCTCGGTGATGAGTTCCACATGGTCACCTCGATCTACGGCCTCGAGCGATGCGGCAATGATCGCGTATCCCGGACGGTCAAACTCGAGCAGTTCTTCGGCATCGACATCGATGGGCTTG
>CALHCB010000143.1 GCA_937930695.1 uncultured Acidimicrobiales bacterium | reverse complement strand
AGCGGAATGAGCGGGCGAGCTGACCAGCACGGCCGAACCTTCGGGCATACCTGCCTCGGCGAGCGCCGGGTCGAGCGCGTGCTCGACGATCGCTCGGGCTGTGCCCAGTGCATCGGAGCCAATCCGAAACACCACGGTGTTGCCGCTGCGAAGCACCCCACATGCATCGGCGAAGACGTTGGGGCGCCCTTCGAAAACGAAACCAACGACGCCAAGGCCTGCGGTTCGTTGCTCGATAGTCCATCCGTCGTGCACGATCTCTTCGACAACGGCGTCGCGAGACGTGGCAGTCGACGCCCACCCCCGGAGGCCTTCGATCATCCCGGAGCGCATGCTGTCAGAGAGCACGAGGCGAGTCGTCGACCGACCCCTCGCTCGGGCCGATTCCACATCGGCCGCATTGGCCTCGATGATCGGGGCAAAGGAAGCATCGTCGGCTAGCCGGTCGGCGAAGAGCTCGAAGAACCGAGAGATGGTGTCATCAGAGACTGATCCCAGACGGAGGAAGGCCTGATGGGCTCGAGCGACTGCGCCAGATGCGATCTGCCATTCGGCCTGTCCAATGTGGAGCAGATCTCCCGTGTCGTTCACGACCACGAGGCGATCGCCGCTGGTGAAAGCCTCGGCGAGCTTTGCCGGTACTTCCGTCACCTGATTTCCACCGAACACGATGGGCTGACCAGGGGACAACGACGAGAGCTCTGCAACCATGCCCCTGAGTATGTCGCAGGACCCGGCCAGCGCCTCTTGGCGCCGACCGGGTCCTGCATGTCACTCCCCCGAGTTTTTGGAGCGAATAGCTCCGCTACGAACGATCAGTTCGTGCCGGTCTTGCCCTTGAATTCGTCGGACTGTGAGAAGAACAGCATGACCTGTCCCCGAGTCCGGTTGCCGGTGTCCAACTCGCTGAGCCAGAAGTCAAAGCCTTCTTGTTCAGCTGGCCGCTCCAGAATGTTGCGGTAGATCAACTCGGCGAATTCACGGTTGGTGAGCGTCCCGTAATTCGCTGTGAACTCGTCAGAGCCAGCAAAGAAGTTCGAGATCTCATCCAGATTCATGCTCCCCGAGGAGAACTGACCGAACCAGAAGTTGAAGCCATCCTGATCGGGGTACCGCAGGAAGTACGAGCAGTACAGACGGTAGACCGAAGCCTTCGTCGCATCAGCGGTGTCGAACGCAGGGTTCACGGGTGCCTGACGACAGTTCGTGAATCCAGCTGGTGGATCGACCGGCGGGTCCACCGGTGGATCTACCGGGAGGCCCGGTACGTTCGGCGCCGCGTTGAGTGCATTCAGGTTGGCCGGAGTTCCCGATCCCTGGGTCAACGTGATTCGCTGGTTCACAGCAGAAACATCGAATGACTCGACCGTTCCGTTGGGCCAGGTCACGAGGACCGGAGCCACCGCAGCGTCAGCATTGAGACCGAAATGAAGCGTCATCGCATCGGTGGCCTTGTGGAAGGCGTGTCCAACCTGACGAACCTGCCAACCATCTGCTGAACCGACGTACATCGCAGCACCAATGGCGTCGTTGTTGTCGGTCGTGCCGACAAGGTCGACCTGCAGCCAGTTGCCTGCCGACGGATTGTTGACGAGGAGCTTGTCGGCCTCTTGGGCATCTTCAAAGCCGTTGCCGAGGTAGATATCGAGCGCACCGTCGCCGTTGGCGTCGAGTACTGCTGCATTCTCCGCATCAGTGAGACCGGCTACCGGAAGCAAGCCGGTGTTGATGGTGAAGTTGCCTGCACCGTCGTTCATCAGCATGACGTTGGGGCGGTTGGTCGCCGTCTCTGAACAACCAAGGAAGAGGTCGAGGTCGCCATCGTTGTCGTAGTCGCCGGCTGCGCCAACGGCACAGTCATCGATCGTTGAGTTGCTCGGCATTCCGCTCCGCAGCGACGGGGTGCCGTTCGAGCTGAGGTCGTAGTAACGAATCGGTGCCGGAGCGCCATTACCACGATCGTCACGAACGATCACGAGCTCTGGCATGAGATCGCCGTCGAAGTCGCCGAGCACCCAATCACGAGCCTTGTCGGCCGACGCCATCGCAGGCTGGGGATTTGACGGACTGATGAAGTTGCTCTGACCGGGCACCGCATCGATCACGTCTCGGGCGAAGCCGAGCGAGTTGAGGGCAAGCATGTCGGAATTGGTGCCGGGGCCCCAGTCCGAGACGGTGCCGACGTTGAGAAAGTTCTCGAGTACGGCGTCCGCGCCCGCAATGGGATTGAACTTCGTCGGGTTCGTGTCGGTATCACCCTTGGTGCTGTCATTGAGCAGCACGGTGTTGCGACCCAAAAGCCACTGCGTTCCGGGCATGACATCGTCGTCATCGCGGGTCAGACCCGCGATGAGAAGATCGAGGTCGCCGTCGAGGTCGACGTCGAATGGAACGCCGAGGCGGCCACGGCTGAATCCGTATCCCGTGCCGTTGTCGGGTCGATAGGTGTATGTGTTGTCGCCGTTGTTGGCGAAGTACCGGTTGTTGCCGGAGCCGTCACGCTGTGCGTCGCCAACGAACTCAATGAAGTCTTGATCACCGTCATTGTCGAAGTCGGCAACTCGTATGCCGTGGCTGTCAGCGTTGAACGCCGCGTTGCGCAAGCCCGTACCCTGGGTCGTTTCTGAGTACGACTGCGAAGGCCGCCCGATGTCTTGCCAGAGGCCAGTTGCAAACGCGTGGTTGTTGCTCACAACGTCATAGCTGCCGCTGGGGTTACGGATGACTCCGACTCCCCAGGTTGGCCGGTACACCGGCTGGCCTGCTTCGGTCTTGGGAACGAGGTTTGTCGCCGAAAACCCCGACCAAGGCTGTTGAGCCTCGGTAACTGTTGGCACTGCCAAGAATGCAGTTGCCGCGACAGCGAATGCGCTGCCGATTGCTCTGAACTTCACTAGGGACTCCTCCGCCTGAAAAGGACCTCCTCAACGTAGATCGAGAAGGAGGCCCCGTGCTTGGGCGAAAGTACAGAGCAGCGCCAGCAGCATTGCTGACCTGGCCAGGCCCGACGGCCTAGCTGTATGCGGTCTCGCTGTGCTGTGACCGGTCGAGCCCCATCAGTTCTTCTTCATCGGTAACTCGAAGTCCGATCGTGGCATCGAGAACTCGAGCGATCAGATAGGTCGCACAGAAGCTGAAGACGGCCGTGACCACGTTGGCGAAGATCTGTTCGAGTAGCAGGCCTGCGCCGTCGCCTTCCATGATTCCGCCGTCGAAGTCGCCACCGAGGGTTGCCGGGCTGGCGAATACGCCGATCAGAATGCCGCCAACAAGACCACCGACGAAGTGAACACCGACAACGTCGAGAGCATCGTCGTAGCTGTATTTGAACTTCAGTCGCACAGCAAGGGCGCAGAGAGCGCCGGCTGCGATGCCGACACCGAGGGCACCGTTGACTCCCATGAAGCCAGCGCCAGGAGTGATTCCGACGAGACCAGCGACGATGCCCGATGCTGCGCCCAACGAGGTGGCGTGACCGTCGACCACTCTCTCGACGGCGAGCCAGGAGAGCATGGCGGCCGCCGCAGCGATGAAGGTGTTGGCGAAGGCTTGGATCGCGACGTTGTCGGCGGCGAATGCCGAGCCGGCGTTGAAGCCGAACCAACCGAACCACAACATGCCGGCACCGAGCATCGTGAATGGAAGATTGTGTGGAGCCATGGGCTCCTTGGGCCAACCCTTGCGGTTCCCGAGCACAAAGACGAGCGCAAGCGCCGCTGCTCCGGCGGCTACGTGCACGACGGTTCCGCCAGCGAAGTCGAGGCTTCCTCGCCTCACCAACCAACCAAGACCGCTGCCGTCGTCGTTGAAACGGAAGACCCATGACCAGGTTGGGACGAAGACCAGCATCATCCAGACGGGCACGAAGACAACCCAGGCCGAGAACTTCATCCGGTCCGCCACCGCTCCGGAGATCAGGGCAGGAGTGATCGAGGCAAACGTGAGAGCGAAGAAGACGTCGCGCAGCCCAGCGCCCCCATCGTCGCCGTTGACGCCGATGTCGTTCAGGAACAAGGCGTCGAATCCACCGATGAAGGCGTTGTCGCCCGTCGAGCTGAGGCTGTAACCCGCCACGTACCAAACGATGGGCACGATGCCGAGGCAGACCATGTTCATCATCAACATGTTCAGCATGTTCTTTGAGCGGGCCATGCCGCCATAAAACAGAGCCAAACCTGGAACCATGAACAGCACCAGAGATGCTGAGGTCAATATCCAGGCGTTGTTGCCTGCGTCCATACCACTGCCTTTCGCCGAGAATGAGAAGCTCGAACGATCCTGCTGGCGTGGTGCGTCGATGCGGTTTCACAATTGTTTCCAGAAGATGAACTGCATTGCGATCAACTGAACCGTTACTGACGCAATTGCGAAATTTCACTCACTCCTCCGGGCACGGGTGGTCGCTGGCCTTGACCAACTTCCGCAAACAATGCGTCAGACCTGTGAGACTCGAGCGATCGACGTGACTCAGACGAAGCTGGCGAGCTCCCCGAAGCACCAACTCCTAGCATTGGTGGAGCGAGACGGTCGCAATCGGTCGCCAGACTTCACCAATCCGAGAAGCGCTGGCATTGGTGGAGCGAGACGGTCGTGTTTGGTCGGGAGACTCCACCAATCCGAGAAGAGAGAGGGAGCCAGCCGTGACAGACATCGATCTGCTTTCCATCGCCAGCTTTGCGGGCTCACAACCCCACGAGCAGTTCGAATGGCTCCGGGAGCACAGTCCGGTTCATCGCCACGATCTCCCAGGTGGCGAACCGTTCTGGGCCGTGACCCGGTACGAAGACGTCAAGACCGTCGGTCGAGATGCGGCCACGTTCTCGTCGAGTCCCACGATCATGCTGCACGACTCCTCCTCGGAGGAGCCGAGTCCGTTCGGCGATCACGTGATGATGCTGATGGCCGATCCGCCTGTGCACACCCGAATGCGCCGGCTCATCAGCAAGCACTTCACCCCTCGAGCTTCACAAGCGTTGGCGGCGCGGGTCGATGAACTCGCCACCCAGATCGTCGACGAAGTCATCGAACAGGGCGAGTGCGATCTCGTCGAAGACCTCGCAGGGGCCATGCCGAGCTTCGTGATCGCCGAACTGCTCGGCATTCCGCTGGAAGACGGCCGAATCCTCTATCGCCACACCGAGGCACTGCATTCGAGCGATGAGGCCATCGCATCGGAGGACCGCTCCGCCGCAACGATGCAGATGTTCGAGTACTCACAAAAGGTTTACGCCGAACGGCAGGCGAACCCGACTGACGACTTGTCCTCCCAGCTCATCCACGGCGAAATCGATGGCGAGCCGATCGACTCCATCGACTTCTTCCTCTGGTTCCTTCTACTGATCGATGCTGGCGGCGACACGACCCGCAATCTCGTCGGGGGCGGGTTTCATGCCCTCTTCGAAAATCCGGGCGAGCTCGAACGGCTGCGCGCTGATGTCGACGGCCTGCTTCCCACTGCCATCGAAGAGTTGCTGCGCTGGGTCAGCCCCGTCATCTACATGCGCCGAACGGCGATGGCCGACACCACGCTGGCAGGACAATCAATCGCTGCGGGTGACAAAGTGGTCATGTACTACGGGGCCGCAAATCGAGATCCGAGCGTCTTCGCCGAGCCTGACCGACTCGATCTTTCTCGCTCACCAAACCCTCACGTGGCCTTCGGCGGCGGGGGTCCCCACTACTGCCTCGGAGCCCACCTCGCTCGAATCGAGATCCACGCCCTTCTTCGAGCGATGCTCACACGGCTCGAAGATCTCAGCCCCGTTGGAACGCCCGAATGGATGGGATCAAATTTCATCTACGGTCCAACATCCCTTGACGTAGTGTTCCGGCCGGGACCCAGGGTGGGCTGACGCCGAGGTTCAGTTGCCCTGTCGAAGCGCATCGATCGCCGCCACGAACCGGTCAACCTCTTCTTGGGTGTTGTAATAGTGCACCGAGGCTCGCACCAGCGTCGGAAGTCCGCGATGGGGCAGATCGAATCGGGCATGGCCCGCCGGGGAGGTCGACGTGTTCATCTGTTGGGCCGACAGCTGAGTCTTCAGTTTCTCAGATTCCACACCCTCGACTGCAAAGGTGACGATGCCGCCCCTCTCCACTCCTTTGTCGTGCACCGAAACACCGGGCACCGACTCCAGCGCAGACCGAAGTGACGCTCCAAGCGAACAAAGTCGGGCTGAGGTGGCATCGATGCCCATCCCCAAGGCGTAGTCCACCGCCGCCCCGAGTCCGAGCTTTCCTGCGTAGTTGGTTTCCCAGTTCTCGAAGCGCCGGGCGTCCGCGCGGATCTCGTAGTCGGATTCGCTTGTCCACTCTGCGGCGTGCAGATCGAGGAACGGAGGCTCGATTCGTTCAAGCGCTCGCGGCCCGGCGAAGAGAAAGCCGGTCCCGCGCGGTCCTCGGAGATACTTCCGACCAGTCCCCGAGAGCACATCACACTTGATCTCGGCGACGTCGAGGGGCACCTGGCCTGCCGACTGGCACGCATCCAGCACAAAGAAAGTGCCGGAGTTCGCACAGAGTTCGCCGACTGCCACCGCCGGGTTGATCAAGCCGCCGTTGGTCGGCGCATGCGTCATCGCCACCATCGCGGCACCAAGATCCAGCTCGCGTTCCAAGTGCCCGAGATCAATCTGTCCGTCCGCGTCATCTTCGATGAGGACAACTTCGATACCGAGCCTGCGCTCGAGCTGAAGAAACGCGATCACATTGCTGACGTATTCTGCTCGACAGATGAGAACTCGATCCCCCGATTGGAACGGGTAGCCGTAGACGGCCATGTCCCATGCCCGTGTCGCGTTCTCGACCACAGCCATCTGCTCGGCCTGCGCACCGATCAGTGTCGCCAACGACTCGTAGACCCTTTCGAGTCGTCCGCTCGCTTCATCGGCAGCCTCGTACCCCCCGATCGCGGCTTCTCGGCGCAGGTGATCGACCACCGTTTCCACGACAATATTTGGTGGAAGCGCGCTCCCTGCGTTGTTGAAATGGAGGACGTTCTCGACGCCGGGTGTTGCACCGCGAATCTCGGCGACTGGCAACTCGGTGGCACGGCTGATCATGGGCGCAACATACACGCGCCCGAACCACGGAAGTCCTGTGGCGGCGATGCCACCTCCGCTTTACCATCCGGCTGGAACGACGAGAGGTTGCGAACGTGTCACCAGAACGAGGGTTCCCAGAGAGCGAGTTCGCCGAACGGACGAGGCGGTGCCAGGAATTGATGGCCGAACGTGGTCTTGGCGCGATCCTCGTTTGCACCGAGCCCGAGGTTCGCTACTTCACTGGGTTCCACACGCCGTTCTGGCAAAGCCCAACTCGCCCCTGGTTCACCATCGTCCCGGCTGAAGGCAAGCCGATCGCTGTTATTCCCGGCATCGGTGAAGCATCGATGGCTGCCACCTGGATCGATGACGTTCGCACCTGGTCCTCGCCGCAACCAGATGATGACGGTGTCACCCTGCTCGTCGATTGCCTCCGGGAAGTTGTCGGACCTGACGTCGCCTCATCCAACGGCGTCATCGGACTGCCCATGGGACCAGAAACTCACGTCCGGATGCCGCTGCGAGACGTCGATCGGCTTCGCGCTTGTCTCGGCGAGTTGGTCGACGTGACGGACATCATCAGTTCGCTCCGGATGGTGAAGTCAGAGGCGGAGATCGCCAAACATCGCCATATCTGCGGACTCGTGTCGAACGCGTTCGATGAGTTACCAAACATCTTGTCGACCGGGATGACGGAACGACAGGCGTTTGCGACATTCCGAGGCGAGATCCTTCGGCAAGGCGCCGACGATGTCCCCTATCTCGTTGGTGCCACCGGCCACGGCGGAATCGACGACATCATTCGCCAACCGTCAGACAGAACGATCGGCGACGGCGACCTTCTCATCTTCGACACCGGGTCCACGTTCGACGGCTACTTCAGCGATTTCGATCGCAACTTCGCCTTCACCACCGCCGAACCAGATGCCATCGATGCATATCGAGCAGTGTGGGAGGCGACCGAAGCTGGTCTTGCAACCGTCCGACCGGGAGCTACAACGACCGAGATATTCGGTGCGATGAACGCCGTGCTGAAGGCCAACGGGTCCCTTGGCAACGACGTTGGCCGAATGGGTCATGGGCTCGGCATGCAAGTCACCGAGTGGCCTTCACATACGGCGAGCGACGACACGGTCATCACCGAGAACATGGTGCTGACGCTCGAGCCTGGCCTCTTGTGGGCGCCAGGCAGGGCCATGGTGCACGAAGAAAACCTCGTCGTCCGCGCCAACGGCCCGGATCTACTCAGCCGACGAGCGGCCCCCGAGCTCCCGATCATCTAGCGCTGCGAGGAAGAATCCATGTCGAACAGTCGAACACTGACCGAAGCACAAATCGCCTCGTTCTGGAGCGACGGATATGCCTTCGTTTCCGACGCTCTCACCACAACACAGCTTGCTGAATTGCGGAGCGACTTCGAGGGTTGGGTCGAGGAAAGCCGGATCCATTCCGACAGCTACGGCGACACACTGGCCAACCGCCCCCGTTTCGATCTCGCCCCCGATCACACCGCCGAGGAGCCCAGACTTCGACGAGTCGCATCGCCGATCGAGGTCTCGGATGCCTACCTCGATGCCATGCGAGACAACGCAGCGCTCAACGCGGTCGCACAACTGATCGGACCGAACGTCGAGTTCAACAACTCGAAGATCAATGCCAAGCAGCCGGGTTCGGCCACTCACGTCAAGTTCCATCAGGACTTCATGTTCCAGCCCCACACCAACGAAGACCTGATCACCGTTCTGTTCTTCCTCGATGACGTGACACTCGACAATGGACCGCTCGTCGTTGCGCCGGGAACCCACCGAGAAAGCCTGTTCGATCATTGGCACGACGGTGTCTACACCGGCGCCGTCAGCCCAGAAGTTGAAAGCGAACATCTCGAAGACACCGTCGCTGTCCACGGACCAGCAGGATCTGCCTGCCTGATGCACACAAGACTTCTCCACGGTTCTGCCCCCAACCTCTCAGACCAGCCCCGCACGCTCTTCATCTCCGAATATCGGGCCGAAGACTCCAAGCCGCTGCAGGAGAACCACATTCCCAGTCGGTATCAGGGCGAAGTCGTTCGGGGTCAACGGACCAACCGCGTGCGCTGCTCGTCCTACGAGATGGAGTTCCCCGAGGTCCCGAGTGGCGCATCGTTCTTCTCCCAACAAGCCAAGGCTGACGAGCCCGTACCGAGTCCCGGCGCATGACCACGACACCACCTGAACTCAGGCGGCTCCCCTTCCAGACTGACGAAGGATTCGGCGCTCGGGCCCGCATTGGCCTCATCGTCCTCGAGAGCGACCAGACCATTGAGGCGGAGGGTCGTTCGATCCAGCTCGACGGAGTCGACGTCTACCACGCTCGGATTCCGAACGCTCTGGAAGTCACGCCCGAGACGTTGACCGACATGGAAGCCCGACTACCGGCGGCCGCAGCGCTACTCCCTGCCGAGTTCGAGTTCGACGCCATCGGGTACGGCTGCACATCGGCGGCAACGCTCATCGGGGCCGACGGTGTTGCCAACGCAATCCAACAAGCACACCCCGGAGTGGCCTGTAGCAACCCCATCACAGCCGCCGTTGCGGCCTTCACTGCCTTGGGGGCCAAACGAATTGCCGTCGTCACTCCCTACACCGCAGATGTGACGGCACCGATCGTCGAACACTTCAGCACCGCCGGTCTCGAGGTTTGCTCAGTCGGGTCGTTCCTCGAGCCGAGCGATTTGGTCGTCGGCCGCATCTCCGAAGCCGCAGTTGCGGCGGGTGTTCGGTCCGTCGTGGAAGGAAGCGATTGCGACGCCGCCTTCGTGTCCTGCACCAGCTTGCGAGCCTTCGGGATCGTTGAGCAACTCGAGCACGGCATCGACCGACCAGTCGTGTCCAGCAACCTGGCCCTCTACTGGCATCTCCTTCGGCTCGCCGGAGTCGATGATGCGATCGAAGGTCTCGGCACCTTGATGAGGACGCCGCTCTCTCCATGACTTCGATGGGCTGACTCGCTACCCACCGAGTGTCGCCTGCATCGCGATGGCGTCGCCCATCTTCACGAGCCCTGGATGATGACGCATGGCCAGCAGGCCATCGAGCGTTGCCCGATACTCAATCGCGGCGGTGCCGAGTCGTCGAGCCTCATGGACCCGTGCGATCACTTGTCCCTCGCTGATCGGGTCGCCGAGCGCAACCAGCCACTCAATGAGACCATCGGTCTCGCTGATCACGTAGCCGCCGGTCTCCGGAATGGTGATTCGCTGGCTTGGTGGCGTGGCGATCGGTTCCTTCTGCAACACGCCCCAATGCACGAGCACGTTGTGAACGCCAGCATCGGTAATGGCGACGAGCTCTGGTCTGGTTCCCCCCGTTCCGCCCAACTCGGTGGTGACGAAGGGCCGGCCTGAACCGCCAGCGACGAAGTCCCACATTCCGAGCGTGTCGAGCTCCACGAGCTTGGTCACGAACGGTGCGCCAAAAGCCTCAGCAGCCGCCTGACTTTTCTCCGTGACGTCTGTGTCTTCGAACTCCGACGACGACGCCATCGGGATGAATTCGAGCGTGCGACCGCCGTCATGGATGTCCATGACAAAGTCAGCCAACGGCAGCAAGTGCCCCGAGACGTAGTGGGCAATCCGCTCGGTGTGCGAGCCGTCGGCCCGGCCGGGGAACGAGCGATTCAGGTTCCCTTTGTCGATCGGTGAGGTTCTCGTTCCCGCGGCGAACGCCGGCTGGTTCATGCACGGGACGACGATCACCCTCCCAGCAATGTCAGCGGCTTGGACCGTATTCGCGAGCTTGATGAGTGAGAGCGGGCCCTGATACTCGTCCCCGTGATTTCCGCCCGTGAGCAGAACGGTTGGGCCCTCGCCATTGCGGATGACGGCGATCGGAATCATGACGGCGCCGTACGCCGCGTCATCCCGGCTGTACGGAAGCTGAAGGTGCCCGTGATGGACACCATCACGGTCGAAGGCAACCGTTGAGGAGATCGTCGTGGGACTGACGTCGAGGGGCATCGGTGCATTCTTCACGACGAACGAGCCGAATGAAACTGATTCGGCCGTCCATGCGTTCGTGTTCGCTCCGGCGAAGAGTGCCCCGGAAAAGACTGTCCCCTCGACGATCTATGTCGCCAACACCACTCCGGCTTCGGAGAGCGCTGCGCACTTCTCTTCGTCGTATCCCAAGAGTTCAGCGAGCACCTCGGCGTTGTGTTGTCCGAGCCGAGGCGCTGCTGGCTCAACTTCGCGACGGGGCACGGCGCTGGTGTGGATGGGAAAGCCGGGCACTCGCACCATGCCGACGTCGATGTCATCAACTTCGGCGATCGCTCCACGTTCGTGGAACCACGGTTCGAGGTGCGCATCCGCAGGGTCGACCACGGGCGCCGCTGGCAACCGGTGCTTTTCCAAGTGAGCAAGCAGCGCGTCATTTGACGGGAAGGTCTGCATCCAAGCCTCGAGCTCGTCGACAAGCTCATATCGATTGGCTGATCGATCCTTTGCGGTGGCGAAGCGAGCATCTTCTCCGAGCTTGATGTCGGCCGCGGCATCACATAGACGGGACCATTGCGCATCCAGGACCTGCAAGACGAGCCATCCATCGGGACCCTCATAGCTTCCGGCCGGAGGGACCGAGCCGAAATGTCGACCCGTCCGCTTGAGCCGGAGCTTTCCGTTGCTCTGGCTCGGACCTTGCACGGCGAACGGGTGCATGTTGAAGATGGCTTCGACCATGGAGATATCGATGAACTGCCCCTCGCCGGACATGGTGCGGGAGTACAGGGCGGCATTGATTGCGCCGAACGCCATCATTCCGGCCGCAACATCGGCGATCGGCGCACCGGCCGCGATCGGGGCACCGTCGGGTTCACCGGTCACGGCCACGGTGCCAGCCATGGCCTGCCCGATCAGGTCGAACCCAGGGAGGTGAGCCTTGGATCCAGTTCGACCGTACGCGGAGATCGAGGCATAGATCAGACCAGGGTTCGCGGCCCGCAACGCGTCCGGGCCAAGCCCTCGCTTCTCCAAGACTCCTGCGCTGAAGTTCTCCACCAGAACGTCGCACTCCGCGGCAAGCGCTCGAACGAGTTCGTGTCCCTCGGGCTTGGACAGGTCGACGCAAACACTGCGCTTTCCCCGGTTCTGCTGCACGAAGTACGAACTCGTGGCTTCATTGACCACCGGTAGCAGGCGGGACATGTCTCCAACCGGACCGGGCTCGACCTTGATGACATCGGCTCCAAGCCCTGCGAGCAGGAGGGTGCAGGACGGGCCGGACAGGTACTGGGTGAGGTCAAGGATTCGAACGCCTTCAAGCATGAGGGGACCCTAGAAGGCTTCGTCACCTCACAACGAATGTGGCAGGGTTTGGGATGACTGATGACAAGACAACGGGACAGCTCGCAGGCAAGGTCGCCGTGATTACGGGCGCGGCGAGCGGCATGGGCCTGGCCACCGCCGAACGTTTCGTTTCAGAGGGTGCAAGCGTCGTGATTGCGGACTTCAATGCCGAGGCCGGGCAGGCAGCTGCCGATCGACTCGGAGACCGATGTCGTTTCACCAAGTGCGACGTCGCCGTCGAAGACGACGTGGCTGCTGCGGTTGCGCTGGCGACCGATTCTTTCGGCCGACTCGACATCATGTTCAACAACGCCGGAGTCGGCGGAGCGTTCGGGCCAATCACCGAAGTTCTGGCTGACGATTGGGACAGCACGTTCGCGGTGCTCATGAAGGGCGTGTTCCTCGGCATAAAGCACTCCGCTCGCGTTTTGATCGAGCAAGGCGAGGGCGGCTCGATCATCAACACCGCATCGATCGCCGGAGAGAACGGCGGCGCAGGGCCTCAGGCCTATTCAGCCGCCAAAGCGGGCGTCATCAATCTCTCGGTCACCACGGCGTTGGAGCTTGCTCCACACAGCATCCGGGTCAACTCGATCAACCCGGGAGTCATCTTCACGCCGCTCATGCATTCTGGCGACATGGAGTCGGCCGACGAGCTCATTGCCAATCTTCAGCCAATGCCACGCCGAGGAGAGGGCTCCGACATTGCTTCGGCCGCGCTGTGGCTAGCCGGGGATGACTCAACGTTCGTATCGGGCGAGTCGATCCGGGTCGACGGAGCACTGCTCGCGGCCGGGCCACGGGTCTTTGGCCAGCTGCGGAACACACAGAATCTCCACCGAATGGTCGGGATGGGGCACGGCACGACGGGGCGACCGGCATCGGTCGAACGACTGAACGACTGAACGACTGAAGAGATATGGCTCGTTCCTGCCGATGCTATTTGTCAGTTGATGTAGTTGTCGATCGGCGGAGCAAACCGCAGACCGAACAGCGCGATCACCGACACAGCCATGGTGCCCGCGAGCACTGTGAGCGATGGCACGAGCGCCACGACGGTGAGCATCAGGCCAATGGCAATGCCACTGCGGTTTTCCGAGAGCACCTCGGCGATCACGCCCTCGCCATCAACCGGGCGCTGAGTGAGAAAGACGAAGACCGCAACGATGCACGCGATCAGAATCGCGGCGGGCAGTATTCGGATGGTGAAGGGAAGCTCCTGAATCCATGTCATGCCTCATAGATCGGATGACCCACACCGATTCCCGTATAGGTCAAACGACCCGATCTAGGTCGAACGGCCCACAGTCGGGGCGATTCGCCCACGGCCAGGGCTCCAGCTCCACAACGTGAGCTCAGTTGCGGAACTCAGCAAGACGCTCGTCAGTGTCGGAGATCTCATACGTCGTCGCCGCTTCATAGGCCAAGCCGTCGGCCATTCCCTGCGATTCTGCGACCGCATAGAGATCGCGGTAGGCGAGCAACGACTCGGCACTGTTGCCAGCGATCTGGGCTGCCATGGCGGCGACGGCATCAGCCAATTCGTCGCGTGGGACCGATGACGCGGCCATACCGATCGCTGCAGCCTCGGCACCCTTCACGTTTCGCGCAGTCAAAGACAGTTCGCGAGCCTTTGCCATACCAACGGCTGCGGGCAGACGCTGGCTCATCCCCCAGGTTGGACGAAGTCCGAACTTGGCGTGGGTGTCGGCCAACGTCGCCTCGTCGGCGACCACCATCAGGTCACACGCCAAAGCCAACTCGAGCGCACCGGTGAAGCAGAACCCGTTCACCTGAGCGATGGTTACGAGACTCGATCCGGAAAGCTTTGCGGTGAGCGCCCGAGCCGGAACATCCAAGATGTCGCCGACACATCCACCAACAAGTTCCCGATCGCCCAGAGCCTTGAGATCAACCCCAGCGCTGAACGCTCGCCCGGCACCGGTGAGGACGGCAACCCGAATCGCAGGATCGGCAATCAGCGCGTCGAATGCGTCGTTCAGCTCACCCAACATCGTCGGCGTGATGGCGTTGAGCGCATCAGGCCGAGACATCGTCACCACCGCGGTCGAATCAAGCTGCTCAACGGTGACTTCTGTGTAGGTCATGTGTGTCCTTGGTCTTCTGAGAGTCCTGCAACAACGAGTGCCTTTTGCTTGGCCCCGTCGAGGTCGTAGTGCCGCCTGGTCACGATGCGTTGTGCATACAGACCTCCGCCAGCCTGGAGGTTGGTGACGAACTTCCAACCTCCGTACGCATCTGCGGTCAGATCTCGGATGGCGTGCATCAGAGATGCCCGATATTCACCGTCGACATCGTTGCCCGTCGACATGTACTTGCGAGCAAGGTCGCCAACGTCACCATTCTCGAAGTCGGACGGAACCGGGGCCGTGAGCACCGCGCCGCCAGCAATGTCGTGGAGGTGGCGAACCATCAAGTTGTAGTTGGCCGCAGCGTGGAACTTGCCCGCGTTGACATAGAGCTCGTCAGGGAAGGCGGCGCCTTCGTCGCTGATCTTGCAGTTGCGAACGGCGGCTTCAAGTGAGGCGCGAATCAGCGTGGCGTGAATGATCATCTCGGAGATCTTCTCCTTGACGTGGCTGATGCCCGCGGTGCCGTTGGCTTCTGCGACCAGCTGGGCAAAACCGACGAGTTCGTCGGCTTCTTCCACGAAGGCCGAGAGGCCGCCGAGGCGCTCCCACAAGCCCAGGCTGTGGGCAAACACAGCGGCAAATGCCGTCTCGCCATCGAGAAAGACCCGCTCGTGCGGAATGAAGACGTCATCGAAGATGACGAACCCCTCGGGGTAGTGAAACGACCGCGAGATCGGGAACGCTCGATCGTCTTCGTGGCGTGGGGCGTAGGTCGTGTTGATGATCTTGACGCCCGGGGCGTTCACCGGGACCACACAACCGATCGACCAGTCCTCCTCGCCGGGCTTCATTGCCTTGGTTGGGATGGTGAGGAGGTCATGCCCGAATGACGCACCCGTGATGTGAAGCTTGGCGCCACGAATGACGACGCCGTCGCGTTGTCGATCAACGACCCGAACGTAGGCATCGAGATCATCCTGACGAGCAGGCGGGCGGCTTCGATCTCCCTTGGCGTCGGTGATGCACTGCGTGATGCGGACGTCGGCCTGCTGTGCTTCATCGATGTAGGCGCTCATCCGCTCGATGTACTCCGGCTTCACATCGGCCATCCGACTCGATGCCGTCTTCAGCGTTTGGATCGACGTCGAGGTGACGTGCGCCATCATCCCCGCGTCATGCAGCATCGGAATGAGGTCATACAGATCGTCCGCTGACTGCGGCACGGCGAGCAAGGGACTGCTCGCCCCTGGCGCGGGGTCGTAGTACTTGTCGTAGGCGTTCGCGGTGATCTCCGCGGTCTGACCAAGGATCGGATGGCCGACGAGATCGTGAACCTTCTCCCCCTCGAAGTACGTTGCTCGCCCGTCATCGAGCGAGGCTTTGTACGCATCACCGTTGAGCATCTCGATCTCCCCTGCTGTCTCTGATCCCCCGGAAACCTTCAGATCAGCACGAGAAGCAACGCACTACCAATTGCGATGCGTCCCCTTGGTTTGTCTACGGCCGGTAGCCGAGCGCCCGAGGACCGAGACGATTGGGGTGACTCAACACCCGATAGGCGTTCGGCAACCACTCGCACACGATTCGGCGAGTGTCACGAGGGTCGATCATCTCCTCGAGCTCGAACCGAGACAGCGGACCAACCGGCCCACGGGCACTCTCGATTCTCGCATTGAGTTCTGCCCGCAGGGCTGCCGGGTCATCCGCTTCGGCGAGTTGACGTTTGTAGGCGGCCTCGATGCCCCCTTCGGGCGGAATCCCACCGACGTCGGCAGAGGGCCAGGCGACTCGAGCTGTCTGAGTGGCCGACGGCCGGGCGAAGTTGTTGCCGGCGACGCCGAAGCTACGACGCATCAGCACAGTGAACATCGGGACGGTCAGCTGGGCGAACGCAACCATCCATTCGCCACCCTTGCGAATCGTGCCTGCGACCTCATGCTCCACTCCCACTGCGAAGCCGGGGTTGTCGACGAGGTTGAGCACCGGAATATGGAAGAGATCGCAAAGATCAAGGTGGCGAACGATCTTGTCGCAACCATCTGCAGTCAGCGCTCCGCCGTTGAGGTGACGGCTGTCTGACGCAACGATGCCCATGGGGTAGCCATTCATTCGAACGAATCCCGTGACCTGATCGGTCCCCCACATCGAACCGATCTCGAAGAACGAGTCCCGATCAGCGATCAGCTCGATGGCTCGTCGAATATCGAACGTTGTCGTCCGCTTTCGAGGAACGATGGTGAACAATTCGTCGTCGCGTCGATCCGCCGGATCAGCGGTGGTTGGCGGGAGAACAGGAGGCGCCTCGTGCACGCTCGGCGGAAGATACGACAGGAATCGTCGAGTCATCGCCGCCGCCTCCTCCTCGGTTTCCGCCAGGTTGTCGACCGACCCGTTGAGACAATGAATACGCCAATCACCCAGGTCTTCCTTGGTGATGTCGTAGCCCATCGCATGGCTCACCACGGGAGGACCGGCAACAAACAGCTGCGCTATGTCGCGCACCATGACCGAGAAGTGGCCGAGCACGGCTTTGGCTGCACCGAGACCGACCACGCTGCCGAGCAGCATGTTGACCACGGGAACGGTTGCCAGTTGGCGGGTGTAATCCGAGCTGCCGAGATGAGCGGGCAAGAACGAACCGCCGCCACCCGAGACGCGGGGTCGCCCAGCGGTGATGGCCCCACTTGACTCCTTGGCGCTGCTTTCACCCTCGGTCTTCTGCTTGGGCACCATCGCGGTGACGCTGCCACCGCCGCTCGAACCATCGAGTAAGCGGACCGACGGGACTTGTAGCTCCATCGAAAGCCGGTCGAGGTAGAGGCTTTTCGCTCCGATCGCTCCGTCGGCATGCCCACCTCGTGAGGTGAAATCGTCGGCGCACACCACGACAGATCGACGGTCAATCGTTCCCTGGCCACCGACGCTGTTCGCAGGAGTGAACGCACTGATCTCGCCGAACTCGTCGTAGGACGCGAACCCTGCGACGCTGCCCACTTCCCGAAACGACGCATCGTCGAGCAGCAAGGCGACCCGCTCTCGACACGTCAACTTGTTGCGATTCCGTTGCCGGACAACACCTGGTTCCTCGGAATCAGGGCCGAGTCGCTCGGCCGCCAGCCGGTTGAGCGTTGCCACTTCATTGAGCGTGGGCCCCCACGTGTTCGCTCCTCCCGTGACGTTTCCTCCGACGGCAGCACCACTCGGAGCGATGACCGCCATGACATCACCAGCACCGACGGCGTCTCCCGGGGCAACCGACTGAAGGGCAACGACGGTTCCGGCACAGGGTGCGGCGATCTCCGTCTCCATCTTCATTGCCGTGACGATCACGATGGCGTCGCCCGCTTCGACGGCGTCCCCGATCTGGGCGACCGTCTCGATGACCGAGCCTGCCATCGGGCATTCAATGGCGATCTGACCGTCCTCGACGTCGAGGACGGGAAGGTACGACTCTTGGATCGCGACCGAGGACCCGGGGCGCGAGGCCGAAGTCTGGGCATCAAGGAGCTCGATGGTGCCGCGGCCTGATTCTCGCTGAGGCGATCCGGCGAGTTCGGGAAATTCTGAAAGCAGAGTGGTCCTTGCATCAGCTGACCGAAGCGTCTCGTTCGCCAAGATCGCATCGAGTTGGCCGAGGTTCGTGTCGATCCCGGTGATCTGGAAGGTGCCGAGAGCACGACGCAACTTGTCGACCGCGTCGCGGTAGGTCCCAGACGATGTGGCAATGACCTTGCCCAGCAGAGGATCGAACTGCGGTGGCGGCGCGTATCCGGCGTAACCCGCTGCATCGACCCGTACGCCCGGACCAGCGGGCTCCTTGTATCCGGTGATGGTGCCTGCTCCCGTAGCGACGATTCGCGCTTGCACCGCGTTGCCTCGGATCGTGATGTCCTCTTGGTTAAGTGCGAGCTCGGCGAGTGTGGCTCCACCGGCGATCCGGAACTGTGCCGCAACGAGATCGAGGCCGGTCACCTGCTCGGTCACAGTGTGTTCGACTTGAATCCTGGGATTGCACTCGATGAAGAAGTACCGCCCGGTCTCCGGCTCGACAAGAAACTCGACCGTGCCAGCGTTGAGGTAGCCCGCCTCGTTGACGAGGCGAACCGCATCTGTTCTGAGGCGATCGCGAAGCGCCTCGTCGAGCTCAGGTGCTGGTGCGATCTCGATCACCTTCTGGTTGCGGATCTGCACTGAGCAGTCACGATCGCCGAGGTGAATCGTTTCGCCAGTCCCGTCTGCCAGAACTTGAACCTCGATGTGCCGCGGGCGTTGGACCAGCTGTTCGAGGAAGACGTCGCCGTTCCCAAACGCACTGAGTGCCTCACTGGAGCAGCGAGCGAACGCATCGTCCATCTCCTCCGCTGCATCGACTCGCCGCATACCTCGCCCGCCGCCGCCGCCCGAGGCCTTCAACATCACCGGATACCCAAGATCGGAGGCCACCGCCGCAGCGTCGGCACTCGTCGCGACTGCACCGTCGCTTCCCGCGACAACGGGGATGTCGAGAGAGATGGCCAAGGCTCGTGCGGACACCTTGTCGCCGAAGAGCCGAAGGGCCTCAGCCGACGGGCCGACGAAGGTCAGACCCGCCGCAGCACACTGATCGGCGAAGTCGGCGTTCTCCGACAGAAAGCCGTATCCCGGGTGTACGCCGTCACAGTTCTCGGCCACGGCCGCAGCGATGATCGACGCCGCATCGAGGTAGGCGGCGACGGGACCAGATGGGTTGGCGGGCAGCTCGACATTGGCATCAGTGACGCGAGTGTGGAGCGCTTCAGAGTCGATCGCGACTGAGACACTGACCGACTCGATTCCGAGGTCAGCCGCGGCCGCTGCGATACGAATAGCGATCTCGCCTCGGTTGGCGATGAGGACTCGGCGGAGCGAGCTCGATGGTGTTGCAGACATGGTGTCCCCCTTGTGACCACAACGATGCCTCGCGGTTCCCGCCAAGACCAATTGCGCTCCATCCCTTGACCTGGGAGAACGCTTGTGAAAGCGTTCACAAAGTCGCTCTCTGGTGAGTGGCACAACAAAGCAGGTCTGCGATGCGTCCTGAACAGCTCCTCATTCCAATGATCCGGGAAGTGGTGTCACGCCCCGCTCTGGCCAAGGCGCTGCTGGGACGAGACAAATGGGGCAATCCATTTGACCCCGAAGTGGTGGCTGATCCGTATTCGACGGTGCATCTGGCGTTGCAGGACGGACCGGTTGCGTATCGACGCCTCTATCAACAGTGGTTTGTAATGGGCTACGACGAGGCCAAGGAAGTGCTGAACCGAAGCGACCTCACCTCGGGCGGCCAGATCGACACGCTGAATATGGTCCGCCCCTATTCACAACTGAGTGAACGTTCGAAGCTGTTCTTCAAGACCATTCTCCCTGTGACCGACCCACCAGTACACCCTCGGCTCCGGTCGCTCGTCAGTCGGGCCTTTACTCCCAAGCGCATGGAAGGACTCGAGGCCGGTGTTGAGCGACTCGTCGATGATCTCTTTACGTCGATGCCGACCGATGGGCTGGTCGATGTCCGTCAGCACTTCTCCGTCCCGCTGCCCATCAACGTGATCGCCGACATGTTCGGAATGCCCAAGGCACTCTGGCCGTGGGTCCGAGACGTCACCACTCGGGTCGTACAACTTCTTGATCCATTCGTCGCCTTCGACCCTGCCGATGTTGATGCAGCGATCGATGAGCTCTACGACGTCTACGGACGCCTCGCCGACGAACGAATGGAAAACCCCACCGACGATCTCCTTACTGCGCTGGTCCAGGCTGAAGAAGATGGTGAGCGTCTTTCTCGCGACGAGCTCATCGCCATGGTGGCCACCATCATGGGTGCCGGTTTCGAGACAACGTCCGGCGTGCTTGGTGCATCGATCATTCACCTGGCCGCCAATCCTGACCAGCGTGACCTCATCAGGTCCCGTCCCGAGCTTTGGCCAAACGCGGTCGAAGAGCTCTTACGTTTCGACACGCCAGTGCGTGTATCCGGCCGTCAAGCAACCGTCGACTTCGAGCTGGGTGGTGAGACGATCAAGAAGGGCTCGAACATCATCGTCTCGCTCTTTGCCGCTCACCGAGATCCGAGACATTACGAGGAACCGTTCGAGTTGCGACTCGATCGACCCAACCCGCGGCCTCTGTCGTTTGGCCACGGGGTGCATCATTGCCTGGGATCTGCACTGGCTCGCATGGAGATCAGAATCGGGCTACAGCGATTCCTCGATGAGTTCGGTGACTATTCCGTTGAGGACCACAACGTGGACTGGCGCCCGTCGACAACACTCCGAAATCAGAGCCGCTTGCTCGTCAGCCGGGGCTGATGATGCCGGGCCCCAATGCACGTCTCGCGACCTGGAACGTCGAGTCGATTCGGGCCAGACACGATCAGGTCATCACCTGGGTGGAGGCCAACGAGCCAGACGTGCTCGCGATGCAGGAAACCCGTTGCGGCTCTCGCCTCTTCCCCCGCAAAGCCTTCATCGATCTCGGATACGAGCTGGTCATCCACGGCGGCGAGAGTGGTCATGGTGGGGTCGCCTTTGCGGTCCGAGACGGCGGCGAGTGCGCCGTCGACACCTCGGTCCGATCGATCGACCTCGGCATTCCCGGTGCAGTCTCACCGCTCGATGAACCGCGATCGATCTCGATCACCTGGCGGCATCTGCGGCTCCATTCGATCTACGCCCCGAATGGTCAGAAGGTCGGAACCCAGGCTCATCGGGTGAAGCTGGCATGGTTCTCACTACTTCGCCAGTGGCTGCAATTAGAGCGGGAAGACCACCCACATGTGATCGTGCTCGGCGATCTCAACATCGCTCCGATGGATGTCGACGTGTGGGACCCGCGGCGATACCGCATGCGAAATCTGACCAGCCCCCCCGAGAGAGAAGCGTTTCGAGCATTGATGGAGGATGGCTTGGTCGACGTCGTTCGTCACCACTACGGCGATGCCGCTGCCTTCACGTGGTGGAACCGTCGCTCCGACTTCTACGAAACCGATCGGGGATGGCGCCTGGACCACGTGCTCACCGATGCCGAGACTGCCTCCCTCGTCACCATTGTCCGCGTCGATCGGGCCGAACGCCAGAAGCCGAACTCAACTGACCACGCACCAGTTCTCGTCGAGCTTGCCCTCGCCTGAGCGGCAACGCGCTACTCGACCGCTGCCGCCAGGTTCGCCAGCGTCTTTTCCATGCCCGTCCGGTTGTGCACCTGGCGATCTTCAACACCCGAGATTGTCTTGCTCCGCTCGAACGAGCTCTCGGGGCGAAGATCCTGGAAGTACTCGGTCACTCGACAGCCAGCCTCGGTCGGCTCGATGGCGTAGCCCCACTTGGCGAATACGAAGTCTCGCGAAATGCAATCAAAGAAGAAACGCTCGTTCGCCACCAATTCGGTGATGCGTGATTCGGTGCTCCACTCTTTGTCGCCATTGCGATTGTGGCCGGTGTACATGGCGCCGACCTCAGCCTTGTCCGCTCCGTCTTTCCACTCATTGGCATAATTCTCCGGCGACCATTCGCCCATCCGGGTGATGTCGGTGAGCGCGGAGAACACTGCATCAGCGGACGCTGCGATGTCACGAGAAACTTCGAGATCTGGAGTCATCGCCGCACTCTAGGAGGCAGGCGGCGCTCCGACATAGCGAGCACTCGGCCGCAAGATCTTGTTGTTGTCGGCCTGCTCAATGAGGTGAGCGGACCAACCAATCGCTCGGCTCACGGTGAAGGTCGAAGTGAAGAGGTCCGGTGTGAGGCCCGCGAGGTGCAGGACGATCCCGGCGTAGTACTCGACGTTCGTGACAATCACTGCGTCGGGCTTCCACGATCGCATGACCGCCAGGATGCGAGCCTCGATCTCCACCGCTCGTTCAACCAATGGCCCACCATGCCCCTCGGCAACTTCGCGCATGAGCAACGACCGAGGGTCATCGGCTCGATACACCGCATGGCCGAACCCCATGATCTTCTGTCCTGCGTCGAGCTTGGCTCGGACCCACGCATCGGTATTGCCAGGATCACCGATCTCTTCAATCATCGAAAGAGCCAACGAGGGAGCACCGCCGTGAAGCGGGCCGGAGAGTGCACCGATGCCAGCGCACAACGCCGCGGCAGCGTCGGCCCCCGTGCTCGTGACCACCCGGGTGGCAAAGGTCGATGCGTTGAATCCGTGATCGATCGTCGCCGTCAGGTACGTCTCGACCATGCGAGCTTTGGCAGGATCGATCTCATAGCCAAGCACCATTCGCAGCCAATCCGCAGCGTGACCGAGCGTTGGGTCAGGGGCAATGACATCAAGACCCAGGCGTCGCCGATGTGTCGCCGCCAGCAACGTCGGTACGGCAGCAGCCAAGCGAGTCGCCGCTTCCCGCCGCTCCCGCGGCGACAGATCGATCGTCGGAATTCCATCGGGGGCGACGAGCGGCAGCAAGGCCATCAAGCCGAGATGGGGAACCGACGTCGCCGCAGCGACAGCATCGATGATTGCTGGCTTGATTCCAACCGCTCGGTGATCTCCGATCTGACGCTCGAATCGTGCCGCTTGTTCCGTCGTAGGGAGAGATCCCTCAACCAGCAGGTGCCAAACGTCCGAAACACTGGCCCGCCGAGCCAACTCGGCGGCGTTGTACTCCCGATAGTGATAGAACCCCTCGCTTCCCCGAACCGCCCCGAGTTCAGTTTCGGCAACCGCGACCCCCTTGAGCCCGCTGGGCACTTGAATCAATTCTTGTGTTGTCATGCTTTGAGGGTGGTCGTTCGAACAACATTGATCAATGTTGATTCTGTCAACGTTGACGCCGACAACTCCACCCTTCACACTGGCAGCGTGACCACCGAGACGCCACTGCTGACCGCTGCTGAGGCGGCGGCTCGTCTCGGCGTGAAGCGCCAGACGCTTTATGCGTATGTGAGTCGTGGCGTCCTCACCCGCCAACTCTCCCTCGATGGTCGGACGAGCCTGTATGACCCGCTCGAAATCGAATCGTTGCGATCAGCCCGGAAGCGAACCACCTCGGGCGAAGTCAACACGGTCATTGCATCTGGAATCACCAGAGTCCTGGAAAGTGGGCACCACTACCGAGAGGTCCCGGCGGTCGATCTTGTTCGCCGACCGTTTGAAGAGGTCGCCGACCACCTGTGGGACGAGTCAGGCAGCTGGACGTTGGAGGACTCCGTTCGCAAGCTGGTGCGACAAAGTCAGGATGTCCTACCCCCAGACGCGACGCCGATCGACCGGTTTCGCATCTCGGTCACCATTGCCTCCAGCACAGATCGACTCCGTCATGACCCCTCGGCGCAGAGCCACGCCCAGGCCGGGCGCCGAATGTTGCTCGCCATGGTCCACGGCCTTCCGCTGCGTTCGGATGGGGGTTCCGACGCAATGCTGTCCAGTTCAACGCTGTCCAGTTCAACGCTGTCCAGTGCAACGCTGTCCGGTGCAACGCTGTCCAGTTCAATGTTGGCCAACGACCTATGGCCGCGCATGACCGCCGAGGCTGGCACCGACACGCAACGGGCCTGTCTCAACGCTGCACTGGTCCTGCTCGCCGACCACGGCTTGGCAGCATCAACATTTGCTGCTCGAGTTGCTGCCTCGGTTCGAGCCGATCCGTACTCGGTTGTTTCTGCTGGCCTCGGACCGATGGCTGGCCCGCTCCACGGTGGGGCGAGCAGCCTCGTGCACCGCATGTTCGAAGAAGCCGGGCGCGATGGGGCTGAAACAGTTCTGGGTCGAAGGTTGGCAGCCCATGAGAAGGTTCCGGGTGTCGGGCACGCCGTTTACAAGACTCTGGACCGTCGAGAGCTCGTGTTGCACGACATGATCGTTGAAGCGTGGGGCGATGACCACAGGCTCGACACCTATCAGCGTCTTCGCACCCTCATCGGCGAGCGTGTGAACGCACCCCTCAACATCGACCTCGCGCTGGGAGCCATGACCTGGTTGGCGGGCATGGGCCCGGAAGGCGGCCAGTGCATGTTTGTCGCGAGAACGGTCGGCTGGGTGGCCCACGGCAGCGAGGAATTCTCCGAGCCTCCCTTGCGTTTCCGACCCGTCGCCCGATGGCTCCCTCGACGCCCGAAACTTCCAGAGGATCAGGTGTGATCTCTTCCGACATCCACACACAGGGCCGGTCTCACCCTCGCACCGGCCGGTACGCCCCAAGTCCGACCGGCCGTCTCCATCTGGGAAACCTGCGAACTGCTCTCGTCGCCTGGCTCGACGCCCGATCTGCTGGCGCCCCGTTTCTTCTCCGGTTCGAGGATCTCGACACCAACACGGTCCGGGAGGAACACTACGCCTCTCAAGCGGAGGACCTCCGGGCCCTCGGACTCGATTGGGATGGCGAGCCGATCCGCCAGACCGATCGAATGGATCTGTACCGAGACGCCATTTCCGATCTTCGGGCGGCCGGTCAGCTCTACCCCTGCTACTGCTCGCGTCGAGAAATTCGGGAGGCAGCCGCCGCTCCCAACGGCCCCCTGTCCCCCCTCGACTACCCCGGGACCTGCCGAGAACTCACCGAAGCGCAGCGCCGCAGCAAAGAAGATGAGGGGCGGCCCCCGGCGTACCGACTTCGGGTCCCCACCGGGACTGTTCGTTCGTTCGACGACGACTTCTGCGGGCATCACGAGGGACCGATCGACGATGTTGTGTTGCAACGAAACGATGGCGCTCCGGCCTACAACTTGGTCGTCGTTATCGACGATGATCAGCAAGGTGTCGGCCACGTCATACGGGCTGACGATCTTCTCACCTCGACCCCGCGTCAGCTCTACATCGCCGAACTTCTCGGCGTCGCCCCCTTCACCTACGGCCATGTTCCGCTCGTGCTCGGTCCCGAGGGAAAGCGTCTCGCCAAGCGAGATGGCTCGGTGACCCTCCCCGATCGGATCGAGCGGGGCGAGACCACTGGCCAAATTCTTTCGTTCATCGCGTCGACGCTCGGGCTGTGCGATGTGAACGACTCGATGACCGCTGACGATCTCGTCGCTCGCTTCAAGAACGGGCGAACGGTCCCCAAAGAACCGCTTACGCTGCGCGCCAGCTACCTCAATTGATGCCCTTCCTGGCTGAAGCTAGCCCGCTGTCTCGGGCCTGATGGGGCTGGCCCACTCCTGTGGATCGCGCCCCAGCTCTTTCAAGCGAGCTTCGGCCCACACAGGCACCTCGAGCTGCTCACCGCTCATGGCCTGGGCCCAGAGGTCGCCTTCTTCGTCCCACACGTGGCAGGTGTTCCGGTTGAATTGCATGGCCTGGCGGCGCTGCTCGTCTGGGCTCAGCTCGACGTCGCCGAGCGACACCATCGTGCCCTCGCGCTCAGAGAGCACGCGCATCGACCACATCGATTGAATGGCGACCGGGGCCATTGCATTCAGAAGG
>CALHCB010000142.1 GCA_937930695.1 uncultured Acidimicrobiales bacterium | reverse complement strand
CGTGGACGACATTCACGACTGCGTGAAGCCAGCGGGCGCCTTCGGTCACCGTGTGGCCGTCGAAGCTGAACGACACCAAGATGAGGCCTGCTCCGACAGCCAGCGGCTTGGCGGCGAGGAGGCGGTCGCCCCGCGTGGTAGCTCCCACCATGACGACAACTCCGCCGACAAGGCGCATGAGCGTGGCCAAGCCAAACGATGAATCGAGCGCCGCGGACCAGTCGTCGAGGGCACCGACCGCTGACCACGATGCTCCGAGGCGAGCGACTGAAGAGAGAAGATCGACGATGGTTCCCACGACGAGCAGCGATGCTCCTCGGCGGATCCACAAGATTACATGGTGATGATCTTGTTCAGTTTGGCCCAGAACAACGCGCTGGAATACGGCTGCTCCAAGGCCAACGATGGTTCCGGCGAAAATGAGGAAGCGCCCGATCGCGCCAACCGCGTTCGCGCCGACTGCAGCGGGCGCACCCGCGGCGAGAAAGTCCTCGAGGGTTTGTTCCGTTGGCGGCGACGTCGACGGCGTGCTGCCAGAGGGTGGATCGGCGGAGGTGGGCGTGGCCGATTCGTTCGTGGTCGATTCTGGCGTAGATGAGGGCGCTGCGGTGGTCGGAACGGTCGATGGTCCGGTGGTCGTTGGGGCGGTGGTCGAAGTGGTGGGTACCGCTGGGGCTGTGACCTCGAAGCTGAAACTGCCACTGATCGGATGCGTGTCGGGGGCTTGGACAGTCCATCGCACTCCAATCGTTCCGCCACTCAACGGCTCGTCGAACGAGAGAAGCCATGTCAGGTTGTCAGTGGACGTGACCGATGTGGGCGTCACGATCACCCCAGAGGCGTTCAACGCGACGAAGCCCTCGCCGGCCGGAGTGGCCTCCCCGGTGAAGACGAGTTGAATTTCACTGACTGGCGCATCCAAGACGGCACCATCGCTTGGATCGCTCGATTCGAAGCCAGTGTGCGCTGCCGCGGGGAGAGCCGCGAGCGCCAACAAAAGCATCCCGCAGAGGAACGCCTTGGAGGTTCGTGCCACAGAAGAGCGCAGCAGCGCAGATGTGGTGAACATCATGTTCCTCCGTGGTGTGTGGGCGAGTGCAATCTGCACTCGCTTGTTTATCGTTTTGACAGCCGTGAATCAGTCGATCGTCGCAGATGTTCTCTCGATGATTGCACGATCAACTGCTCGGCGAGCTAGCGCGAGGGAATCCAGGATCCGTGGAATCCGAACGGAACTCGCTGGGGGAGGGCGATGCTTGCGACGGGATCGGCCGACATGTTCGTCGCATCGAGCACCACGAAGTGGCTCGACTCCGTTGGTTTGTCGTAGACGAACGTGAGGAGCCAGCCCTCGTCTTCGGAGGCTGATTCAGCAGATGGTACGAAGACGGCTTCGCCAGGGATCCGATCTGCTCCGAAGTCGTGGAGAGTTGAGCTGTTGTCGGACAGGTCGTACTTGACCAGCGCGTTCTGGTCGCCGAACGAGCCGACGGCGTAGCCGAAGCGATTCTCGAGGCCGACAAGATGTTCGGCGACGCGGGGGAACTCGATCTCACGATCGTCGAGTTGGCTCTCGGTCACCGCCCCTGAATCAAGATCAAGATGCCACCGATGGAGCGCAGCATCGTTTTTGAAGCCTGCTGAGTCCTGACGCCAGAGTTCCGGATAGCGCGCGGTGTCGATGACGACGGCACCGTGCTGGCCTCCGGAGGTCATGGCGTCGAACGAATTGAGCGGGTGGAACACGTAGCACGGGTCGACATCGAACCAACGAGGCGTTGCGCCCGGCGTGGATCGGGGCATCACGCCGACCCGAGCGCCGTAGTCGTCGTCCCAGCGATAGGGCATGCCGCCCTTCATGGCGAGATCCAGATCGAACACGACCGGCAAGTCCATGAAGATGATCTGTGTGGCTGTGATCGAGAAGTCGTGGATCATGGTGGGTCCTGGCACGTCGATCACCTCTGATTGGACGAGTTGACCGCTCGCATCGACCCGGTGGTAAGTGAGGAAAGGCTCGAAGAATCCGTACCCAAAGAAGTGCATCTCGCCAGTCAGCGGGCAGATCTTGGGGTGTGCCGTCATGGCACTGTCGAGTTTGCCGCCAAAATCGTGGACCCCGATGGTGTCGAGATCTGAGCTGATTTCGCACGGGAAGCTGGACTCGACGAGGGTCAGAATCTTGTCGGCGTGGGAGACGACGTGGGTGTTGTTCACACCAACGGTCCGATCGGACACACCGTCTTTTCCGATCGTTCGGGCGTCCGGGTCGTTCAACTGCTTGGTCTGCACCCAACGATTCCGATACCACTCGGCGTTGCCGTCCCGTAGCCGCATCCCATGGATCATCCCGTCGCCGGCAAACCAGTGGGGCGACCAGCCGCTTTTAGGGTTGGCGCCGTTGCGCAAATAGTGGCCATCGAGCTCCGGGGGAAGGGTGCCGTCGACGACGAGATCGAGGGCCGTGACCTCTTCGGTGACCGGCGCGTAGTTGCCTCGAAGATGAAAAGGGAGTTTGGTGGCCATTGACCTAGTGTCTCAGCGGTGCAGCCGATTCCTCAACACGCGAACTTCCACCGCTCAGCGGTGGCGCTGACCAACCTCGCCAGACTCGGCTGCCGACTCGATCTGCCAGAACGTGTGACCTTTGCGTCGAACCGGCCCGTCGTGATGGCGGCGAATCACCGTTCGCTGCTTGATCTCCCGATCGCCATGGCGATGGTCGACAAGTTCGGTCTTTCCTCTCGCTTCCTCGTCAGGGCCGATCTGATGGAGGAGGGCCCGGGTGCCAAGTTTTTGCACGGCATTGGCTGCATTCCTGCGGACAAAAACCACCGGGTTCGGGCCGAGGCAACTGCCGTGGAGACCCTGAAGGCAGGCCAGCTCGTTGGCGTGATGCCCGAGGGTCGATTGGTGAAGCCGAGTGAGTGGGTCGATGGGGTTGGCCCCGGTCGACCCGGGATCTCTCGGATCGCCACCGAAGTTGAGGGTGTCGTGCTTCCGATCGCGTTCAAGGGCACGGAGAAGGTATGGCCCCGCGGGAAACCGCCACGAGTTTCGGTGCCCCGTCCGCGAGTCTCGGTTCGCACCGGACCGCTGATTTCGTTCACGAGTGACGACCACGAGGACAACGCCGCCCAGGTGATGGCAGCGATTGCGAAACTGCTCGTCGATATGTAGGTGACACCCTGACCGCAACGGTTGGATGACAGTCAGAGATGCGGCTCAGGACTGCGGTCTTTTCGCCGATCAGTAAGGGGTTGCTACTAACGGGTAACTTGCGCTACGTTGGTAGTTACCCACTGGTAACTTGTCCTGTCTCCTCCGGACAGTTGCCGGTGATCTTTCTTCAGATCTCCCAGCAACGATTGGCAACGACGCCCATGACTGAGTTCTCCCTCAAGCTCAACGAAGACCAGCTCCAGCTCCAGAAGTGGATCCACGACTTCGCCGAAAACTCGATGCGCCCCATCGCCGAAGAATGGGATGAACGAGAAGAGTTTCCGTATCCCTTCGTTGAAGAGGCGGCACAGATCGGTCTCTATGGCTGGGAATTCATGGCCGAGATCATGATGAACGACAAGACGGGTCTGTCGACGCCGGTGGCGCTCGAAGAACTCTTCTGGGGTGACGCCGGTCTCGGAATGTCGATCATGGGGACGGGCCTGGCAGCGGCGGGAATTGCTGCGTCGGGAACCAAGGAGCAGCTCTTTGAATGGGTGCCGCAGTGTTATGGCACGCCCGACAAGATCGCCCTCGGCGCCTTCTGTGCGTCAGAACCCGATGCTGGCTCGGACGTAGGCGGCTATCGCCTTCGGGCCAAGTACGACGAGGCCACTGACGAGTGGGTGCTGAACGGCACCAAGGCGTGGATCACCAACGGTGGCATCGCCGATATTCATGTCGTCGTCGCCGTTGTCGACCCCGAGCTCAAGTCGAAGGGCCATGCCAGCTTCATTGTTCCTCCTGGCACCAAGGGCCTGTCGATGGGGCAGAAGTACAAGAAGCACGGCATCAAGGCATCACACACCGCCGAGGTTGTGCTCGATGATTGTCGTGTTCCCGGAAACTGCTTGCTTGGCGGCAAGGACAAGCTCGACGAGCGTCTTGCTCGGGTTCGTGAAGGCAAGTCGGGCAATGCTCAGGCGGCAATGCAGACCTTCGAAGCCACTCGTCCGGCAGTTGCCGCTCAGGCCATCGGTATTGCTCGTGCTGCGTTTGAGTACTCCCTCGATTACGCCAAGGACCGCAAAGCCTTCGGCCGAGCAATCATCGAGAATCAGTCGATCGCCTTCATGCTTGCCGACATTGCGACCGAAATCGAAGCCGCTCGCCTGCTCACCTGGCGTGCCGCCCAGCTCGGCAAGGCCAAGGGCTTCAAGAACGCCGAAGGTTCC
>CALHCB010000141.1 GCA_937930695.1 uncultured Acidimicrobiales bacterium | reverse complement strand
GCCAAGCTCACGCGCCGCTCGTTCCTGTGCCGTTGCGTCCTCGAGAGCACGGCGAAAGTCGCCGGCGAGAACCGACGCGACGGACGATTTTTCAAGGACGCGTTCGATTGTGGACGCATCACCGTTGGCGACTGCCGCCCGCTTGGCGTTGTCGAGCAAGTCGTAGGCGGCGCCGGCGCCAGCAGAGTTCAGAACGATCTTTCCGAGGGATGCCATCGCTTCCGCCCCGATCCCGTCGCTGCCCCTACTGAGTTGCAGGAAGAGGGTTTCCGCATCGGACCAGTTGCCGATGTGTTCGAGGGTCGTTGCGAGCTCGAAATTCAGTTCTCTCGCGGTCACCCGGTCAACGGCCCCAATTGCTCTATTGAACCATCCAATCGCTCGCTCGTTCGCGAAGGTTGATCTCGCCCGCCGCGCAGCTGCAGGGAAATAGGTGCGATGACGATCAGCGTCGGAGGTGTAGCCGAAGTGGTGGGCGAGTTCCTCGACGCGTAGTTCTTCGTGGGTCGTGGGCAGCGATTCGATGTACTTGCCGATCCGGTTATGAACACCTGCTCGTGATGAATGTGACACGGACTCGTAGGCCACTTCGCGCAAGACGGGACTTGCGAACGACAACAGTTCACCGGCTCCTGGTTCCAACAGCCGGTTCTGAATCAAGTAGTCAAGTTCAGCGCCACGCCCTGGAAAGGCGCCGGCCAAATCAACGCTGTTGAAGTGTCGGCCCAAAGTTGAGGCGACCGTGAGCGTGGCCCGCGCTTCGACGGTCAACTGATCAAATCGAGTCAGAACGATTCGCCTCGCCTCCACCGGAAGTTCAGCCTTTGAGTCCGTGGCCAATGCGGTGTCAACAAGCAGACGAAGGAGTTGCGGGTTTCCACTAACTCTGTCGAGAACACTCGCCAACTGTTCTTCAGGCAAGGTTCGATTCGTGAAAGACAGATGGGTTTCGGCCAGGGTTCGGGCCTCGCCGGTATCGAGCGGTTGTAGTTCGATGCGGTCTGTTGGCGACCAGTTCGGTGTGGTCCCTGGCCGGTTGGCGACGCATATGAGAAGCGGTTTGCTCCTGACCCGCCGGGCGAGTGCTGAGAACAAGCGAGATGACGACTCGTCGAGATCAGGAAAGTCATCCACGATCATGAGCGTTGGCGTCGTCGTAGCTTCGAGAACGAGCTCAACGATCGCTGTATCGATCAAGTCTGCGGCAACGTCGTCGGGCAATCCGCCAAGCAGAGGATGTTGAGAGACGTTTCCGAAAAGGACATCTCGAACCAATCGGATTCGGTCTGCTCTGAGTCCTCCGACGAGCGAAAGCGCTGCTGCCTCAAATTCCGCTGGTCCGGCATTCACCTCGATGTCGAGCAGGCCAGTGATGGCATTGACCCATGGCCCGAAGCTTCGCCCAAAGGTTCGACTGGCCAAGCCGGCGCTGACGATCTGAATCCCGCGGTCTTCGGCGTCTCTAGCGATCTCTTGGATGAGCCTGGTTTTGCCCAGACCAGATTCAGCATGGATCTCGAGGACCTGACCAAAGCCGGATTTCGCCATCGACTCGAGCGAGGTCAATGATCGAGCCAATTCGTCGCTTCGACCGACCAACGGGAGTTCTGTGGAAACCGGCTGTGCGGACGATCGACGTGATCTCAGCTGAGTTGCACCTTCAGGCTCCGCTTTCCCCTTCAGAGTGAGCGCCCGTCGATTGCCGAAGACGAACGCGCTGTTCGCTCCGGCCCGTGTTTGGTCATCTACCAGAATTTCGCCGGGACTTGCTGCAGTCATGAGTCGCGCCGCGGTGTTGGGCGGATCGCCCATCAAGTTGTATGACCAACGCTGGTTCGAGCCGACTTGCCCGGCGAAACAGAGTCCGCTGGTGATGCCGACTCGAATGCGAATTCGCTCGACGAGGTCGAGCGCGGCAGAGAGTGCGTTGGTCGTCTGTCGATTGCTCGCAGCAGGAGCCCCGCACGCAGCGAGGATGGTTGTTCCCTTGTCGCCGGAGCCGATCGTGATGATGGTCGCTCCGTGAAATTTGAGGAGTTCAACTGCTTCTCGGAGGGCCTCGATCGTCGGTGTATCCAGAACTGCAGAATCGAGACCAATGAACATGACCGTTACCGGTCGGTGTTCGTTCAGCAGCCCAACATCGCGTATTGAGAGTCGGTCGGCTACTTGGGGGTGAAGGAAGGCAGCCACTTGTTCGACCGACTCGGCCGACGGGTCGGGCGCTGGTGAACTGCTGGGGCGCAACGATTCGCTCGTTGTTCGAGCGACGATGGCGACTTCCCCGCGCAGTTCGTGCCTGAGTTGGGGAGGTATCGCAACACTCTTGGTATTGATACCGACCTCACCAGGCACCAGGCTGGCCTCGGCTTGGGCCGCAGCGTCGATAGCCGGGCCGCCCGTTACGAAGTGCTTGGACCCGGCGCTGCCCACAACGGCGGTCGTCGATGCTCCGACGCCGATTCCGATCTTCGCTTCCAGTCGGAAGGATGCTGTATCGGTCAGAATCGGCTCGAGCTCGGCGATGGTGTGTTGCAGATCCAACGACCAACGAACAGCGTTGGAGAGGCTCGATGCAGATTCGAACAGAACGGTGATTGCGTCTCCACCAAAGCCGACCACATCGCCGCCTAGATCAGTAGCGCTTCGTATCGCTGGTTCGAAGAATCGATTGATGAGAGCGACGAGCCGCTCGGTGCCCTCAGAGCCGCGCCGGCCAAGCTCCTCACTGATGGTGGTGAATCGGGCGAGGTCGACGAAACAGGCTACGACCTCGGCTTCTTGAAGCAGTCCGCGATCATCTGGTGCCTTGTTGGCCCGAAGGGCGTGCCTCGAAACGTGCCCACCGAACAGCGAATCAATCGAGCTCTCGATGCTCCGAACACTAGTTGCCCCATGGACAAGCGCTCGGACTCGTCGTAACGTTGGGTTTGGCGGGAGTTCGAAGGGCGAAGCCCGCGGAGGGAATCAGATGAGGAAGTTCGTCGCTTTTTTGGCTTTTTGTGTTGTATCAGCTGGTCTAGCGGGACCGGCTGGTGCTTTTTTCCTACGATCGAGAAATGGCATAGGCGTTGCCTTTCGAGATCTGCAGGTATGCACGGATGGCATCCAATTCGAGTTGTTGCGGTTCGATTTTCCAGTGAACAGCAACAGCGGTCGGACCTACCCGATCGTTGGTGGTGGCCTGAATAGTGAGATGCCGACCGAGCCTGTGTACATCACGACTCTGGACCCGGATCTAGAGGACCACCCGATCGCCGTAGGCGCCGGTCCAACCGCCGATTCTTTGTTGGTCGAGACCTACTCGTTGACGTCGATTTCCAACGATGGTCTTTCGATTGTCGAGATGGATGGAACGGTCAAGAGCACTGAGTGGGTGAATGATCGGTACTTCTGGAAGTCCACTCCCACTGCTGAATGGTCGAGGAACCTCCCAGTTGGTACCGAGATCTACGCCTACGTCGATGAGGGCGTAGATACAACCGACGAGCCCAGTGAAATTCTCACCGTGGCGGATTGCACGCTGTTTGGTGATCCGCCTCCGAGCGATCATCCGTGTGATCAGCCTGGAGCGATTCTCGGCACCGAGGGCAACGACAAGATTCGTGGCACCAATGGTGACGATGTGATCTGCACCTTTGGTGGCAATGACCGCATCTTCGCTTACGGCGGCGACGACGTTATTTATGCCGGTGCCGGGCACGACAAGGTCCATGGTGGCAATGGTGACGACGTGATCTATGGCGAAGCTGGTGAGGATCGGATTCTTGGGCAGTGGGGCGACGATGAGATCTATGGCGGTGAGGACAACGATCGGCTTCATGGTTCGGGTGGCGACGACATCATTGTTGGTGGCGGTGGTCACGACATGATTCTTGGTGGTCAGGGCCACGACACGATCACCCAGTAACGCGGTCAGGTTCGACGGATGCACGACTGATTCGAGCGGCTACACAGTTGCGCATGGCTGATCTTCATCTGCGTCGTGCGGTCCGAGGGCTCATGATCGACCCGAGCGACCGGATCCTGCTCGCGCAACTCCGTTTCGACGACGGATTCGAAGGCTGGATCCTGCCTGGCGGCGGCATGGAAGAGGGCGAAGACCAGCGCACCGCGCTCATCCGAGAACTCACCGAAGAGACGGGCATCCCCGAGATCTTCATCGGTCCGCCGCTCTGGCACCGCACGACCCTGCTCCCCGGAATGGGGGCCGGGAAGTGGGACGGTCAACACAACACGACGTTTCTCGTCCCCTGCAACGCATTCGATCCCGTGCCCACGATGAGCCCGGAAGAACTGGCAGAAGAAGGCATGGTTGGGCTCCGCTGGTGG
>CALHCB010000140.1 GCA_937930695.1 uncultured Acidimicrobiales bacterium | reverse complement strand
GAGGAGTTGTTCGTCGGCGAGTGGCTCAAGACCGGAGACCTCGCCTACATGGTTGATGGCGACACGTTCATGACGGGCCGGATCAAAGACGTCATCATCGTCGGTGGCCGCAACGTCTATCCCCAGGACATCGAACGCTCCGTCGGAGAGATCGAAGGCATTCGGGCTGGCAACGTGATTGCCTTCGGTGTTGAGGGCAAGAAGGGGAAAGAGCACGTCGTTGTCGTTGCCGAGACTCGGATCGAAGACACCGCGGAGCTCATGACGAAGGTGAACGAGCGCACGGTTGAGGCCGTTGGTGTCCCGAGTCGCGACATTGTGTTGGTGACTCCGAGCACGCTTCCGAAAACTAGTTCCGGAAAACTGCAGCGTGCGAAGTGCAAGGAGCTCTACGTCGCCGGTGATTTGGTCAGGGTCAACTGATCGTCTCAGCCCCGAAGTGGCGCTAGCGTTCGCTAGGTGATCGACGTCACCGACCAGACCTTCCAAACCGCAGTCATCGAGGAATCGATGAAACGACCGGTTGTTGTTGACCTTTGGGCTGAGTGGTGTGGGCCGTGCAAGACGCTCGGGCCCATCATCGAGAAAGTCTGCGCTGAGACAAACGGCAAGGTTTTGCTTGCGAAGATCGATGTCGACTCCAACCCGGAGTCTTCAGCCGCCTTCCGGGTGCAATCCATCCCCGCGGTCTACGCGATGAAGGACGGCCAAATCGTCGACGGATTCATGGGTGCGCAAGGCGAGCCGGCCGTTCGGGAATTCGTGGACCGGCTGATTTCCGGCGAGGGCGAGGTTGAAGGCGAGGCCGAAGTCACGGTCGAGTCGATGATCGAGCGAGGTGACGAGGCAGCCCTTCTCGAGGTGCTGCAAGTCGATCCTGGCCATCCCGTCGCGATCCCGAAGCTTGCTCGGCTCTACGTCGAGAGCGGCCGAACCCAAGAAGCGCTGGATCTTCTGGCCCGCATCCCGGAGACCGACGAGACTCGTCAGATTGCGGCTCTGGCCCGAACCGGAGCCAACGAAGACGCCGAAATCGAGGGTCGGCTCGAAGCCCTCTTGCCTTCAGTGAAGGACGACGAAGAGGCTCGCAAGGAGTTCGTCGACCTTCTCGAGGTCATGGGAGCTGAGAACCCCAAGACGCCGGTGTGGCGAAAGAAGCTCACGAACCAGCTCTTCTAGTTCGGTCGTTCGGGCTGCTTAGCGCCCCGCACTCACCTTCCCCCATGCACTTTCTCCCACGAGGGAGTCGTCGTGGAACCTTTCGACAGCGATGTGGTTGTCGCTCCGCATGTCTCCGATCGGCCAGCCACAATTGCCGATCGTGTCGACGATGCGTTCGTTCGCCTCGATGAGCTGCGGAACCATCGCAGTCTTGCCATCTCTGGATCTCTTGTGGTTCTGCTTCTGGTTGCGGTCGGCTGGTGGAGTACGCGAACGACGAGTCGAGCGCCGGTCGAGAATCTGATTCCACAGGTGGGTCTTTCGGTTACGACGGCATCGGGTCAGTTCACGCCTGATGTCGAGGTCGTTGTGCACGTCGTCGGAGAGGTGGCGCGGCCGGGCGTCTATCGACTGGACAGTGAGCTGCGAATTCACGATGCGATCGCAGCGTCGGGTGGTCCGACTGTCGACGGCGACATCGGCGTATTGAATTTGGCGGCCCCGCTCGTGGATGGGAGCCAAATTCGGGTGCCAGCGATCGGCGAACAGGTGACGAGCGAACTCGTGACTGGACCAAGCTCAACGACAGACGGGGGACCGATCGACATCAATACCGCGGACGCCCGGCAACTCGAGTCGCTGCCAGGTGTTGGTCCGGCGACGAGCGCCGCCATCATCGAGTTCCGCGAACGTGCAGGTCCCTTTCTTTCGGTCGAGGACCTTCTCGAGGTACCCGGGATAGGGCCCGCAAAATTGGCGTCGTTGATCGAGAACGTCGTCGTCGGATGACGAAGGAGGAAGCCGAGCGTCGACAGTTGTCCGAGCTCCAAGTGGTTGCGCTGGCCGGTTGCGTAGCGGTCACGTGCGTGTGGCCGATACCAGTTTCGGTGACCTGGGCTTCGGTGGCGCTCCTCGGGGCGATGGTGGTTGGGCGACCGTGGCTTGTCATGGCTGCTGTCGTTGTTGTGGCAGGCGGGCGAGCTACGGGCGCTGTGGCCGACTATCAGCCGCTCGCATCCGACACGTATGAGGGAGCGGTGCAGCTGGTGACCGATCCCATCGAGTCCAGATTCGGATGGACCGCAGAAGGGCGGCTGATGGATGGTGCAAATGCCGGTGCAAGAGTCCGCTTGTCCTTTCCGTGGTCGGCGAGCTCGGTTGTCGCCGACGCGACGGCAGGGCAAGGGCTGTCGCTGAGTGGTCAGATCTCACCCATTGACCAGAGTTCGTGGAGTCGTGCCCGTCACCTCCTCGGCCAACTCAGTGTGGCTTCCGCCCAGCCGGCGTTTGGTGTTCCCTGGTGGCAGCGACCCTCCGAAGCGCTGCGGGTTGCCGTACGCCGCGGCGCCGCTCATCTGCCAGCTTCCCTTCAGCCGCTCTACATGGGTTTGGTGATCGGGGACGATCGGGAGCAGAGCGATAGCCAACGAGCACAGTTTCGAGCAGCAGGGCTTTCCCATTTGCTCGCCGTTTCGGGCCAGAATGTGGCCTTTGTCTTGGCGGTTGGCGCTCCGCTGATTCGCCGTTGTGGTCGCTCAACACAACTGGTGGCGACGTGCGGGTTACTCGTCGTCTTTGCCATGGCGACCAGGCTTGAACCCTCCGTGATGCGGGCGACCGTGTCTGCGGGCATTGCGGCAGGGAGCATCATGATCGGCCGACGTGCCGCTGGTGCTCGAACCTTGGGCCTGACGGTGACGGTTCTGTTGATCATTGATCCACTGTTGGTGTGGTCGATCGGGTTCGCACTGTCGGTTCTTGCCTCGGCGGGAATCGTGATGCTCGGTCCGGTCCTCGTCGCTCGAATTCGCGGACCGAAATGGTGGGCAGAGGCAGTGGGCATCACGTTCGCAGCACAGTTGTTCGTTGCCCCGCTGCTCATCGTGGTCTTCGGACCCATGTCGGTCGTCGCGTTGCCGGCGAATCTTCTGGCGGGGTGGGCTGCTGGTGCGGTGATGACGTGGGGACTCACGCTGGGAATCCTGGCCGGTGTGCTTCCGGACGGTCTTGGGATCCTGGCGTCCTTGCCGGCGGCTGCGCTCGTTTGGTGGATCGACGCGGTGGCGGGATGGGCGGCACAGGCTCCGCTCCCGCGGATCGGAATGGCTGGTCTTGTGGCGACGGCGCTCACTGCCCTTGGATGGTGGGCGACACCAAATCGAATCGTCAGGACCGTCGTCCTCGGCATCGCCATCGTTGGTTCGTGGTCGCTCGTACCGCAGCCGCCACGAAGCGGTGAGCTCGTGGCCGGTGCCTACTGGTCCGAGCAGACAGAATCGACCTTGTCGCTCCTCGTGGTGCCTGCACGTGCGCCTCGAGATCTCGTTGAGGTTGTTGTTGCAATGCGAATCGGAGCGATCGACGTTGTGATCGTAGAACGCGGAAACCGAACAGTTGCCGGACTTGTGCGCGATCTCACTGAGGTGACTGATGTCGGTGTGATTCTCGCTCCACCCCAACATCGCATCACACAAGCGAGGCGAGTTACCGAACCAACATCGTTCGACGTGGGCGGTGGGGTAACGGTCTTTCTGGAACCGAACAACGAGAAGTTGGGCGTGCTCGTGGTGTCAGGAGGGGTGGAGCTGTTGAGCCACCGAGCGCAGGAGGCGATCGAAACGCTCGAGGAGGTCGGGACGCATTGGGCCAGCTGCCGCGACGGCTGCCTCGTCGAAGACCTGGAATTCGATGACATCTTGGTGGGGGTAGAACTGGTCGAGGGTGAGGTCGACGTCGCCGGTCGGGAATCGATTCCACCAGTGATACTCGGTCTGTACGCAGTCGATGAAGACCTTGGCGAGGACGAGGTCACCACCGAGGTAGTGGCGAATAACGAGCGATGTGACGTCGCATTGTCCTGCTGACGGTCGAGTCGGCGACCAGGCAGTCGGATTTGCGCTGGTGTCGGCTGTCCACGAAGCAGTCAGGGCAAGTTTGAGCTGATCGAGCGTTGGTCGTGAGAGTCGGCGGCTCCGATGCTGGCTGCCATCAGTGGCCTGCCAATTTTCGCACCGCGGCGACTGGGCTTGCTCATGTTCGAGTTGGTGGAGTGGTTCGATGCATTGAGTGTCCATGCACAGAGCTTCGCTGCGGGGTGTGACACTCAACGTTCCAGCGCCACGATCTCCCGGGTCGACGCCATGCGCTGACAGCTGAGACGTAACCTTTCGCACCTTGCGAAACGTGTGGTCTTGTCAGTCTTGGACGTCGCACGTCGGGTCGTGTCCGAGCAGACAGAGTCCCAACTCGATGAGTCCGCCGACACATGGATCGATCAACCGATAGTAGATCCGATTCCCGTCACGACGGGTGGCGACAATCCGCTGGTCGGCCATGCGCTGAAGATGGTTCGACACAGTCTGGGAACTCGCTCCGACGTCTTCGGCAATGGTGCTCACCGAGGTTTCTCCTGTGCGGGCGATTGTGTGGAGAATCCGGAGCCGGGTGTCGCTGGCCAAGACGCGAAAGAGGCTGGAGAGCTCGTCGACTTCGGGTGCCCCGATGAGCGGACGTTGGGTGAGTGCCGGCGGAATGAGTTCAGAACTGGGGATTGACACGTTCTTCCAATCTATTACAGTGAGTTATGTAATTGATGAATTGTAGATCTGAGGAGATCCTATGTCCAGGTTCCAATTGTCACTCAACGTTGACGACGTCGATGCGTCGGTTCAATTTTATTCGAAGCTGTTCGGCGTCGGGCCTGTGAAACACCGGGAGGGCTACGCAAACTTCGTGGTTGCTGACCCTCCGATGAAGCTTGTGGTGATCGAGAACGAGGGAGCGCCGGGCTCGATCAACCATGTCGGTATCGAGTTCTCGACCAGTGACGAGGTCGCTGCGGAGACACAACGAGTCGCTTCGCTTGGCCTGTCCGTCGAGGTTGATGACCCGCACACGTGTTGCTTCGCCACTCAAGACAAGGCGTGGACACAAGACAGCGATGGGGTTCCCTGGGAGCTGTACACCGTCGTTGCTGACACGGCAGGCTTCGGCGCGAGTCCTCGTGGCGGCACGCCACTCGACACCATGTTGCCCCCGGTCTCTGTTGAGGAGCTCGAACGTGCGCTTGCGGACCCAGACGTTGTCGTGATCGATGCCCAGGGTTCGGGCGGTTTTGAAGCGGCCCACCTCAGCGGAGCGATCGATTTCTCGCTCGACGATGTGGCGGGGCAAGCCGGGACGGCCATTGCCGGTCCCGATCAACGAGTGATCGTGTATTGCACCGATACAGATTGCCTCGGCGCAGAGTTCGTTGGGACCCAGCTTGTCGAGGCGGGATTCACGAACGTTGGCCGCTTCCCCGGCGGAGTCAGCGAATGGGAAGCATTGGGGAAGCAGCTCGGGTCTGACACGTCCGCATGATGGAGATCGCGACAACGGAACCGGATCGTGGCTCGGCGCTCGTCAGCGAAGATTCGGGAGCGTCGTCGCTCGGGCGAGGGGACCGATGGCAACCAGTTCTGTTGGTCCTTGCTATCGGGGCTGGTCTTGGCCTCGCCACGTTGTTCCCTGAGCTGGCCAACGGAGTGGCCCCGCTGGTCAACGGGGGCGTGTTCGTCTTGATCTTTCTGGTGATGCTCAGCCTGGATGTGCGGCGCCTTGCTGGAGCCTTTTCCGAGCGTCGGTTCCTCACGATTGCGGTCACACTCAACTTTGTCGTGAACCCGATGCTGGCTTGGGCACTCGGTCGGTTGTTCCTGAGCGGGGATGCTGACCTGCGAGTCGGACTCATCCTGTTTCTCGTGACACCGTGTGTCGGTTGGTACCTGATCTTCACCGAATTGGCGGGCGGGGATGCATCACTCGGCGTCAGCTTGCTCGGCCTGAACTTGGTGCTTCAGATCCTGCTGCTGCCTTTGTACGTGTTGCTATTCGAAGGCGCCACGACATCCATCGATCTGTCCGGGATTCTGGCCAGTGTTGTCGTCTTCCTTGTGGCGCCAGCGGTCGCGGCGGCGACAACGCGATTCGCCGTTGAGCGAGGTGATCGCACAATTGCGGAGGTGCAGGCTGTTGCTGACCAAACACACCTCAAGACGATCGCACTCGTCGTTGTGATCGTTGCCATGTTCGCTTCGCAAGCCGACACCATATTTGACAACCCGGGGGCGTTCTTCACCCTGCTGCCTGCGATGGGAGCCTTTTTCGTGATTGCCTTCCTCGTTGCGATGGCGGCAGCCCGGGCCGGGAAGTTGCCCTATGAGCAAACGGCGTTGCTGGTCTTCACGACAACCTCCCGTAACTCCGAAGCGTCGCTCGCTATCGCCGCAACCGCTTTTGCCAGCCCGCTCGTGGGGTTCACGGTTGTCATGGGTCCTGTTGTCGAGCTGCCCTTTCTGGTGCTCATGGTGCGAATCCTGCTGGCCCGTCAGGGCAGACTCCTCGACCGGTGAAGCGAGCAGACCACTTCGCAGACAACGTTGCCCAACGCAGGCTGACCCTGTCCCGGACAAAGGTCCGCGGCAGGGTCAGCAGGTGGTGGTTGTTGAACGTGACCGGCTGGCGCCGGCGGGCGATCAGCTCAGGATGTCGGAGTTGTCTCGCACCTCGACGTCGGCAACCCGAGTAATCCGGATGTGGAAGTCGTAGTCGGGAAGCGACGGAACGCCATGCCCGACAACGCCGCAGCCGCAGTCATTGAGTCGCATGGTGATGTGCTTGGAATTGCCGGGTGAGGGGAGCATGGCGACGAGCTCGTCTTCAGTCCAGGTCTGCTCGTAGTCGCCGATGAAGTCCGTGCTCTTGCACGTCGGAACGACAGCACGAACTCCTCGCTGAGGTGGGCAGAAGGTGTAGCCGCCGAAGTCGGTTTCTGCGAGTTCGACTTCGAAGTTCAGCGGTGCGGCGGCACCTTCTGGCTTGCAGCCCCAGCCGGTGTTTCGGTAGAAAGATGCATCTCGCACGGTCGTTGCAGAGATCGGGGCAATGCAACTCTGGAGATGGTGGAAGGCGACATAGTCACCACTGTCGACATCCTCGAAGTATCGGCTCACGGCTCCCACGCCGTGGTGGCTGTTCCAAACGGCAACGATTTCGTCTGACCCCATCAAGTCGTAGCCCGACTCGTCAATCGCAGTGAAGCCGATCGCCTCGATCGTGAAGCGAGGCTGAGTGATGGTCCTCGGAGGGGCCTCAGCCGTGTCGTTGAGGGGTGTGTTGTGCGTGACGACATGGTCGTTGGGGGACTCCCAAACTGTGTCGTCATAGCCTTGGCTGGCTGCTGGTCCTGCGAGCATTAGGACGGCAAAGACTGCGGAATCAATCGGGCAAATCGTCGAGCGTTCATGGCGGGTCTTCTTGGGCTGGTGTGTCACGAAGATGACACTCCCGTCGTGCTCGTTGTGTCGGCCAGCTGACACAACGGGCGTGCCGATGGCCACTCGTGCCGAATGGCACGCGCTCGTCGGTAACGTCGAGATGTGGCTGTGGTGCTCATCAAAGGTGACGATCCAACGTTGGTCTCCCAAGCGGTTCAAACTGCGCTCGATGACCTGGTAGGGAACGGCGATCGCTCGCTGATGGTCGAAGAAGTCACCGAGAGCCACTACAGCCTCGACGACCGACCGCCCGAGATCACTGCGTTGGTGAACGCCGCCCACACTCCACCGTTTCTCACTGAGCGCAGGGTGGTCGTCGGCCGAAACGTGGCGATCTTCTCGAAGGCAGACCAGGTCAAGGGTCTCGTTGAATGGCTCGAGAGTCCGCTCGACACCACAGATCTGATCTTGGTCTGGGAGAAGGGGACCACTTCAGGGGCACGGATGAATCCGGTGCCCAAGTCCCTCAAGGAAGCGCTCAAGAAGAGTGGGGCGACAGAAATCGATGCCGCGCCGAAGGGCAAGGGTCGCAAGATGCTGCTCGACGCCAAGCTGGCAGAGTCGGCCGTTCGCTTCGATGCGTCAGCCAAGCGAGTGATCGCTGATCGGCTCGGCGACGACGTCGGTCGTGCAGACGCAATCGTGAGCGTCCTCGTCAGCACGTTCGGCGAAGGGGCTGCGGTCACCGCAAGTGACGTGTTGCCGTTCCTCGGAGCGGCATCCGACATCCCGCCCTGGGATTTGACTGATGCGATTGATTCTGGCGACATTGCGGACGCCCTCGACAAGATGCACCGGATGACCAGGGGAGGGGAGCGTCACGCGCTGCAGGTCATGGCGACCCTGCACGGGCACTACCAGAAGGCGCTCGCCCTCGACGGTTCCGGGGTGAGTGACGAACGAGCCGCTGCAGATCACCTCGGCATGAAGGGCTCGACCTTCCCGGCCAAAAAGGCGCTCAACCTCACTCGTCAGCTCGGGCCAGACAAGACCAAGCGGGTGATCGAGATGTTGGCCCAGGCCGACCTGGACTTGCGAGGGGGCTCGGCAATCGAATCCGAGGCGATCATGGAGATCCTCGTGGCCCGCCTCGCCCGGCTCTCCGTTTGACGAACTCGAGAAGCCGAAAACGGCAAAAGGGGCCACGTCGATCGACGTGACCCCTTGCCTTCGAAGTTGATCAGCTGGACGTTGATGCGAGCTGACGGACGCGTGCGATCAGTCGGCTCTTTCTACGAGCAGCCGTGTTCTTGTGGATCATGCCCTTCTGGGCAGCCTTGTCGATCTTGCGAATGGCGAGACGCAGTGCCTCGGCCTCATTCTCGGTTCCGGCGGCTTCGGTTGCTGCCTTTTCGCGGGTGTGCAATTCGGAACGAGCGGCGCGATTTCGCACACGGCGCTTTTCGTTTTGCCGGTTGCGCTTGATCTGGCTCTTAATGTTGGCCACAGAGATTCCTCAAAGAAGTTTCGGACCGTGTGAGGATAGCGGGCCAGATTCGATCCCAAACCCAACCGGCCCCACTAGCGTTTGAAGCTGTCATGAGTGCCCCCGCAGACCTCTCGAAGATAAGAAATCTTTCGATCATCGCCCACATCGACCACGGTAAGTCGACGTTGGCCGATCGCTTGCTCGAAATTTGTGGTGCCGTTGAGGCCCGCGACATGCGAGCCCAGTACCTCGACTCGATGGATATTGAGCGCGAACGGGGCATCACCATCAAGCTTCAGAGTGTCAGGCTCGAATGGAAGGGCTACACGATCAACCTGATCGATACGCCCGGCCACGTCGACTTTGGCTACGAGGTAAGCCGGTCGCTTGCGGCATGCGAAGGCGTCGTGCTGGTCGTTGATGCCGCTCAGGGAATTGAAGCCCAAACTCTGGCCAACACCTATTTGGCGATCGACAACGACCTCGAGATCGTTGCTGCCCTCAACAAGATCGACCTGCCAGCTGCTGATCCCGATAAGTACGCAGGCGAGATCGAAACGGTTCTCGGTCTTGACGCGGCCGGAATCTTGAAGATGTCCGCCAAGACAGGCGAAGGCGTCGAGGAACTGCTCGACGCGATCATCGAGCGCATCCCGCCGCCGAAAGGCGACCCCGAGGCTCCGCTGCAAGCCCTGATCTTCGACAGCCATTTCGACACCTACCGAGGTGTTGTTTCCAGCATCCGCATCATGAACGGCACGATGAAGGTGGGCGATCGGCTGCATTTCATGCAAGCCGGAGCCACCCATTCCGTCGATGAGATCGGGACCCGCAACCCAGTCAACTCTCCGGTCAAACAGATGAGCGCAGGCCAGGTGGGCTATCTCATCGCGGGAATCAAAGACGTGCGTGAAGCGCGATCTGGCGAGACGGTCACCACCGAGGCCAACGGAGCCGAGGAGACACTCGATGGCTATCGAGAACCCCAGCAAATGGTCTTCTGCGGGTTGTATCCAGTCGACGGTGATGACTATGAAGACTTCCGCGACGCACTCGAGAAGCTCCGCCTCGACGACTCCAGCTTCTCGTTCGAGCCTGAGACCTCGAGCGCCCTGGGCTTCGGGTTCCGATGTGGATTCCTGGGCTTGTTGCACATGGAAATCGTTCGGGAGCGACTTCAGCGCGAGTTCGACCTGAACCTGATCGCCACTTCACCGTCTGTGAACTACCGGATCACGATGAATGGCGGCGAGGAACGAGCCATCGATAACCCAGCGTCATTGCCGCCGTCTGGAGACTGGTCGCGCATCGAAGAGCCATACCTGAAGGCGTCGATGATCACGCCTGCGGAGTACACGGGCACGCTCATGGAGCTGTGCCAGGGGCGTCGAGGCCAGCTCGAACGCATGGACTACCTCTCTCCTGATCGCCTCGAGATCGTGTACCGACTTCCCCTAGGCGAAGTCGTGATCGACTTCTTCGATCAGCTGAAGAGCCGTACACAGGGGTATGCAAGCCTCGACTACGAGGCTGCGGGCTATGAGCCTGGCGATCTCGTCCGGGTCGACATCTTGTTCAACAGCGAGCAAGTCGACGCCTTTTCAACCATCGTCCACCGCGACAACTCCTATGCCTATGGCAAGCGGATGGCGGAGAAGCTGAAAGAGATCATTCCTCGCCAGCAGTTCGAGGTTCCGATCCAGGCTGCCATCGGCGGCAAGATCATCGCTCGTGAGACCGTTCGGGCCTTCCGCAAAGACGTGACTGCCAAGCTGTATGGCGGCGACGTGACCCGAAAGAACAAGCTGCTGAAAAAGCAAAAGGAAGGCAAGAAGAAGATGAAGAACATCGGACGGGTCGAGATTCCGCCCGACACCTTCATTCGTGCGCTCCGGTTGGACGACTGACCGAGCGTTCGCAATAGGGTCGGGCCGTGCCCACCGCTCCCGTCATTTTCTGGTTTCGTCGTGATCTGCGGTTGACCGATCACCCCGCGCTGGCCACGGCTGCCGCTGCGGGTCCAGTCGTTGGAGTCTTCGTCAATGATGCTCGATTGCGCTCCCCATCCGGCAGAGCGCGGCTGGCGTTTCTTTCTGCCACGCTTCGTTCGCTCAACGACGACATGGGCGACAACCTGGTGGTTCGCACCGGACCACCCTTCGAGGTGTTGCGTGCCCTGCTGCTGGAGACCGGTGGCACCACGGTGTATGCGACCGATGACTTCGGCCCGTACGGACGCACTCGCGATAACGAGGTCGGCGAACAGTTGGCTGGTGAAGACTTCACGATCCATTACCTCGACTCGCCCTATGCGGTCCCGCCGAACACGGTCGTCACAGGAGGCGGCACCTCGTATCGAGTGTTCACGCCGTTCTTCAAGGCGTGGAAGAAGCACGGATGGCCAGACCCCGGCGGGCGGGTCCAAGCAGATTGGGTGTCGGGAGTTGGGTCTGAGTCGATTCCCCAGGTCTCCAACAGCGGAGCCGAGCTGCCAGAGGCAGGAGAAGATGCTGCGTGGCAACGGGCCGAGTGGTTCCTGCGTGATGCAGTGGACGACTACCAGACGGCGAGAGACGATCCCGGAGTCGACGGGACCTCTCGACTCTCTCCTTATTTGAAGTATGGGTCCATTCATCCTCGCCAACTCCTTGACCGGCTGGGCGATTCGTCCGGCGAGGAGACGTTCCGTAGCGAGCTGTGTTGGAGGGACTTCTACGCCGAGGTGCTCTTCCAGCGTCCGGACTCAGCCCGGCAGGCATTCGTGCCCCGAATGGCGGGAATGGAGGTCGACGAGGGTCCGCTCGCCGACGCACGCTTTGACGCCTGGTGTGCTGGCCAGACTGGCTTCCCGATTGTCGATGCGGGGATGCGTCAGCTATTGGCAGAAGGTTGGATGCACAATCGGGTTCGCATGATCGTTGGCAGCTTCTTGGTGAAGGATCTGCATCTGGATTGGACTCGAGGGGCCAGGCATTTCATGGATCAACTGGTCGATGGTGACCTTGCGTCGAACAACCATGGTTGGCAATGGGTCGCCGGAACGGGAACGGACGCCTCGCCCTACTACCGCGTTTTCAATCCAACGAGTCAGTCCAAGAAGTTCGATCCCACCGGCCGATACCTACGGCGATGGATCCCCGAGATCGCTCACCTCAGTGACAAGGAGATTCACGAGCCGCATCAGTGCAAAGTGGGTCCGCCCGCTGGGTATCCGGCTCCCATCGTTGATCACGCGGAGGAGCGGCTGGAGTCTCTTGCCCGACTCGAGCGGCTCAAAGCGCAAGCCGCCATCAGCTCTCAATCCTGATTCGCCCCTCGGACGAGGTCGATGAGCGCTCCGGCGTCGTCGGGTGCAGCGCTGGATCGCCAGGCGATCATCAGATCGGGTCGGATCAGGACCAGAGATGCTTCGTACACCTCTGCGACCACGGCATCTGCGATCTGCACAACATCGAGCGGCAGTCCGGCCGCCGAGGCTGCATCCAGGAGTCCGGAGACATCGGGTGTCTCGGTCCCAATCTTCAGCAGCGTGAAGTTCTGGCCGAATCGGTCATAGAGCGCCCGACCGTCTTCGAGCCACACGTGCGGCGCTCGGTGGCCGGGGCGAGCGACGGGTGTGTACCGGCGAGGATCGTCAGGAGTGGGTTCGGTGCCATCGGGCTCCACGATGCTCGATCCCTCATATCGATAGCCCAGCAAGGTTCCCGACGATGCGATGAGTTTCTCCTGACCGACAATGTCGGCCTTCAATTCGGCCCTGAGTCGCTCTGAGTCGGCACCAACGCCATCAAGTTCGTCGCCGTTCTGCATCACTCGGAAGAGATGGTGGAAACACTCAGCCGCTTCGCGGGTGTTTCGGTGTCCGACCGGACGTCGTTCCTCGTCATAGGAGTCGAGCAGTCCTGGGCCAGCCCATCCTTCGAGCGCGGCCTGGAGTTTCCAGGCAAGGTCAATTGCGTCCGACACCCCCGTGTTCATTCCGAACCCACCAGTCGGGCTGAAGAGATGCGCGGCGTCGCCCACGAGAAATGCTCGCCCGCCTCGGTAGCGCTCGGCGACAAGTGCATGCGCATCCCACGGCTGAACTGAGTGCACGTCGATCTCGAAGTCGGCGCCAACGACAGATCGGATGGCCTCTTCAGGATCGATCTCACTCCAGTCCTGACCTTCATCCAAGATGAGGTGATAGGTGTAGGTCTGGTCGTCGTCCCAGGTGAGCATGAAGCCCCGATGGTCGCGGTGGAGGGGAAAGAAGATGTTTCCGTGGCCAAACTCGTGGCGGTCGATCATGTCGGGGGCATGGAAATAGACCGAGACGAACGACGCCAGATTCGACGTTCCCTCGTAGTCGATGCCGAGTTGGCGGCGAACGGTCGATCGGCCGCCATCACACGCCGCCAAATAGGAGGTTTCGACGGTCTCCTGTCGGCCCGTTGATCGTTGCTCGAGTCGGCAAACCACCCGATCGCCATCGTCGGCGAAGTCGATGAGTTTCCACCCGAACCGGAAGTCGACCGGCTCGAGTTCTTCGATGAACCCCAGGATCGACTGCTCCACCAAGTTCTGACCCGTGATGGTCTTGAGATAGGGCGACCAGTTGTGTTCGGCCTCTGCGTAGCCGCCCGACTGTCGGGTCAGCAGCAATTGGTCGAAAGGCGGGAGCGAAACTCGATGGATCTCGCGGCCATGCAGGCTTGTCACCCAGAGATACTCAGCGGGGAGGTCTGGCGGGATGCCCGCGTTGGTGATCGCGTCGTCGATGCCCCACCTTCGGTAGTACTCCATCGTTCGATTGGCGACGGCGTTCGCACGAGGGTGATCGTTGAGATGATCTCGCTCCTCGATGACAAGGCATTCAACACCTCGCCAACCGAGCTCGGCGGCAAGCGACAGTCCGACTGATCCGCCACCGACGACGATGACGGGAACTGCAGTTGCCAACGGCTCGGCGGTGCGAATCACGCAGGGCTGACGACTGGTTTGAACGCTCGAACTGTGACCGACTCGAACACGCCAGCCTGGTTGTATGGCTCCTGTGCAATGAATTCGACCGCTGCGGCGTGGCTGGAGAACTCCATGACAATCAGGCTGCCGATGACAGTTGAACCATCGTCTTCGACGAGCGGTCCACCCATGAACATGGCTTCAAGATGCTGGCCGACGAATTCTCGGTGGGCGCTCGCCGTGGCATCTCGGAGTTCGGATGCCCCTGGTCGATCAATCATGTGAATGGCATACAGCATGTTGGCAATCTCCGGTCTTGTTGCGGCGGCCGGTCGCGAACCTAGCCGTACGTCTCAGCTCGCTCGGCAAGAGCGGCCGACATCCCGCGTTCACGCACAGCGCTGAAGAAATCGACGTAGGTCGAACTCTGATGAAAGAACGTGTCGAGATCAGCGGTGCTGTAGCAGGACGCGAGCAAGCCCATGTTCTCGAACCAACGGTTGGTCGCAAGTTTGGACATTCGCAAGCCGACATCCGCAGTGCGAGCGACATCTCGGGCCATGGCGAGCGCCGCTTCCTCGAGCTCGTCGTCGGGAACGACCTGGTTGACCAGCCCAATTCGTTCGGCTTCAGGGCCGCCGATCAACTTCGAGGTGAACAGCAACTCCTTGGTCTTGCGCATGCCGATCAGCATTGGCCAGAACGAGAGGGTCACGGGGATCCCGAGGTCGCGTCCAGCAGGGTGACCAAACCGCGACCCCTCGCCAGCGACGACGAGGTCGGCGACTCCGAGTAGTTCGCCAGCACCGGACAAACACACACCCTGAACCTGGGCAATGATCGGCTTGGGGAACTTCCAGATTCGCAACCACCGCTCCAAGATCTCGGTCACGTCGTCGCGGTCGATCACCGGGTCGACGGGACCCTCGAAGTCGGCTCCGTATTGGCTGAGAATCCAATCGTCGGGAGCAAGGTCATACCCGGCACAAAAGGACTTTCCAGCCCCCTTGAGCAGCACGACTGAGATCTCGTTGTCAGACTTCGCGGCACCGAACGCCTCCTCGAGTTCGTCGAGGAGGGACTTGCTCAACGCATTGAGTTTGTCGGGTCGGTTCAGCGTGATGGTGCAGATGCGTTCATCGACCGAATAGAGGAGATGTTCGAACGTTGGCTTGGTCACGTACCGAGATTGGTCGCCCGTGTGGATCTATTGCAACTCTGACCAAGCCTCGCTGCGGTGTCACGACGAGCGGTAGCCCGCCAGTGTTCGATGTTCGTCGAGGAATCGGTGGAGCACTTGGTTGAAGGCGTCCGGCTGTTCGAGGTTGCTGAGGTGAGCGGCATCAGCGAGAACGTCGAGTCGAGCATCCGGAAGAAGCTCCACCATCTCCTTGCCAATACTCGGTGGCGTGAGCAGATCGAGTTCGCCGAAAATCAGCTGCGTTGGTCGGTCGAGTTCGTGGAGATGCGCCGACTGTTCATAGCCAACGGACGCCCGCAGCGTCTTGAGATAGGACTCGGGACGTAGCGCCAGAATGCTCTGTCGGAGTTCTTCTCGGATTGCCGCGGCGCAGTCGGGACTCACTAGGGATTCGATGAGCCGAGGAGCGAGATCGGCGAATGTCTTGCCCTCCCGAAGCGGGCGCTCTCGAAGCTCGACGTACTCGTCTTGTTTCTCTGGCGAGAGCGCAGACTCAAATCCGTAGAAGCAATCGGCCAAGGTGAGAGTCGCCACGCGATCTAGTTCGCGAGCCGCAACTTCCATGAGGATCCGAGCTCCCATCGAAAGACCGACCAAGTGCGCTCGTTCGATCGCAAAGTGGTCGAGCAGTCTGATGAGATCATTGCCGAAGTCGCTGAAGTGAAGCGGCCCCTCGTAGTCATCGGATTCGCCGTACCCCCTTGCATCCCAAGCGATGGCGGTGAAATCACAGGAGAGAGCGTGAAGTTGGCGACGCCAGTTGGTTTTGTTCCCGCCGACCCCGTGCAAGAACACGACCGGTGGGCCACCCCCGATCACCTCGCACGCGAGTCGTGGTTGCGGGCCAACGAAGTGCGTGGTGAAGGACTCAGGCATCAAAGACCGACTCGACCAGGTGTCCGTGCTTCACGACATCGGTCCCGTCGATGGACACATCACAGTTCCGCATCGGGAGGTCAAAATGGCAGCTGGTGAATCGATTGGCGAACTCGTTTGCGCCGGTGGAAAACAGAAAGCTGCCGGCGATGGCTCGTAGCTCTGTGCCGTTGATGTCGCCCTTGTCGTACATGGTGAGGGCGTCCCACCGAGCACCCGGGTTGAGCCCCCAGCCCACATGGGAAACTGCGTAGGCGTTGGGGTCTTCCCAACCCTCGTAGTACGTGCGCATGAGACTCGCATCGAGCCCGTTGCCCTCGATCGAAACCACACGATCAGCCTCGACGTTCAGCACTACTTGAGACTCGAAGTACCTCTTGAAGGTGAGATTCACGTCGCCGACGTCGAGCACAATGCGCCCATTGGTCGTGTTGTCGAGGGGGAAGCAAAGACAGAGCCCGGCCGGCCAGTACGCGATCTTGTCGTTGGGGCCGAGGATTCCACCGCCGCCCCGGCTCGGTGCGCCGGCGACGTCGACGGTGAGGTCGGTTCCCGTGGGGCTGGTGACGCGCATGGTCGATGCGGCGTCGAGCATGGCGAGTGCCTTGAGTGATCGCTCGTGCACGATGGGATCTGGTCGGCACCGTTCGAGCACCTCGGGGTGTTCGTTGGAGATCATGAGGACTCTGCCGCCTGCACCGAGAAGATCTTGTCTGGCTTTGCTGTGGAGTAGGCCCTCGACCGTGCAGTCCACAACGAGCGAGCAAACGCCGAGCGCCTGCATGATCTCGGGAACGTCGTCGTAGGCGTAGGTCGCACCCGTCGAACGAACAGGAAGCGGGTCCTGTAGTGGGGGAGAGGCGACGGTGATCCGGAATGCTCGAGCCCCGATCCGATGGAGCGCGTGTTCAGTCAGTTCGACGAGAACGGTGCGGCTCTGGCTTTCTGCCAGGACGCCGATCAGATCGCCGGCACCGACATTCGAGAGGCGAAGAAACTCTTCAAAGCAGTCGATCCACTTCGGTTCGAGAACTTCCTTCATGCTTGGCTCCTCATGGTTGGGTGGTGGCTGATCACTGAACGTTCGGCTCGATGTCATCGACGGCTCGCCACGGGTGGAGCACCGTTTGGTCAGCGATGTCGAAGGCCCAGTAGTGGCCTTGACCAGGCTGATCATGACGCTGATCGATCTTCAGTCGGGCAATGTGGGCATAAAGCAGTGTGCCGACACCTCCGTGCCCCACGATCACAATGTCGGATGTTTGTGCTTGATCGAACAGGTCCACTGTCGCGTCGACGATTCGGCGTTGCGAATCGATGGAGCGTTCCCACCCGTCAGCGGACATGGTCGGCTGGGCGAAGTATCGGGCCGCCAACTCTTCGTGACGATCGTGGGGAACGAAACCGGTTGCGCTCCGGTCGGTCTCGCCGGTTAGCGGACGAGTCTCGATCTCGAGATCGAGAAAGGTTGCCAGAATTTCTGCTGTGTGTTGAGCCTTGGTCTCGGCGCTCGCGACGATTCGTCGCACCGAGTCGATCCATGGCTGGTCGAGCAGGCTATGAGCACGAGACCGACCAAGGTCGCTCAGACCCCATTGCGGGACGGGCACATTGGGGTCGATCACGACATTGGGATGCGAGACGTAGCGCAGCACGGCCATTTCTGATTCTGCCTCAACTCGAAGGCCGTTCGTTGGTGCGACGAACGTCACGGCCGCACCGTCAGCGTGGCAACAGTGCGATGCGTCGACCTCGCAGATGATGAGAACACACACAAGAACATCAACTCTGGAGGCAACGAAAATGAACCGAATTCGCACCACAATCATCGCCCTGCTCACCATCGCCGTGGCCTTTGGTCTGATGGCATCGCCAGCAAGTGCACACCACGACGGAGATGACTATCCGCCCCTCGCCTACCGCATGGACATCGGGGGAGAGACTTGGGGGTCAGTTTCTGAGTCGTGGCTCAAGACCGAAGCCGAGGGCGTCAACCGCTTCGATCTCGCCGACATCGGCACGGATTGGTATCTGTATGCCCAAGGCAACGAACACGCTCACAGCCTCCGGATCACCGTGAACGGTGATGTTGGCAACATTCAGAACATCAATCCGCCGACGAACTCGACGGCCTACATCCTCCCCTTCGGCGCACCCTTGAACTGGAGCACCGGGACCTACGTCATCGAGGTCGATGCGTGGAGTGGATCGAACGGCACCGGTGAACAGGGTCCGACCATGACTTTCATCGTGGAAGTCACTCGGACCTACACGGTGAGCTGGGACCACCCCTTTACTCCTGAGCCGAATCCTTTCCTGCCCCAGACCCCACAGCTTCCTTGGTGGTGGAGCGGCTTCGGGTTCTGATACCTGATCGGTCCGAGGCCCAACCGTTGCAACGGTTGGGCCTTTGGCGCGTCCTGGACCCGGCCTGATTGGTTGCGACGAGGGGCACCAACATTGCGTAAGCATCCCAACAGAGCAGAAGCACGCCCACAGAAGACGGCGATGTTGTGGTCTCAGCGGAATCTCTAGACAGCCGACAACTCACTCGGAATCTGATCTAGAGGCGTGAGGTCCCGGTTGGGGTTCGCACGCCTCCCGGGTGCGGGTGGGGGTGGGCGGGCGTGCCATCGGTAGACTGTCAAACCCATGCTCGATGAACGCAAAGCTGCGATTCTGCGGGCCGTTGTCGAGGAGTACATCGAGACAGCGCAGCCCGTTGGTTCAGGATCGGTCGCGTCTGCTGCGCCGGTTGCTGTTTCTTCAGCGACCATTCGTAACGACATGGCCACGCTCGAAGCCGAGGGCTACCTGATCCAGCCCCACACCAGCGCTGGGCGTGTCCCGACCGACAAGGGCTATCGACACTTCGTCGATGCAGTCGGCCAGGCAAGTTTGGGTCGCCCCGACAACCGCAAGGTCAACGATTTTTTCCGCCAAATGCGAGGCGAGATCGAGGACTTGATGCGAGACACAGCAGGGTTGCTCAGCCGACTCACTGACTATGCCGCCGTGATTGTCGACCACTCCGCCGACGGCGCCGTCGTTCGCTCGTTCCAGCTCGTTTCATTGACGCCTGAAGTGGCGCTCGCAGTGGTTGTGCTGGCCACGGGTGTCGTCGAGAAACACACCATCGAGTGTGATGGGACCATGTCCGCCGCCGACATCGAGTCGGTCGGTGCGGCCGTTGCGTCGTCGCTGGTGGGCGTTCCGCTGGCGACCCCTGGTCCGCTTACAAAGACAGGTCAGGGTCCACTCGATGCGCTTGCGACGTCAGTGGTGCACGCGGTCACGGGCGTCACTGTCGATCCTGACCGGGTGTATGTCGACGGCGCGTCGCGAGTCGTTGGTTCGTTCGAAGCAGTCGACACGGTGACCCGGGTCCTCACGATTCTCGAACAGCAACTTGTCGTCGTGAGTCTGATGAGCGATGTGCTCGAACGAGGTCAGTCAGTGGCGATCGGAACCGAGACCGGTGTTGAGCCTCTCGAAGACTGCAGCGTCGTTGTCTCGCCCTATGAGATCGACGGCGAGCCCGCTGGCTCGATCGCCGTACTCGGTCCCACACGAATGAATTATCCGCAGGCGATGGCTGCAGTAGCCGTTGTCAGTCGCCAACTCGGGCGACGTCTCAGCGAGGGTTGATGGCTGACTTTTACGAACTGCTTGGGGTTTCGCGCGACGCAGATGCTGCTGCGATCAAGAAGTCCTATCGCAAACTTGCCAGGGAGCTCCATCCGGACGCGAACCCTGACGACGCCGCGGCCGAAGCGAAATTCAAGGAGGTCGCCGAGGCCTACGAGGTCTTGAGTGACCCTGCGAAGCGCGCAAATTACGATCGATTCGGCTCCGCCAACGGACCACAGGGGTTTGGTGGCGGTGGTGACCCGTTCGGCGGGGGCGGTCTGGGCGACCTCTTCGATGCTTTCTTCAATCAGGGAGGGGGCGGTGGAGGCCAAGCAGGCCCACAGCGTGGTGTCGACCTCGAGGTTGTGACCTACCTCGACCTGGAAGACACCGTCGATGGGGCAGCGAAGGACGTCACAGTCCGCACTGCAGTCCCGTGCGATGCCTGCGATGCCAGCGGCGCGGCCCCTGGCGCTGATGTCAGCACGTGTGGTGACTGTGGCGGCCAGGGCCAGGTTCGCCAGGTTCGCCAGTCGATTCTTGGTCAGATGGTGACGACTGCGGCGTGTCCTCGCTGTCGAGGCGAAGGCCAGATTGTCTCCAAACCGTGCACGGACTGTGCCGGTGAGGGACGCAAGGTTGAAGATCGCACGTACACGGTGGATATTCCTGCTGGCGTCTCTCACGGATCAACGCTGCGGCTCACCGGCCGAGGTGCTGTCGGCCAACGCGGAGCGAATCCTGGCGATCTCTACGTCGAGATCAGGGTGAATCCGCATGCCGTGTTCCGCCGCGATGGCGACACGCTGTTGGCCGATTTGCACGTGACCATGGCCCAGGCAGCGCTTGGGGCCACGGTTCCGTTCGATGCGGTCGATGGTCCGATCGAGGTCGGCGTGCCTGCCGGATCTCAATCAGGCACTGTCTTCACGATCCGTGACCGTGGTGTGCCTCGGCTTCGAGGTCGCGGTCGGGGTGCACTGGAACTCATGCTCGTGGTCGATACGCCGACGGATTTGTCCGACGCCGATGCCGAACTGATCCGCAAGTTCGCCGAGCAGCGTGGCGAGGACATCACGCCACCAGAAGAGGGTCTCTTCTCCAAGATCAAGTCGGCGTTCAACGGATGAGTCGACGGGGCCTCCCCCTCGTCTTTGTCGAAACGGTCGAGGCTCCAGCGCTTTCTCAGGCCGATGAACATCATCTGCGGAAGGCGCTTCGCTTTCGCGATGGCGATCCGTTTGCGGTAAGCGATGGTCTCGGTCGGTGGCGTTCTGTGCGTCTTGGTCCTGCCACGTTGGAGATCGACAGCGAGGTGTCGTTCGAAGCCAAGCCAGTCGACCAGATCACGGTTGGCTTCTCCCCGGTGAAGGGCGAGCGGCCGGAGTGGTTCGTGCAAAAGCTCACCGAGCTTGACGTGGATCGCATCATTCCGTTGGTAAGCGACCGAGGTGTCGTGCGTTGGGATGCCAAGCGTGCTGCGAAGCTCGCTGCGCGGTTCGAGACGATCGTGCGAGAAGCGGCGATGCAATGCCGGCGGGTCTGGTTGCCGGTCGTTGATCCGCCAACGAGCGTGGCGGATGCTCTGAGGCTGCCTGGGGCCGCATTGGCGGACCCGGATGGGCGAGCAATTGCGAGAGAAGACCGCGTGCTTCTGGTCGGACCTGAGGGTGGCTGGAGCGACAAAGAACGCCACGATGCAGAGCGAATTCGGCTGCCTGGAGCGATCTTGCGAAGCGAAACGGCGGCGGTCGCCGCCGGCGTTGTGCTCGCCATGCAACGAATGAACGCAGAATGAACGCCTTGGGTGGTTGAACCTACGCTCCGTGACGTCTAGCGTGTCGACTCGGGCTGATGGTGCGAGGAGAAATATGGAAGACCTCAACGAGGCGGGGTCAGAGTACGGGCGACGCGTGGGTGAGCGCCTACGCGCGATCCGTCGTCAGAAGCGCCTTTCTCTGCAAGAAGTTGAAGCTGCGTCAGACCAGGAGTTCAAGGCGTCCGTTCTCGGGGCCTATGAGCGGGGGGAACGAGCGATCTCGGTTCCTCGACTGGAGCGTCTTGCTTCGTTCTACAACGTGCCGATCGACCAGCTTCTTCCGAGAGCGACCACCGTTGGTGTCACTCCCGGTCTTGTCGATCTGACCGAACGGACAGGTCGAGCTGGAGTGATGCTCGATCTCACTGCCTTGGATTCGGTTCCTGGTGCAGAGGGCGAAATGCTCGCTCGCTACCTGGGAATGATCCAGGTCCAGCGCCAGGACTTCAACGGCCGCGTGCTCACGGTTCGTCAAGACGACCTGCGGGCGATTGCCTGCATCCTTGGTGTCGAGTTTGATGCCGCGATCGATCGTCTGTCTGATCTCGGAATGGCCTCACTGCCCGCTGGTGTCGACTGAGAGGTCGACCTCGGTTCGGCCTGCTGGTCCCGATGCCCATAGTGCACAATCGATGAACTCGATGGCGGTAGCTCCCGGGATGAAGGCCGTGGCCTCACCGGGCTCTCCGTCTTCGACATCGAAGAGCCACACCGTCGCCCTCGCATCGAGATGGGCCACAACGGGTGGGCAGGATCCATCTGGGGTAGCAGTCTTGCCTTCTGTGGAGACAGCGAAGGCCTGACCCTCAACGATGACGACCGGTCCCGCTGGTTGACTCTCGGTGGCCGAGTCGGTGAGCGAACGCCAAGCCGTGGTGCCAATCGTGGCACACAAGAAGAGCGAGAGGACGGCGAGGCCGCGCCCTTTCGATCCGTAGCGGTCGGTGAACTCCGACCCGATTGTCACGCCGGCCCGTCGCTTGTCTTCCCTGCCGTCTCGGGCCGGCGGTGCGCTGATCACGAGGGGAGCGAACCATCGGGCAACCCGTTGTGCAGTTGTTCGCTCGTCGGCCCCATCGAGCCTCGCGACGACCCGAGCCCACTCTTCTCGACGTGGGATCGCCACACCGCTCTTCTCCCAACGATCGAGCAACCCATGCACGATGGTCCCAATAGCTCTCAGGTCGACGAGCGGGTCGGTCTCGGTGCCAAGTGGGCTACACAACAGCACCTTCTCACCATCGATGATGATGTGGTCGGGTGTGAGCTTGCCATGCACGAGCTCTCTGTCGTGAAGATCAGCGAGTCCGCGCGCCAGACGAAGCAGATGCTGGGCCACAATCTGAGGACTGTCACTCGTTGTCCGCAGCGTGGTTTGGCCACCGTGCAACGTTCGGATCTGTTTGTCGTCGCTGGAGAGCAAGCGGACGACGATCTGACTGCGAGCTCGCGCAAGCCAAGCCGCTTCGGCCTTTCGGTCGCCTCGATCGCCTTCGAGGGCGAGCTTGTCGACGACCAAGTGGTCATCGACAGTGTGCAGGGTGACTCGGGTTGCCATTTGATCGGCTCCATGAAGGTTGAACGTTCATGGGTGGCTGTTCTATGGCCGTCTCGCAATGAGCGGCCACGTGGTTCCAGCTACCGAAGCCGACCAGGCATCTTCGAAAAGGATACCGCAGCCGTTTGTTGGCGTCGAGCAGTGCATCACCGTGTCGTTCTCGCTCCGAGAACTGGTGCTCAGGTCGGACACTCGTCGAGTATCCTCGGCGAATCGACAGTTCTGTGAAAATCAACGTCGCCAGCAACGAGCTGATGGCTTCCCTTCTCGGCCACCGCGATGAGTTTCTTCGCATCGTGGAAGACGCGTTTGACGCCAAGGTCCATGCCAGAGGCAATGAGATCACCGTCGAGGGAAAAGATGCTCCTGATGCGACCAAGGTGATCGAGGAACTCGTGATCATCCTGCAACAGGGGCAGAGTCTCGAAGTGCCTGTGGTCCGGCGAGCCATCGACATGGTCCGGTCGGATCAACGTCCGTCCGAGGTTCTCACCGACCGGGTGCTCACCACTGCGCGGGGCAAAGCGGTGCGACCGAAGACCGGCGGGCAGAAACGCTATCTCGATGCCATTCGGGAGCACATGATCACGTTCGGCATCGGTCCGGCGGGTACCGGGAAGAGCTGGCTCGCCGTTGCTTGCGCGGTGCAAGCCCTCCAGCAGAAGCAGGTCGAGCGAATCATTTTGACCCGTCCTGCGGTTGAGGCTGGGGAGCGCCTTGGCTTTTTGCCCGGTGACTTGATGTCCAAGGTCGATCCGTATCTACGGCCGCTCTATGACGCGCTCCACGACATGGTGGGGGCAGAAGGCATGGCCAAGTTCTTCGAACGCGGCGTTGTCGAAGTTGCCCCGCTTGCCTTCATGCGAGGCCGAACTCTGAACGACAGCTTCATCATCTTGGACGAAGCGCAGAATACGACCCCCGAGCAGATGAAGATGTTCCTGACTCGGATCGGGTTCGGATCCCACTGCGTCATCACAGGGGACGAGACTCAGGTCGATATTGCTGGAGGGCGCAGCGGATTCCGTGGCCTCGAGCAGATTCTCGGCGGGGTCAACGACATCGCATTCGTTCGTCTTGGTTCCAAAGACGTGGTCCGACACCGGATTGTCCAAGACATTGTCGACGCCTACGACCGTGCAGATGCCCAGCAGTCCACACGCCGGTGACAGAGGTCGTTTCGCTTTCGCTTGATGGGTTGGCTCTCGAAGCCGAAGATCTGTCTGGCTACAAGCCGGCAGTGGATCTTGCTGTGTTGGGAATGTGGGCGCTCGAGACCCTCCGAGACGAGGGCGTGCAGCATGGCC
>CALHCB010000139.1 GCA_937930695.1 uncultured Acidimicrobiales bacterium | reverse complement strand
CGCCAGCGAACGCGTTGAACGTGGCGGTCTCCTGGAGGAGATCAACACCTCCACCGGTCACCGTTGAGGTGGTGTCGAAGGTCAACAGACCGCTCGCCGAAGCGACGTCTGGACCGTCTGTCTTGGTGAAGCATGCGTCGTTGACGGTGATATCAGCTCGGAGAAAGTTCTGCACGATAATTCCAGCAGCGGCCGGAACGGCCATCAGCAGAGTTACGAGTGCAGCAATCGCCCAGCCCTTGGTGAACCGTCCACGAGAATTTGCTCGCGTCATGTTTTCGGACTCCCTTGTAGTTCTTCTTCAACTCCGCGCCGCAGATCTTTCCATATGGTTATTGCGATAAGGGTGATACCACCTAAGCCGGTCACGATCACGAGCCACGCGAGGCGCCAGCGGATGGTCGGATCGATGACTTCGTGGCGGAACACCTCCATCGCGAGCGTCTGTAGAGCAATCACCGAAGCGATGCCGCGCCCGGTCCGCTGCTGGGTGGACTCATCGACCTGGTCGGCGTAGGTCAAGCCGGCAAAGATCAACCCGGTAAGGGCCATGGCGAGGCTCGAGAGGGTCACGATCAACGTGAAATTCGCTTGGGTGGTCGAGAAGATGAGATGCGGAATGAAACCGAACCAGAAGTCCACTCCGGCGGGGGCGCCAAGGATCTGACCGAGGATGACCACGGAAATGATCTTGGCCAACAAGACCAAGATGGCGCCCTTGGCTGCCCAGATGACCAGTTCGTCGTAGGTCTCTGCCTCTTCTTCGATCGCGGCAGCCTCGGTAGAGACGTCGGTCATGGATTGGTCTCCAACTGCACATCGAGATCGGTCTCGGCAATGATGCCGCCACTTTGCACGTCGACATGAACGAGAACAACCAGCGAGCCGGTGTCGGGAACCGAAGCCAGAGAGAAATCGCCGAGGACGGAGAGCGACTGCCCCGGCCCGAAGGGCTGAGGGCCATCGGGTGTACTGGTGCCACCTGTGGTCTGCGTCGAGTCGATCGCGAGGGCGACGTTTTCCAACCGGAGTGTTCGAGCAACAACGGAGGCTGTGGCCCCGCCATCGAGAAGCCGAACCTCGCTGCCGGCGACGTCGGTTCTGTTTGTCTTGAGGCGAATCAGGTAGTCCGACTGCACCTCGGGAGTGGCGACGGTCTCGACCGCAATCGGGGAGGCAACTCCGAGCGGTCGGTTGATCAGCGGAAGGTCATAGTCGAATCCGACGCTTTCGACCCGGGGCGTCACGGTCTTGTCTGTGGTGACAAGCGTGACGAGCAGGCGCACGTGGTCGTCGCCGTCGTGATCGAAGTCGAGAACGAGGGGAAGGTCTTCGATATCAAAGAAACTTCCGGTGGTCCCGTCTGGGCCCACAAAATCTGTCGGCGGGAGGGTTGTTCCAGTCGCGACCTGGACTCGAATATTGGTTGTTCCTGGGTCGAACTCGCCCGTGAAGTTGAGCTCACCGAACACGCCAGTGGTTGCTGGAGTGAGGAAGGTCGGGCTGAGCCAGGTTCCTTGTTCAGGGAAGAGTCCCTCGAGCCGGATTGTTTCGACAGGAGCGGGCCACGTGAGCTGGCGAGCCTGCTTCATACCGAGGACGTTGGCTTCGTCATTGGACGCTCGGTGCTCGTAGTACACGTAGAACGGCTTGCCATCCGTCGAAGCGACTTCGATTGCCTCGCCGGGTGTCGGTACCGCCCCGGCGGTACTTCGCACGACGTTGAGGTTGGCGGTGTGCTTCGCCCAGCCGACAGTGCTGCCTGCGGCACCAGTGCATGTGACGGTGACGGGAGCCACGCCCGGAGCAGAGATCACGATGTCGACGTTGGGGTCTGGACAGGAGAACGCGACGTATTGCAGATTCGTTGGAATGAGGTACCGATTGTTGAGTTCTTGGCGAGGGAAGAAGGTGGCAATTTCGTTGCCGTCGGAGTCAGCTTGGGTGACCGCAGCAAAGGTCGCTCCCGGCGGACTCACCTCTGGGTCGCCAATGGTGTCGGTGTCGAGCACCAACCGTGTGCCGCTACCGACGCCTCCGCCTTGGGACCCGCCGCTGCCGAGTGAGACGTACTGGCCGCGGGTAAGGGCTCGATCGACCTCGACCGCGGTGTTCGATTGGTATTGATCGACATGGGTCGTGGTCGTGTCGGCGCTGGCACGGGTGGTGGAGGAAACGCCGAACCATTCATCATCAAGGAACGGAACAACCGGATAGACGTCGTTCCCCGAGTCCGTTCGGTCGTGCATCACCAGCACCGGAACGTCCGCTTCGACGACGATTGACTCGTTGTTGATCGGGTCTCCGACCGGCTCGATCCAGACCGCCTGTCCGACAGGTACGACCACCGTGGCGATGGGAGCGACGTTCGCACCCTCGTAAATCCGAACGGTGGAGGTCGCGAACGGCGCATAGATGTGCACCCGTTGTTGGCGGCGTTCTGAGGGGATCAAGAAGTTCGTGTTTGCCCACGAAATTGGCATCAGGGAGTCATAACCATCGCCCCGGCCCGTGGCTCCGCCAGCGCCAGCGACGCCGCCGACTCGGCCTGTCAGAGGGCCGGTGGCTGAGATGACACTGCTCGGCTGCATCCCGTCGAAGGTCGAGAGTTCGCCAGAGTTCAGCGTCTGGGAGGTGGTACCGACGCCGTCGCGGGTGATTGTGTTGCCATCGACGAGGCTGGCGATGTCGACTTGGACACCAGCGCCGCTTCCGTAGTTGTCGTGGACCGCGTAGTAAAGGTCTTTCGGTGTGCTGTAGGTGAAGACATCGACCTCGGAGTGGTTCGCCAGCGGGACCTGGCTACCCGTTTCGTGGCCGAAATACAGACAAAAGTGCGTGGTCGCTGCGGCATCGATCTGATCGACCTGGACCCAAACTGCGTCATCATTTGCATCGACCCACATCGGGAGTTGGGTGGCGCCGTCGGCGGCTATGGCCCGGAAGTCACCGAAGTCTGCTTGGACGAGACCATCGAGCGCCAACTGATCCAGGTCGTCGAACTCGACGCGGTACTGGTATTCGGTGACCGATGAGGCGGCAGGATCGGTGTGGTCGAGCTCGAGGCAATGGCGGGTGTTCCACGATGTGTCCCACCACGGGATGTCGGTGATGTTTGGGGCAACAACGCCATCGGGACCGATCGGCTCCAAGGTGAGTCGATCGAGCGGTGTGGCCGCAGGTTCTTCGAGGTCGCCAATGGTGTCTGTAAAGGTACCGAGGTCGAAATCGGCCGTTCCTTGCCACGTCTGATTCGAACCGAGTTGGTAGTCGTAGGCCTGGACGAGCGGATCCCCGACGGTGACCGAAGCTCGTTGGAAATTCTGAGTGAGGATGCCTGCGTAGGAAACCGCGGGAATCGCCATGACCGCGCCAAACACGAAGCCGGCGAGAACCGACCGAGCGCGTCGGGGTTTGCGGGGTCTGTGACCGCGCGGGCCACCGCCCATTGGCTGCTCCACATCGTGATCGTAACCACAGAACGCGAGACGGCTTCAGCGGAAGCGGTTTTCGCCTCGTTGAGCGGAAATTTCCCCGAAAATTGTCGTCTGGGGGTCGAGTTTGGCGCCGTTCCGTAGCCCAAAAACCACGGACCGTGATGCTTCTCAGAAGCCTCGGAGTGGAAGTGTCGATCGTTGCAGCCAATTGTCGTCGGGATAGGCCGTTCCGCCATCGATGATGTGGAGTGAATAGGCCTGCCGGGACACCGCAGAACGATTGGGGTGGGATCCGTGAGGGAGCAGCCCATGGAGGACGACACATGTTCCTTTGGGCGTCTCGAGCGGAACCAAGTCATGGCTTCCGAGCTCGGGCAATGGCGTGGCATCGAGATCAATGAATTCGGTGCCGCCGCCAACCGCTCGCCGGAAGCGCTGTCGCAGTGGACCGCGATGTCCACCTGGCTGAGCGAACAGACAGCCGTTGTCGATCGTTGCGTCCTCGAGCGCGAACCACAGCCCGATCACGCTGACTGGATCGGTGTAGAGAAAGGTGGCGTCTTGATGGGAACCGACCTCACCGCCGATCCGTGGGTGCTTGAAGATTTGCATCGACTGAAGAAGTTTGGGGTCAACAACCCCAAGGTCGCGGACAAGCTCGGGGAGAGGGTCTTGACGAGAGAAAGCAGAGAAGACCGGATCAAGGTCGTGCTGAGCGTGACCGAGTTTGTTGAGTGCCACGAGCGGGTCGACGGCCAACTCACCGTTCTCATCGAACGCTTCGTCCTCCCAGAAGAATTCGATCCGATCTCCGGAACCAAGAAAGCGACCGTCGGAGACTCGCTCCTGTTGCTCGGTGCGAAAGACGGAACGATGGCTGGCAGGATCGAAGGCTGAAACGAGCTCGGACCCTCGAGCAATAAGCTCGTCACAGCGTTCAGGATCGATGAGCTCGGGAAGAATCAGGTACCCATCACGGTGCCAGTCGGCAAGTTGCGCTGAAGTCAGCAAGACGAAAGTTTATGGCGAGCGCGTCACGTCAGGCAATCGTCCGGACTCATTCGACCGCGGCTTGGCTCATGATCTGTCCTCCCGAGGGTCCCGCTCCCGGACCGGTGGTGATGACCCAGTCGGCCTCGCGATGGGTGATTCGTTGATGATCTGCGATGAGAACGGTGGTTCCGCGATCGACGAGAGATTCGATCACGTCGATGATTCGGTTTGCGTCGCTCGGGTGAAGGCCAGCGGTCGGTTCGTCCAGGATGACGAGGCCACGTCCCGCTTTGGTGGTTTTGGTGAGCAGCCGTGCGAGCTTGAGTCGTTGCGCTTCGCCGCCGGACAGCGCGGGAGCCGGTTGGCCGAGGGTCAGGTAGCCGAGTCCGACGTCGATGAGATGGACGAGCACGTCGCTCACCGCTCGAACTTGCAGCGCGGGAGTTCTGGCGGCTTGCTCGACGGTCATGTCAAGTACGTCTGCAATGGAAAATTCGTCGATGGTGATCGCGAGGATGTGACTCTGAAATCGCTTGCCCTTGCACACCGGACACATCGTGGTGATGCTGGGCAAATAGTGCATGTCGATGGTGAGTTCGCCGTTGCCATCGCACTCTGGGCACCGTCCCGAGTCGGTGTTGAAGGAAAAGCTCGATTCGTCGAGACCTTGCTCGATTGCTTCTGGACAACTCGCGAACAGCCGTCGGATTTGATTGAAGAGTTTGGTGTAGGTCGCCGGGTTCGAGCGGCCGTTGCGTCCAATCGGTGCTTGGGTGACGTGTTCGACCCAGCGGATGTCGCTCGAGCCGGTGACCGTGACGTCGGACGGCGTGGTGCTGAGTTCGGCCGCCACCGCGTCGGCAGTCGCCGTGAGCACGCTGGACTTCCCGCTCCCGGAGACACCGGTGATGCACGTGTAGCGATGGAGCGGGATCGTGATGGTGGCGTTGGTGACGTTGTTGCGGTTGATGTTGCCGACCTCGAGCCACTGCTCGGCCCGTTGTCGGTAGGGGCGTCGTCGTGCCGCGGCGGTGGTCGACTGGAGAAACGGTGCTGTAACCGATTCGCTGTTCGTCGCGACCTCGGCTGGTGGGCCGGACGCAAGCACGGTTCCCCCATTGGTTCCCGCGCCCGGGCCAAGGTCTACGACCCAGTCGCACTGGCGCACGATCTCCATGTCGTGTTCGACAATGAGGACAGTGTTTCCTCGGTTTCGAAGCTCGGCGAGAACCTCGACCAGCTCGTCGCGATCATCCGGGTGGAGTCCGCTGCTCGGTTCGTCAAGGACATAGACGATTCCGGTGAGCCCCGACCCCAGCTGAGCGCTGAGTCGAACTCGTTGCAGCTCACCGCCCGACAATGTCGGGACCGAGCGGGCGAGCGCGACATGCTCCAGACCAAGTCTGGCCAGACTGCCGATCCTGGTGCTGATTTCGTGGAGGAGGGGCGTGGCGATTTCAGCCTGCGTTGCATTCAACGTGTCCGGAACTCCTTGCATCCAGTCGCGGAGATCGCCAACGACAGCATTGGCGGCCTTGGAATAGGTCCAGTTATTGATCGTTACGGTCCTGGCGGCAGTGCTGACGCCCGACCCGCTGCAGGTTTCACACGGGGTGAGCCGAAAGAACGCCCGATACTTCTTGCGGGCGCGCTCGCTCTTGGCATCTCGGTGGAGCCGCCCGAGCTCGGCTACCGCTCCCACGAGTGGAGCGTTTCGGTTGAAGCTCCAGTCTGTGTGGGTTCCGCCGCCTGGTATCTCGACATCGATCTTCTCGTCGGTACCAAAGAGGAAAGCAGTGCGAAAGGCACTTGGCAGCTGGTTCCAAGGCGTAGCCAAGTCCGCGCCGAAGTGTTTGGCGAGGGCGGGAATGCTGGCCAATTCGACGGTCGATCCTTTGCGTGTACGGAGCTTGCCTGCGTAGTCGGATGCGCCATCGAGCAGCGACCGCTCCGGGTGGGCCACGACGAGACTGGGATCCACCTCGAGGTCGCCGCCCACGCCAAGGCAGACATGGCATTGACCGTCAGGGTGCGTGGGATCAAACGCGGTGGACGGTCGGCTGCGAGCGTCGTCGACCGTTCCCGAAGCAAAAGCTGGGAGGCGAGAGAAGAGGAGTCGCAGGGGGTGGCGCGCCCCAACGAGCGAGCCCACGGTTGAGTCTGGATTGCTGTTCGAACCTTGCTGGTCAACCGCCAGACTCGCTCCCAGTCCCGTGATCGAATCGACGTCTGGGCGACCATCGGACACCAGGAACTTCCGAACGAATGGGGAGAGTCCCTCCAGGTACCACTGCTGACTGAGCGCATGAATCGTGTCGATCGCGAGCGAACTCTTGCCGCTGCCTGATACTCCGGTGAAGGCGACCAGTGCCGATTTTGGGAGGTCGACGCTCACGTTCTTCAGATTGTGGGTTCTCGCACCCTCGACGCGAATCCAGTCGACGAACTCGTTCACTTCGATCGGCCGAGAACTCTCATTCAACGGCCCCGGTACGAGGGTTCTCTCTTCTCGAGAAACGCGCCGACGCTCTCTTGGTGATCGTCTGTTTTGAGAAGTTCGTTCAGCCGTGTCCCGAGAAATGTTCGTAACTCGTCGCCTTGTTGGGCACGGTTCAGTTTCAGTGCCTTCTTCGCCGCCTGGACGGCCAGTGGAGCGTTGACGGTGATTCGTGTGGCCAGGGCCCGTGCGGTCGACAACAGCTGGTCGTCAGGAACGACCTCGCTGACCAATCCAATTCTGGCGGCCTCGTGAGCATCGACCATGTCGCCCGTCAACAGCATCTCGGCGGCCGCAGCGTGCCCGATCAACTGGGGAAGTAGCTCGAAGCTGTCTGGTCCCGCGACGATTGCTCGCTTGACGAACATCTCAGAGAAGCGAGCCGATTCTGACGCAATGCGGATGTCTGCGAGGAGGCTCAGCTCCATTCCGTAGCCGACAGCTGCCCCGTTCACCGCAGCGATGATCGGCGTATCGGATCTGGCCATCGGCCCTCCGGGTAGTTCAATTTCCCCGGTGCGAAGTCTTCTGGCGAGTTCTTCAGCTCCTGCCCCCAGGAGCTCCTTGACATCGTCACCGGTGCAGAAACCTCGACCGGTACCGGTCCAGATAATGGCCCGTACCTCGGGGTCAGCGTCGGCGTCGCCGATGAACTGGGAAAGCAGCTCGTACGCCTCGTAGTTGAGCGAGTTGTAGGCCTCGGGCCGATTGATGGTGATCGTGGCAATGTGGTCAGCAACGTCATAGAGCACAGCTGCAGTCATCTGGAGATCCTCGTGGAAGAGAGCGGGTGAGTTCAAGCGGGACGGTTCGGTCCCGCTTTCAGCGCTTGTGGGCGGGGCGGGGGTCAGCCAGTCGGCCGAGCGGTGAGCGGGACCGAAGGCCGCCGTCGACGACGAGATGCTCGCCGGTGACAAACGATGACTGATCTGAGGCCAACCACAGCGCAGCATTGGCGATTTCCTCGGGCTGACCAATTCTGCCCATGCTGTGGGCGTCGATATTGACCTTGAGCACCGCTGGGTCGGACATCATGCGTTTGACCGGCGGGGTCTCAATGGTGCCAGGGCAGATGGCGTTCACCCGGATGCCGTCGGCCGAGTGGTCGGTGGCCATGGCCCGCGTCAGGTTGATGACTGCGGCCTTGGATGCCGCGTACACAACAGCTCCACCGTCACCGTGGAGTCCTGATATGGACGCGGTATTGACGATCGAACCACCACCTCGTTCGAGCATGGCGGGGACGGCATATTTGCCGCCCAGGAACACCGATCGAACGTTGACTCCCATGACGAGGTCCCAGTCGTCCACGGAGAGTTCGACCACGGAGCCGGGTCGAAGCGTGCCAGCGTTGCTGAAGAGCACGTCGAGTCCCCCCAGTTGCTGCACGGTTTCGGCCACCATCCGTTCCACATCACCAGCATCTGCGACGTTGGCCTCGACTGCGATGGCGTGGCCGCCGTTGTCGTTGATGGCCCTCGCCGTCTCTTGGGCCTTCGCTCCCCGAATATCGACGGCAACGACGGCCGCACCTTCGGCCGCAAAACGCATGGCGCTTGCAGCGCCGATGCCAGATGCTGCGCCGGTCACGATGGCGACCTTGTTATCGAGCTGTCCCATGAAGACCCCTTGGTAGTGAGGGCTCAAATCTGCCCACTCCGGGCAGTTCTCGCAAGCTGGCGGCGAAGGGACATCCCGAGTTGGTCAGGTTTCGCCCTTGCGATAGGGAAGACCGGCGGTTCGGGGTGGACGCAATCTCTGCGATGCGAACACAAGCACGATCAGCACGAGGGCGTATGGCATCGTGTTCGGCAGCCACGACGCTGCAGTCTCGGTGGCCAGGTACCAGACGAGTGCGCCAATCGCGAGCCCAGCAGCAAGCGCCACGTCGAACTTCTTCTCGGATCGGTACGCCCAGACGGCGACGCCGACCAACGCGATGGCAATGACAAGCAGGACTGCTCGAGTTGCCTCGCCGCTGGACTCGGCGTTGAAATCGACCAGAGAGAGCCCAAACGGGTAGCTGAACAACAAGGAGCCGGCAAGCACCCCCAGGGCACGCCAGTTCCCGAAGATCAGTGCAGCGAGACCGATGAACCCGCGACCAGTTGTTTGGCCGCCTCGGTAGAGGCCAGCCAACTCCATCACGATGAAGGCGCCCGCGAGGCCGGAGAGCGCCCCAGAGATGATGACGCCCAGGTACTTGTGGCCATAGATGTTCACGCCGAGCGACTCGCCGGCAACGGGGTTTTCTCCGCAGATCCGAAGGCGAAGCCCGACCTTCGTCTTCCACAGCACCCAAGAGCTGATGGGCACGCACAACAACCCGATCAATGTGAACCATGACATCTGCGCGACAAGGCCGCGACTGAAGCCCGCCATGTCAGAGATCCAGAAGATCTCCTGATCTCTGATGGTCCCGAGCAGATCGGCAAGCCCGGGAACGGTGAAGCTGTCGAACCCGTCGACTCGAGGCGACTGGGAAACCGAGCCACCCGTCTCGCCAGAAAAAACGCGTTCAGAGAGATAGCGGGTGAGACCGGGCGCAAGGATATTGATGGCGACGCCGGAGATGATCTGGTCGACACCGAAGTTCACCGTGGCGATGGCGTGCAACAAGCCGCCGAGCGCGCCACCAAGGAGGCCAGCCAGCAGGCCTCCCCATGGGCCCCAGTTCAACGCACCCCAGGCCCCGAACCAGGTGCCAAGAATCATCATCCCCTCGAGGCCGATGTTGACGATGCCGGCTCGCTCGCTGTAGAGCCCGCCGAGCCCGGCCAACAGAATCGGGATCGACCACCGAATCATCGCTCGCGACGTTCCTTCGTCGGTGAGAAGATCGGTGCCGCTCAAGGATTGGACAATGGTGAGGATCAAGATGCCGATGGCGGCTGAACCTGACCAACGGGCCCATGCGGGCATCTTCTGCAAGGCGCTCATGCGGATGCTCCTCCGACGGCTGTGGCCTGGGAGGCACGAGACACTTCATCTCGTTGTCGAATCCGATTGACGACTTCATAGGCGACGACCGCGGCGAGCAGGAAGGTTGCCTGCATGATCACGACAATTTCGCTGGATGCGGACGCCTGGACCTGCAACACCGCAGAGCTCGAGTCCAGAAAACCGAAGAGAAGTGCAGCAAAGGTCATCCCCGGCGCGGAGCTGCGCCCGAGGAGGGCGATGGCGATGCCGGCGAACCCCAGACCCTGGATGAAGCCTTGGTCATAGGCGTGGTTCTCGCTGAGAATCTCGGGCATGCCGACGAGTCCAGCGACCAAGCCAGAGCCGAGCATCGCAACCAGAATCATCTTCTTTGGCGGGACGCCTCCGGCGCGAGCAGCGAACGGATTCATACCGCTCGACCGGATATCGAAGCCGAGTCGGGTGCGGTTGATCACGACGTGGTAGACGATGCCGACGACGACAGCGATCAAAAAGACGCCGGTGAGGTGACGGCCCTTGCCGATCTCGCGAGTCACGAGCTCGAGCAGGCCGTTCAGATCTGGCAACCAACCGGATTCCGCGATCTGGCGGGTGCCCTGATTTGGTGCCGTTGGGTCATCGATGAAGCGGGGAAGTAGACCAGCGACGATGCCGCCGGTTGCGATGAAGTTCAACATGATGGTGGAGAT
>CALHCB010000138.1 GCA_937930695.1 uncultured Acidimicrobiales bacterium | reverse complement strand
GAGGACCGCGAGAACGAAGGCGACTTGATCATGGCGGCGGAGTTCGCCACCGCCGAGAAGATCGCTTTCTTCGTGAATCACACCTCAGGGGTTATCTGTGCGCCGGTTCTCGATGACCGAGCAGACGAGCTTGACTTGCATCTGATGGTGTCGCAGAACACCGAAGCGATGCGGACCGCGTTCACCGTCACGATCGACTATCGACACGGCACCAGCACCGGAATCTCCGCTCACGATCGGGCGCTCACGATTCGGGCCATGGTCGATCCAAATGCCCAGGCCGCCGACTTTGCTCGACCTGGCCACATCTTCCCGCTCCGGGCGAGGCCAGGCGGAGTGCTCAAGCGAGCCGGACACACCGAAGCTGCGGTCGATCTGGCTCGGATGGCTGGTTTGGCGCCAGCAGGGGTGCTGTGTGAGATCGTGAAGCCCGACGGAACGATGGCCCGGGTGCCAGATCTGATCGAGTTCTGCAAAGAACATGATCTGGTGTTCATTTCGATTGCGGACATGGTTCGCTACCGCCGCAAGCACGAAAAGCTGGTTCGACGCATCTCGGATGCCAAGATCCCGACCGAACATGGCGACTTCCAGTGCGCCGTGTACGAGTCTCTGCTCGACGGCGAGCAGCACGTTGCGTTCGTCATGGGCGAGCCATCCGGCAAGGAAGACGTGCTCGTTCGCGTGCACTCCGAATGTCTGACCGGTGACATTTTCGGTTCACGCAGGTGTGACTGTGGCCCTCAGCTGCAACAAGCCATGGCCCGCATTGCCGAGGTGGGCGAAGGCGTGCTCGTCTACCTGCGTGGGCACGAGGGTCGAGGAATCGGTCTTGGTCACAAGATCCGGGCCTACGGACTGCAGGACGAGGGCTTTGACACTGTCGACGCCAATCTCGAACTCGGGTTGCCAGCGGATGGCCGAGAATATGGGATCGGAGCTCAGATTCTTGTCGATCTGGGAGTCACGACGATGCGGCTGATGACCAACAACCCTGCCAAATACGGCGGGCTCGATGGATACGGGCTCGAGATCTCGAGCCGGGAGCCGCTGGAAACGGTGCCGACACCGGAGAACATCGCCTACTTGCGCACCAAGCGCGAGCGGATGGGCCACCTGCTCGACCTCGACGACGGAGCCGTTGGTCCGAGCTAATTTCAGGTCGGGCCTAGAGTTCAGAGGGGTACCGTGTCGGCGTGCTGAAGCTCGTGCTCCCCAAAGGTTCCCTTGAAAAGTCGACGCTCGAATTGTTCGAAGCGGCGGATCTGACCGTCAAGCGAAGCTCGTCGGTCGACTACAAGGCAACGATCGATGACCCCAGGGTCGAGTCGGTTCGCATCCTGCGGCCCCAAGAGATTCCCGTCTATGTCTCCGAAGGTCTCTTCGATCTTGGTATCACGGGACGTGATTGGGTCGAAGAGACATCAAGCGACGTCGAGTCGCTCGGGGAGTTGCAGTACTCCAAAGCCACCTCGCAGCCGGTGCGAATTGTGGTGGCGGTGCCCGAAGATTCTCCGATCACTTCGGTATCTGAACTTCCGAACGGTGTGCGTGTCTCAACCGAGTACCCCGAGATCACCAAGCGCTTCTTTGCCGAAAAAGGCATCGAAGCAGACATTCGACTCTCCTACGGTGCGACCGAGGCCAAAGTGCCCGAAATCGTCGACGTGGCTGTGGACATCACCGAAACGGGCCGTGCGCTCAAGGCGGCTGGTCTCAAGATCATCGACACCATGCTCACGAGCTACTCGGAGTTCGTCGCCAATCCGGCGTCGTACGCAGATCCTGAGAAGCGACACGCCATGGAGCAACTGTTGCGTCTTCTGCGGGGTGCGCTCGAGGCACGCACCCAAGTGCTCGTCAAGCTCAATGTGGCGACAGCGCCCGAGCTGGCGGCGGTCATCGGCCTGCTGCCGTCGATGAAGTCTCCAACGGTGAACGAGCTCCACGGTGGCGCCGGGTATGCGATCGAGACTGTTGTCGCCAAGAACCAGATCAACGTGCTGATTCCAGCGCTCAAGGATGCGGGTGCAACCGACATTCTCGAGTTGGCGCTCTCCAAAATCGTCCACTGATCGCGAGCCCGACCGTATGCCCGCCTCAGACGCTCGGCTTGGAACGGTGGCGACTTTCGACGTCGATCACGGGAGTGGCACGATCAAGGATGACAACGGCGACACCTTCTTCTTTCACTGCACCTCGATTGCGGACGGTTCTCGGGTCATCTCGTTGCGGATTCGCGTGATGTTCGAGGTTCGAGCCGGGGGCCCTGGTCGGTGGGAAGCCTTTGACGTCAGGCCAACCCCTCCCCAGGCTTGAGAATGGGCCTCCCTGGCCGACAGGGAGAGGGTGAACGACGGATCGACGGCCCAAATTTCCCGGTCTTGGCTCGGTCGCGCCCCGATTGCGCCGGCGATACTGGCTCTCGGAGCGCTTTTGTCGTTCGTTGCGTGGTTCGGTCTACGTGGAGTCGAGACGTCCCAGGCCGAAGTTGATTACGAGCGCGAGCTTCTTTCGCAGGGGTCTGAACTGCAATCGGTGATCCAGCGGCAGGTCCGCGGCATCGACGGGCTCGGAATCCGAATTGGGGACGATGGGAATCTCAGCGAATCGCAGATCGATCGATACTTCGACACGGTCGGTCTGGCCGACAACCACGCATTGGTGATTGAACGAATCGGGTCGGTGCAGGCAGCAAGCGCGCTCACCGATCGTGAGCAGGGCAATGATCGATTTCTCGACCGGTATGACCCTCCGGCTGACCCGCACTACGTCGTGACCAGGATCCGGGGCTTCGACGATGACGAGCTCACCGGCACAAGCTTCGTCGGATCAACACAGTTTCAAGACCTCGTAAGAGAATCTCGTCTCCTCGAAGAAACGGTCGCGGTTTCCAACTCAGAGATCCCGGATGACTTCGCCATGGTCGACGGATCAACGCTGCTGATCATGAGCCCAGTGACGATTTCTGACGACGAGGAAGCTCCCCGGGCGAACGACACAGTCGTTGTGGGACTCCTGGTGCTGGAACAGGCAGTCGAGGGCCTCCCGACGGTCGATGATGCCGACCAAGTCGCTTTGGAGGTCTTGATCAACGGAACCACGGTTGGATCCACGCTCTCCATGGACCTGCTCGAGAATCCAATCGGTGACCCGATTCAGTTCACCGAGGAAAACACACTTTGGGAGATCCAGGGCTACTCCAACGGCGTGCAGCCAGGCCGTTGGTTGAGCACATTGGTGCTTCTCGGTGGCCTCGTTCTCACTGGCCTCGCGGCACTCTTTGCCCTCGCCATGCGCCGGCACTCGCTCACACTCGGTCGGCTCGAGCGAAGCGAACACGACGCAAAGCACGATGCCCTCACCGGACTGCTGAATCGCTCGGGGCTCACCGACGAGCTCACTGGGCTCCTCAGCGATCGACGTGGTGCTGACTTGATCGGCGTGCTGTTTCTCGACCTCGATCGTCTCAAGGTTGTCAACGACTCCATCGGCCACTCAGCCGGCGACGAGGTGCTCGTTGCTGTTGCCAAACGTCTCGACGGGATCATCCGAGAAGACGACATCATCGGTCGATTCGGTGGCGACGAGTTCGTCATCGTCTCCCGAGGAGTGCCAGCGATCGGCGATCTGACCGCCCTGGCGGATCGAGTTCTTGATTCGCTCAAGGAACCGGCCGTCCTCAGCGACGAGTCGTCACAGGTAATCAGCACGAGCATCGGTATCGCCTATGTCGCCAAGGGCGAAGCCTCCGCAGAGGATCTTCTTCGTGACGCTGACCTCGCCATGTACCGGGCGAAAGAAGCTGGTGGCGCTCGCTATGAGGTATTCGATGACGAGATGCGGGCTCAGGCTGTTGCTCGACTCGAGGTCGAGCGGGAACTCCGCCGTGCCATTCGAACTGGCCAGCTCGTGGTCCACTACCAACCCATCGTGGATATTCGAACCGGCGGCGTGGATCGTCTTGAGGCGCTCGTTCGTTGGCAACATCCCGTCCGCGGCATGGTGCCTCCTGGAGCGTTTCTTTCGGTTGCTGCTGAGTCTGGACTCATTGTTGACTTGGGCGAACACGTCTTGCGGGAGTCTTGCCGTCAGGCTGCGGTCTGGAGCTCCGCGGTTGGTCGAGACATCATGGTCTCGGTCAACGTGGCTGAACGTCAGCTCATCGACTCCGGTCTCATTGATACGGTTCGTCGGGTTTTGGCCGAAACGGGCATCAAGCCAACTCAGTTGGAGCTCGAAATCACCGAAGAACTCATTGTTGACCGGCTCGACCATCGATTGACGGTGCTTCACGAGCTCGTCGCGATGGGTGTGCAGCTGGCAATCGATGACTTCGGCACCAGCCGAGCGTCGCTCGGACAGCTGAAGAAGCTCGACATGGTGGCCACCCTGAAGATCGACCGGGCCTTTGTGATTGATGTCGCGAACGACATCGTGGACCGCAAGATCATCACGGCGATTGTTGCTCTTGCGGACTCTGTCGGCATGGAGGTTGTGGCCGAAGGAGTTGAGGAAGAAGAGCAAGTTGCGATTCTTCGTCAGCTTGGCATCGACCGAATCCAGGGTTTCTACTTTCAGCGACCGGGTCCCAGCGAACAGATGGTCAAGCTCTTGACCACCACGTTCGACGTGCCTGAGGCAGCAAACGCTCCGGTGTAGCCATCGGCGCAAGCCACAGGTCGGCTAGTTGCTTGGCGCGACTTTGTAGGCAGAAATTTGGGTGTCTTCTGCTCCCGCGTCCACGAAGTTGTCGTCGTTGCGGGCCTGCATGAATTCGCTCCATACGAAGGGCCGATAGACCGCTCCGACTTCGGGCCCGCACAGCTCGGGGAGCGGTTCGATCAGGGTCTCGCGTACGGGATTCGAGAAGTAGGGGATCGAGAATCGCCGCTGCTCGGTCATAGGAAGGACTCGGTGGACCGACGCGCAGTACCGGTCATTCGTCCACACCTGCATCGCGTCGGCAAGGTTCACGACGATGGTTCCCGGGCGAGGAGGCACGTCTATCCAACCTTCGCTTCGAGATTCGGCCTGAAGACCTCCCGTGTCGTCCTGCAGGAGAAGCGTCAATACCCCGGGATCGGTGTGATAGCCGAGTGCTGTTTCGCCAAGTTCGGCGAGGTCACCGCGTTCATCTTCGGGGACCGG
>CALHCB010000137.1 GCA_937930695.1 uncultured Acidimicrobiales bacterium | reverse complement strand
CCCGTCAATCGGTTGGCGACCAGGACACCACAACGGCCTCGTTTGCTCTCGGCCCCGACGCTGCGCTGTTCACCGAGGATGGACGTCAGATCGAACCGGGGTCGGGTGAAGTCGGCCTGCTGGCTGTGTCCGGCCCCATCCCGGTTGGTTACTACGGTGACCCGGTCAAGACCGCTGCCACCTACAAGGACTACGAGGGCCGCCGTTTGGCCATTCCCGGTGATTGGGCCACTCTCGAATCCGATGGGTCGGTCACCCTGCTAGGGCGTGGCTCGGTGTCGATCAACACCGGTGGGGAGAAGGTCTTTCCCGAAGAGGTCGAAGAGGCGCTGAAGGAACACGCCAGCGTCGTCGACGCCATTGCCGTCGGAGTACCCGATGAGCGATTCGGCCAGATCATTGTGGCAGTGGTCGAACCGACTGTCTCCGGGACGGTTTCTGAGGAGGAGATGATCCAGCATGTGAAGGGCCAACTGGCGAGCTACAAGGCGCCGCGCCACGTGCTGGTCGCCGACTCCTTGACCCGGGCGCCCAACGGCAAGATCGACTACAAGAAGTGGACGTCGTTTGCCCGCGACGAGCTCGGGATCACGTCCTGAATGCCGACTCGGCAGGTTGAGGTCAATCGAGCTCTCCCCGAGGTTTGGGCCGAGCTGCAGCGCCTCGAGACGTGGGAGGGGCTCGGTGGCATGCACGATCTTCGCGACGGAAAGTGGGATGACGCCGGCGATCTGCGGTCGTTCGCCTTCTCGATAGAGACACCGCTTGGAAACATCCGTGATCGGGCCAAGGTCACGGCGAATCAACCGCTGCTCGGTGCCATCGCAGACACCAAAGGGATCTCGGTCGAGGTCGAACTGACGTTGGCGCCGGCGGGGCAGGCGACACAGATCAACTTCTCGATCGATGGTCGGTCAACCAGCTTTCTCACTCGCGCCCTTGTGGGAGCGCTCAAAGCAACGCTCGAAAATGGGATCGATGAGGAGGCGGCGACCTTGGTGCGTCGTCTCGACCCCGGCGCAGGGTAGTTCTAGGCTCGATCCATGAGCGAAGTTCTCGAGGGCCGATCCTCACTCCCACCCGCCGATTACATCGGCGAAACCAAGCGCCTCTACGACAGCCTTGGGTACGACTCCTACCGGTGGGCCAGCGAACCCGATGCACCCGCATGGGAGCCGATCGTGAAGCCGCTGTCTGCATCGAAGGTGATGTTGATCGGTTCCGGAGGCATCTACCGGAAGGGACAAATTGCCTTCCATACCAAGGACGACACCTCCATCCGGCTCATACCGAATGATGCACCAACCGCGGAACTGCGCACGGCGCACTTCGCCTATGACCAGGCAGACGCTCGGGCGGATGCCAACTGCGTCTTTCCGATGGACCGGCTCCGCGAGATGGTTGCCGACGGTGAGATCGGCGGACTTACCGAGAGTTCGGTGGCGTTCATGGGTGGCATCTATTCGACTCGCAGGATGCTCGCAGCGACTGCTGAACTCATTCTCGAACAGTGTCGGGCTCAGGAGCCTGATCTGGTGCTGCTGGTGCCGGTATGACCGGTGTGTCACCAGTCGGTCGGTCTGATCGCACGTCACCTCGAAGCCAATGGATTCCCCACGGTCGGATTTACCTCGGCCCGCACGATTACCGCAAGCGCCAATCCACCTCGCTCAGTCTTCTTGGACCTTCCGCTCGGGCACACCACCGGCCCACCGAATGAACCTGAGACGCAGCGGCGAATCCTGTCGGAAGGCTTGATTGCGGGCATGGCGTTGTCGAATCCTGGGATCGCCGATCTGCCCTACCGCTACATCGACGACGATTGGAAGGCCGATCCGCTGAGCTGGAGCCGTCGCCGTCAAGAAGCCGGAGCGACCAAGAAGGCCGGCGGCGACACCAGGACCGACCGATCCGACGAGCCGCAGTACCAATCAGACGACGACGCTGCGGCTGCGGCCGCGGTTCGTCACGAGGACCAGTGCCTCACCTGCATCGGGCTGTAGGTACACGCCCCTCCGTGCAAACGGAGGGGCGTCCTTCGAGCATCTAGCCCTCGAGAGGCTGGAAGTGGGGCGCACGCTTCTCGACGAAGCTGGCAACGCCTTCTTTGAAATCAGGACGACGCAGGCTCTCCGCCATCAGGACATTGGTCTCGGCCAAGGCATCTTCGATGGCCATGTCGGGGTGCGCATACACCTGGTTCTTCATCACGGCCATGGATTTCGGCGACACGTTCTGGGCGAGGTCCTTCGCATATTCCATGGTGGCCGCCATGAGTTCTTCGGGCGCGAAAACCTTGTTGACGACGCCCATCTCTTTGGCTTCCTCAGCCAGGAACACTCGTCCGGACAACAAAATGTCGAGGGCCGCGGCCTGTCCAACCAAACGGGGGAGTGTCCAAGACACGCCATGCTCGGCGACGAGCCCCCGTCGGCCGAATGCCGAGGTGAACTTGGCTCCGGCTGCCGCAAAGCGGATGTCACACGCCATGGCATGGACGAAACCGAGTCCGGCGCACGCTCCGTTGATGGCACCGATAACGGGCTTTGGAATCGACATGGCGTGGGTGTGGGCCCACGATTCGTCTCTGCGATCGTCGTCTCCGTCTCCGTCTGCACTTCCGATTCCCTGGAGCATGTCCATGTCGGCACCGGCACAAAATCCTCGACCAGCCCCGGTCACAACGATCACGCGAACATCAGGATCCGCGGCCGCCCTGTCGAGCGAGGTGAAGTAGCCCGTGTGGAGCGATGCACTCCAGGCATTGAGGCGTTCTGGGCGATTGAGCGTGATGGTCGCTACTGCGTCACTCACGTTATAGAGCACGGTTTCTGCGGCGTCGTTCATGGTGGGTCCCCTTTGGTTCGACACAACCTGTCGCCGATAGCCTCACATTCGTTCCGATCTCGGGCAAAACCGGCCATGTTGGCCGATCAACAATGCGGAGAAGATTCATGACAGATGCAGATCTCGGATTCGACGGAAGAGTCGCCATTGTCACCGGTGCTGGTGGCGGGCTTGGCCGCGAACACGCCCTCGAGTTGGCTCGCCGCGGTGCCCGCGTCGTCGTCAACGATCTCGGTGGTGCGGTCGATGGAACTGGCGGTTCCAAGGGAGCAGCAGAAACTGTCGTCGGCGAGATCGAAGCGCTTGGTGGCGAGGCCATTGCAAATGCCGACTCGGTGGCAACACCGGAGGGCGGCGAAGCCATCGTGCAGTCGGCCATCGACAACTTCGGCCAGATCGACATCGTGGTCAACAACGCGGGAATCTTGCGAGACAAGACGTTCCCGAAGATGACCGATGAGTTTCTGAACCCAGTCATCGATGTGCACCTGAAAGGTGCCTTCTATGTGACCAGGCCAGCATGGCTTCACTTCCGTGAGCAGGGCTATGGACGGGTCATCAATACGTCATCGAATTCGGGTCTGCTCGGAAACTTTGGCCAGACAAACTACGCCGCTGCCAAGATCGGCCTCGTTGGCTTCACCCGTGTGCTCGCTGCTGAGGGAGCAAAATACAACATTCGGGCCAATGCCATTGCCCCAGTGGCCAAGACTCGCATGACCGAAGAGCTCCTCGGGGGCATGGCCGACCAGCTCGACCCCAAGCTCGTCACCCCGGTCGTGATCTACCTGGCCCACGAGTCTTGTGACACGTCCGGCAATGTCTATTCCGCCGCTGGTGGAACGATCGCCCGATTCTTCATCGGCCTCACCCAGGGCACGCACCGCGGTGCAGAAATCACCGCAGAGTCGGTTCGTGACGACTGGGAAGCCATCAACAACGAGGACGGCTATGTCGTGCCGGCGAATCCCGGTGAGGAATTCACCAAGTTGCTCGCCCAGTGGCAGGCAGCGAGCTGAGCAAGCTCGCAGCATTGGTACGTCGCTTCGATACTCGAATCGACCAAGCCTTCGATCCTTTGCGCGGCAACGCTGTGGCAGATGCAGTGTTTTACAACGCCAGCAAAGCGGCTGAATTTTCCGCCTGTTGGCATGTCCTGTCGGTTGCAGGTGCGGTCTTTGTGCCGCATCTGCGACCACATGCCAAGCGCATGACGATTGCGCTGGGGGTCGAATCGGTTCTTGTCAATGTGATGATCAAGCCGATTTTCAAGCGTGAGCGACCCGATTTGATCGAGGGTGCTCCGCATCTTCGCCGCCCCAAGACGGCGAGCTTCCCGAGTGGCCACGCGAGCTCGGCATCTATGGCCGCGGTACTGCTCACCGACGCCGTGCCCATTGCAAAGCCTGTGTGGTGGAGCGTTGCCGGAATCGTCGCGACAAGCCGCATTCATGCCCGCATGCACCACGGCTCCGATGTGGCGGCGGGGCTTCTTACTGGTTCAGCTCTCGGCTGGATTGCCCGCCGGCTCGTCCCCCTCCGGTAGGTCTGGCACGGCCGCTGGGGCTGCGACGGATTCGGACTGGTCGAGTGCATTGAGCAGCGCCCGCACGTCGAGCAGAAGATCGGTCACCTCTGCGGTGGAGACCAGTTGGCGTTCGGCGAGACCACCGAGTCCTTGGTCGATCATCCCGAGCGCCTCTTCGAGGGGCTGGAGATCTTTGAGTTCAGTCATGAGCGAGAGTCTACAAGGCGACTCTGACATCGAAGAAGGCGGGTCGATTGACCGACGTTTTGAGCGGGTGAATCTCCCTTCTTGTTTGGAAGCGCATAGCAAACATGACTACCGTTCGCGCCGTGCGCGCACCCTCTGAACAGATCCCCAGCGAACTCAATGGCTGATCTGCTTCTGCGCGCATCGTGTGACCAAGTCGGCCTTCGTCGAGAATCGTCGATTGACGCGGGCGCCGTCCCGATTTGGCTTGCGAGGCTGCACCGGGCGCTTCCCGCCGGGGCTGCGACCAGGATCAACATCGACGGGAACCTGCCGGTTCCGTTCTCATCTCTCATCGAAGGCGCAGGATTTTCCGGGACGGGACCGGAGTACCTACGTGTCGAATCACTGTGCGATTACGTCTCCCCGGGAATGCGATTCTTGGTGTCTGGGCTGAATCCCAGCCCGACGGCCGCAGAAAAAGGGATCGGATTCGTCACACCCGGCAACCGCTTTTGGCCAGCTGCTCTCCAAGCAGGAATCGTCACGAGCGATCGCAAACCAATTGATGCACTGACGTTGGATGGCGTTGGGTTCACCGATTTGGTGAAGCGCGTGACGGTGCGGGCTGATGAGGTCGGCGCCGTCGAGTTTCGGGCTGGTCAAGCCCGACTCGAGCGCCTGGTCCATTGGCTGAAACCCAAGACCATCATCATGGTTGGCCTCACCGGCTGGCGGCAGGCATCGAACGAGCCGAAGGCGAAGGCTGGATGGCAATCGACGTCGCTCGGTGGGTGCCCGGTGTACCTGATGCCGAACACGAGTGGAATCAACACACACTCGAGCCTCGAGGACCTTGTTGGTCACCTGGTCGAAGCGGCTGCGGGCCCTCCGCCTGTTTGAGAGCGCTTCTCAAGCGGCCCCCTCAACAGGTCGACATCATGAGCGATGACGTGTCGACCTGATGCGTCGTCTACCACGACGAAGTTCGATGTGATGACCAGCGCGGGCCAACAACCGAGGAGTCGGACGCTCATTGAGCGACTGAACAACGGGGTCTTCGCGCTGTCGATTGTGGGAGCAGGGGCGCTGACTGGTGCTGCGGTCGTTCCGGGCGTCGGCTTGCCGAACACCGCACAGGTGCAGGCGAACGGAGATGCCGTGGTCCACTACGGCCAGGCAGATCACGCAGAACTGGCGGAGCTGGCCGTAGAAGGGCTGTGGGCCGACTGGTCTCCAGTTCTTCCTGGATGGCGTCTGGAATTCGTGTCTGGTTCTGGCGATGTCGCTGGCTTCACCTGGAGCCATGAACAGCGAATCGAAGTTTTTGTTCGGCCGGGTGATAATGCGGGCGATCTCGAACGGGTTTTGGCCCATGAGCTCGGGCATGCCCTTGACGTCACCATGAACGATGGCAACGAGCGTCGTTCCTGGCTCCGGAGTCGAGGACAGGAGTCGACGGATTGGTGGCCGACGAGTGGGGCGGCCGACTTCGAAACGGGAGCAGGGGACTTCGCGGAAGTCTTTGCCGTGTGGACCGGGGCTATCGAGGCTGACGACCTCGCCGACTTCCGCAGCCGAGTTGCCGCGCCGCCTGACGAGGCCGACCTTCAGTTGATGGCCGAGCTTCTTGGAGATCGTCGGTCGACCTCGTCCTAGTCCGTCAGGTTCGTACTGTCACACCGTTCTGGCAGAGTGAGCTCATGGCGAATGACGATCTGGATCCAAAGGTTCTTGAACGCGTGCGAGCGTTGCTCGCCAAGGCCGAATCCAGCGAGTTTGCTGAAGAGTCCGCGGCATTCACTGCGAAAGCTCAAGAGCTCATGTCTGCTCATGCCATCGACCGGGCGTTGATCGATAATCGGACGGGCGGCGGCGACGTCATCTTTCGTCGCATCGTTGTTTCGAAGCCCTATTCAAAGAACAAGGCTCGTCTGCTCGGTGCGGTGGCCCAAGCGAACCGGTGCCGGGTCATCGTCGGCGTGCCCGAAGATGCGATCGACATGGTCAGTCAGATGGATCGAAACGATTCGCTCTGCACCATCTTTGGACACGATGCAGATCTCGACATCGTAGAAATCTTGTTCACCTCGCTGCTTCTCCAGGCAACCAACATGATGCTCAACCACGGCTCGGTCCTTGGAGCCCGAGGGAACGCAACGCGCTCGTTCCGTCATTCGTTCCTGATTGGGTTTACCGACGTCATCGCGGCGCGGCTTCATGAATCCCAGGACCGAGTGATAGCGCAGGCCGAATCGGACTCAGGAGGTCTGTTGCCGATTCTTGCGGACAGGGTCGAGCGCGTTGACCAAGCCGTCGAAGAGGCCTTTCCCCGACTTGGCACGATGCGAGTTTCTTCTTCGAATGTCGGCGGTCTTGCTGCTGGCGCTCGTGCGGGGCAGCAGGCCGACGTCGGCCTCAGCGCAGTGCGGGGCGCTGCGGGAGAACTTAGGAGCTGAGACTCCCAACAAAACGCAAAAGGACCGGAGGCCGAGGCCGCCGGTCCCAATGAGAAGTTGCTCCGGAGTTGTCCGAAGCGAGGCGTCAGCCTTCTTGTCCGTCAATCTTGTCAGCGACGTCGCGCACCTTGTCGATCTGATCGCTCATCTTGCCGCCAGTGGCGGAGTCAGCGACATCGGCGACCTTGTCGACGGCGCCTTCGACGACGCCACCAATCTTCTCACGGGCATCGCCGACCTTGTCAGCGAGGCCACCGGTTGCGCCGGCTGCTTTGTCGGTGAGGCCACCGGTTGCGCTGGATGCCTTGTCAGCGAGGCCACCGGTTGCGCCAGCTGCTTTGTCGGTCAGTCCGGACGTGGCATCTTTGGCGCCACCGAACATTCCCTTGATCTTGTCCATCAGTCCCATTGGGGTACTCCTTCATCGGGCAATCTGAGCCCCCAAACATGAGGGCGTTGCCAGTGTGCCTCTTTTTGGGGACATCAGTGCGATTGCTTCGGGACCATGCGACGCTTGAACGCAGAATCAACGAGTTTTGGAAGACGGAGTGGCGAATGACTGACGTGGAACGCGGGCCGGGAGAGCTGTTCATCGGCGAGACGATCGATGCGGACTCTGGCGATCGCACCGGCACACCAATTCTGTTGGACTCATCAGACTTCACGACACACGGTGTGATCGTGGGTATGACGGGTTCGGGCAAGACTGGTCTTGGCATCGTGCTCCTCGAAGAAGCGCTGCTTTCGGGTGTTCCCGTGTTGGCAATCGACCCAAAGGGCGACCTTGGCAATCTGGCCTTGACCTTCCCGAATTTGGCCCCGGATGACTTCGAACCATGGATGGACGAAGGAACGGCACGTGTACAAAAGACGACCACCGCTGACATGGCCGAGTCAACGGCTGAGTTGTGGAAGAGCGGTCTCGCCTCGTGGGGAATGGACGGCACGGATGTGGGAGCGCTGAACAAAGCGGCGAGCCCGGTGATCTACACCCCTGGTTCAACGATCGGCGTGCCCATCAACGCACTTGGTCGATTGTCCGTTCCGCCAACGGACGATCCTGGCGCACGCCAAGACGAGGTGGATGCGACCGTTTCCGGGCTGCTCGGGCTCATCGGTGTTGACTCAGACCCGCTTTCGGGTCGCGAACACATCTTGATGGCGAATCTGATCACCCGCGCTTGGGAGAACGGTACGGATCTCGACCTGCCGACGCTGCTGGGCCAGCTTCTCGATCCTCCAATGCGCAAGCTCGGAGTTCTCGATCTTGACACCTTCTTCCCGGCGAAGGATCGTCAGGCCCTCGTGATGAAGCTCAACGGGCTTCTGGCCTCCCCGAGCTTTGCCGCATGGGCCGAGGGCGATCCTCTCGATATGGAGACCATGCTTTGGGACTCCGACGGCAATGCACGAGCCGCCATCGTCTCGCTTGGACATCTCGACGAAAACGAGCGTCAGTTTTCTGTGACGTTGGTGCTGAGCCGGCTCATCAGCTGGATGCGGGCACAGGCCGGAACTGGTGAGCTTCGTGTGCTGGTGTACATCGATGAGGTCATGGGACTGGCACCGCCGAACGGGAACCCGTCTTCCAAAAAGCCGATCCTGACGCTGCTCAAGCAGGCGCGCGCCTTCGGCGTCGGCCTCGTGTTGTCGACCCAGAACCCGGTCGACCTCGACTACAAGGCCATCAGCAACGCCGGCACGTGGATGATCGGTCGGCTGCAAACCGAACAGGACAAGAATCGTCTCATCGATGGGCTCCGATCGGCCGATGGCGAGATCGACATCAGCGAAGTCGAACGCACGATCAGTGGACTGGGCAAACGCCAGTTCATGTTGCGCAACACCCGATCAAGCGAACTCCCGCTCCTCACGACCCGCTGGGCGATGAGCTATCTGGCCGGACCTCTCACTCGGGACCAAATCGGTGGTTTGATGGCTGATCACGCGCCAGCCATCTCGTCCGGTGCCTCGACGCCTGCTGCCGGAGCGTCCGCAGATCTCAAAGCCGACGAGCCCGTTCTGGCCGACAACGAATCGTCGGTCCTGCCGAAGATCCCGGACAGTGTCGATGTCCGCTACGTCCACCCTTCGGCGCCGTGGCTCGATCAGGTTGGTGTCGATGCTTCGTCGACTCGGCTTCACGCCGCGCTCGCGGCACGGGTCAATCTTCTGTTTGATGACACAAAGTCAAAGCTCCGCCATACCGAAGAATGGGAGGCGATCATTCCGCTGAGTGGCTCGCGAATCGATGTCGACGATGCCATGCCTGTCGACTTCGACGATCGTGACTTCGTGGTTGAGGCTCCCGATGGTGCGATCTATGTGCTGCCCGACTTCGAGTTCACCGCCAAGGAGCTGAAGGCCGCGCAAACTGACTTGAAGAACATGCTGTACACCGAGGAAACAATCGCCCTCCAGCACAATCCCGAGCTCAAGCTCTGGTCTCGGCCTGGCGAGACCGCCGAGGACTTCGTCGTTCGCTGCGAGGCAGCAGCCGATGAGGGAGCGGACGAGGAGGCGATGAAGATCCGAGCCAAGCTCGAAACCAAGCATGAGCAGGTCCAGAAAGCCCTCGCCAAGGCCGAGGATCGCGTCGCCGAGCTCGAAACCCAGGCCAAGGGGCGCAAGACGCAGAACGCGATCGACATTGGCAGCAGCATCCTCGGGGGGCTGCTTGGAGGCCGTAGAAAGACTCGTTCAATGGCGTCTGCCGCTCGGCGAGCCGCCTCCGGCAATCGGCAATCCGGTTCAATCGAGTCCAGGTTGGAGTCGGCTCGGAATCGTGTCGGTGAGAAGATCGAGGATCTCGAGCAGCTGGAGATCGACCTGACTGATGCCGTCATTGAGATTGACGATGAGTGGTCAGAAAAGGCCGAGTCGATCGAGGTCGTCGAAGTTCCGCTGGAAAAGACAGACATCACCATC
>CALHCB010000136.1 GCA_937930695.1 uncultured Acidimicrobiales bacterium | reverse complement strand
CAGCCGTGACCGCTCTCGGTTCCAGCGCATCAGAGAAGTTCAGCCAGGTCGACTCCGCAGTCGGCGGCTGATCCAGCCAGTTCTCCTCAAAGAACACAACGCAAACCGGGAGGCGCACAAGCGCCTCCCGGTTTCGCGTTTTCGTCAAGGACGAGCGCTCCAGGCCGATGGGAGTCTCGATGTCCGACACCGTTCTGAGCACTGATGGGATCGTTGACGCGGAACGTCGCGTCGATGACTTCGCGGACAATGCGGCCGCTGGCCATTCTGGCGACGTCGGCGAACGACGATCATCGGCCCCAGTTCCTGCGGGTCTTCGACCTTGGTGGCGACGGCCAGTTGCAATCGCACTGTGTTTGCTCGTGCTCTACCTCGGGGTTGCGCAACTGACTGATCCTCGCGCGTACCTCAGCACGGATACGGGTGGAAAGACCGCAACACTCGAGGCAATGGTCGAAGGCGGAGACTGGGATCCTGACCTCGGGTATTGGGCAGCTTCGTACGATCCCGATGGGTCGCTGTACCCGATGTGGTCGACCAAGCGCATTGATGACAGCTGGATCAATGTGACGTCGCTCCCCATGATTCTCGCTGCTCGACCTCTGTACGCCGTTGGCGGCTACCGAGCGGCCTTGCTCTTGCCGATGCTCGGCACAATCGCCGCCGCACTTGCGGCCGGTGCACTCTCTCGTCGTCTCGGGTCGCTTGATGGTGCACTTGCCACGTGGGCCGTTGGGCTTTCGGGCCCGCTCTTTGTCTACGCGCTCGACTTCTGGGAGCACTCGATCGGCATCGCGCTGATGGGTTGGGGTGTCGTGGCTCTCATCGATCGATGCAATGGCTCGGAAGGATTGTTGGCCGCGCTGAGCGCGGGGTTGCTCTTTGGCGCTGCAGGCACGATGCGTCAAGAGGCGCTGGTCTACGGCTTTGTTGCCGGAATCGTGCTTGTCGGCATGCTCTTGCTCCGACGCCAAGTCATCTCTGCTCTTTTCAGCGGAGCAGCCATGGTGTTCGGCACGATCCTGATGATTGCGGCGAACGCGGTGCTCGAAATTGGCCTGGTGGGGGAGAGTTTCCGCACCAGCCGCTCCACCGGCACTGTCGCCGCAGGCGGTTCTTCGCTGGGTCTGCGGTTCGAAGAGGCCATCATCACCGCAGCCGTACCATTCTCTCCCGGTCAGTTGACGGGGATGATCGCCGCGGTTGCCCTGGTCGCTGGTCTTGCTTGGCTGACGATCGCCGTACTCGATGGCCATCGGCCAGTCATCCCCGCGGTAATCGTCGGAGGCATCTACCTGGTGTTGTTCCTCGAAGTTGTCGCCATCGGGCCGAGCTTTGTGCAAGGCATGATCGCAACGACGCCGCTGGCCGGTGTCGGTCTGGCTTGTGGCGTTCGTCGTCGGGACCCTGAGGCCCTGATCGTCATGGTCGTCGCCCTTGGGTCGCTCCCACTTGTCTGGGCCGTCCAGTTCACCGGGGGAGCGCTGCCCCAATGGGGCGGCCGCTACATCCTGCTGTCTGGCTGGGCGTTGATGACCATTGCTGTGTCACATCTCGAGAGTCGATCGCCTGAGTACTTACGAGCCATCGCCGGCGTTGGTCTCGCGGTCACCGGTCTTGGCGTCTGGTGGACGATTCAGCGAACAAATGCGGTGGGTTCCGCATTTGAGCAACTGGTGCAGATCGATGAGCCAGTCCTGGTTTTTGCCGATCCCTTCTTGTCTCGAGAAGGCGGTCCAAAGGTGATCGAGAACGATTGGCTGGCCGCAGTCAGCGCCGATGACAGGGCAGAAGCAGCAACGGTGTTGACACAAGCGGAAGCAGACAGCTTTGGCTATGTCACCCGGAGTGGCCGAGAGCTCGATGTGGAGGCCGCATCATCGTTCGTAGGATTTGTCTTGGTCAACGAAACCCGGATCGAAGTCTTCGAAGGGTTCGACTACGTCGTCCAACACTTCGAGGCGCGTTGAGGCCGAAGAAGCCGCCTGAGCGAACATGTGTTCTGGGCATGGCTGCCAGATAACCTTTCGCCGGTGGGCAACAAGATCGTTATCCGGGGCGCCCGGGAACACAACCTTCAAAACGTCGACGTTGAGCTCCCTCGCGAGAAGCTGATCGTCTTCACAGGGTTGTCTGGATCCGGCAAGTCGTCGCTTGCGTTCGACACGATCTATGCCGAGGGGCAACGCCGCTACGTCGAATCGCTGTCGGCCTATGCCCGACAATTCTTGGGCCAGATGGACAAACCGGACGTTGACTTCATCGAGGGTCTTTCGCCGGCAATTTCAATCGACCAGAAGTCGGCGAGCAGAAACCCGCGGTCGACAGTGGGCACCGTGACCGAGGTCTACGACTACTTGCGTCTGTTGTTCGCACGTGTTGGCACGCCACACGATCCGGAGACCGGCGAGCGGCTGATGAAGCAAACGCCGCAGCAGATCGTCGATCAGGTCTTGCGTCTGCCTGAAGGAACGCGGTTTCAGGTTCTTGCCCCAGTCGTCCGAGGCAGAAAGGGCACCTACGAAACCTTGCTCGGCGATCTAGCGACCCAGGGTTTCGCTCGAGCCGTCGTCGATGGCGAGCTGATCGAACTCGGTGGAGATCTTCCCGAACTCGAACGCTATGAGATGCACGACATCAAGGTCGTGGTTGATCGTCTCGTTCGGCGCGACGGGATCGAACGACGCCTCACCGATTCGATGGAAACGGCGCTCGGCCTCGCCGAAGGCGTCGCAGAGATCGAGGTCGTGCCGGCCAAGGGTGACAGCGACACCGACGCTGAGATCCTGGTGTTCAGCCAGCACCTGGCTCGCCCCAGCGATGGCAAGAGCTTCGAAGAGCTCGCGCCACGAAACTTCTCCTTCAACTCGCCCTACGGCGCCTGCAACTCCTGTGACGGTCTGGGCACCACCTACGAGGTCGACGCCTATCTGGTGGTACCAAACCCCGACCTGTCGATTACCGAAGGTGCCATTCATCCTTGGGCGGGCAATCGGAGCCGCTATTTCGGCCGCCTTGTCGAGGCGGTGTGCGATGAGTACGGAATCGATGCTGATACCCCTTGGGAGTCGCTGAAGTCCAAGGAGCAGAAGCTTCTGCTGCACGGCGGGACCGGCAAGAAGGTTCTTGTGCAATACAAGAACCGCTACGGACGAGTGCGTACCTACAACGCGACGTTCGAGGGAGTGGTGCCCTATCTGCGTCGACGACACACCGAGGCAGAGTCCGACAGTCAGCGCGAACAAATCGAGGGCTACATGCGCGAGGTCGCATGTCCGAAGTGCGACGGCGCTCGTCTCAACCCACTCTCGCTGGCATGCACGATCGATGGTCGGTCCATCTCCGAGATCTGTTCGATCTCCATCGGCGAAGCGGCAAAGGTTCTGGCGGGGCTCGAGCTCACCGACCGAGAAATGCTCATCGCCGAACGGGTCGTCAAGGAGATCAACGCCCGACTGAGTTTCTTGCTCGACGTGGGTCTCGACTATCTGAGCTTGGGACGGTCTGCGGCAACGCTCTCGGGTGGTGAGGCCCAACGAATTCGGTTGGCTTCCCAGATCGGTTCTGGTCTCGTTGGAGTTCTCTATGTGCTCGATGAGCCGTCAATCGGATTGCATCAGCGTGACAACGCCAAGCTGATCGAGACCCTCAAGCGTTTACGAGACCTCGGGAATACGGTCCTGGTCGTTGAACACGACGAGGACACCATCAAGGTTGCTGATCACGTCGTCGATATCGGACCCGGTGCCGGCGAACACGGTGGTGCAGTGGTCTATTCGGGCAAGGTCCCTGGTCTGCTCAAGAGCAGAACCTCCATGACCGGCAAGTACCTGAGCGGCAAGAAGAAGATCCCGGTTCCCGAACTGCGTCGTCCGCCAGGACTCGACCGGCTTGCCATCCAGGGCGCTCGGGAACACAACCTGAAGAATATCGATGTCGAGATCCCGCTCGGATGTTTCGTCGCGGTTACCGGTGTCTCCGGATCGGGCAAGTCGACGCTGATCAACGAGATCCTGCTGAAGAGCCTGATGCAGAAGATCTACCGCTCCAAGGTTCCGCCTGGTCTTCACAAGAGTGTGAAAGGTCTGGAGAATCTCGACAAGGTCATCGACATTGATCAGTCGCCGATCGGCCGGACACCTCGTTCGAATCCTGCGACCTACACCGGGGTGTTCGATCACGTCCGCAAGTTGTTCGCCAAGACGAACGAAGCGTCGATTCGCGGCTATCAACCCGGGCGGTTCTCCTTCAACGTTGCTGGTGGACGCTGCGAGGCTTGTTCGGGTGATGGCACGATCAAGATCGAAATGCACTTCTTGCCCGATGTGTATGTGCCCTGTGAGGTCTGCAAAGGCGCTCGGTACAACCGCGACACGCTCGAGATTCAGTTCAAAGGCAAGAACATCTCTGATGTCCTGAACATGCCGATCGAAGAAGGGCTCGAGTTCTTCTCGAACCAGCCGCCCATCGCCAGGCATCTCCAGACTCTGGTGGATGTTGGTCTGGGGTACGTGCGCCTTGGACAACCAGCACCGACACTTTCGGGCGGCGAAGCCCAGCGGGTCAAGCTCGCCTCTGAGCTGGCGAAACGCTCAACGGGGCACACTATTTACCTGCTCGACGAACCAACGACGGGTCTTCACTTCGAAGACATTCGCCGGTTGCTCACGGTGCTGACTCGGCTGGTCGACCAGGGCAACACCGTGCTCGTGATCGAGCACAATCTGGATGTGATCAAGACCGCGGATTGGCTGATCGATCTGGGTCCCGACGGAGGCGACCGCGGTGGCACCATCGTTGCCACGGGAACACCAGAAGACATTGTCAAGGTCAGCGCAAGCCACACCGGACGGTTCCTCGCGCCGCTGTTGGCCTAGCGGATCCGAGCCGAATCAGACTGACTTCCCAACGGGCTCAATCCAAGTTCTTTCTCAACTTGCTCCGGTCTGTTGTCGATACACCGAAGTGGTTTCGACACTGATGACGGGTGAGCGCAGAGCAGGACGCGGGTCTCGTCAAGCCCTTGTTCCGCTGTTCGTGTCGTGGACCGCGGCGAGCGTGTTACTGCTCGTTGTTGCGTTGCAGAGCAGAGTGCCGCTCGACGAGCTGTTTCTTGACGCATCTCAAGTCGGCGGACAGCACTGGTATGCGGGACTGATGACATCACTCGGTGTGCTCATGTGGACCGTTGCGGTGTGTGGCTGCGTGGTCACGTCGTTCGTCACCAAGTTGGGTGACCGAACCAAGGCCGCGGTGGCCTTCCGAAGTGCCGCTTTTGTCTTCGGACTGCTCTTGCTCGATGACTTGTTCTTGTTGCACAGCAATCTGTTTCCATCTGTGACTGGCCTCCCGAAGATCGCCTTTCTCGCGGCCGAGGCAGCGCTCGCGTGGTTGTGGCTTGTTCCTGCGCTGCCCGAGCTACGTCGAACCCGTTGGGAGCTGCTGGCGGCTGCAGCAGTCGGATTCGCAATATCTCTCGTTGTCGACTTCTTCTTCAACGGCCGCGGCGACCTGTGGTTGCTCGCAGAGGACGGGACAAAGTTCCTGGGTGTCGTGGCGCTGGCAACGTGGTCGTCGATGACGGCCGCCGACGTGATGCGTTCGGTCGTCACCCAGCGCGTTGGCCTCAACGGCTGATATTTCCGCCGAATGAGCCGATGGGAAGGGGTGACTTCGTCGGATCATTGCCTGGTGGCGCGGGCCGCGAACGGTCCCGAAAGTGGGCTGGGCCATGTGGTGCGGTCGTTCGCGCTTTGCCAGGCATGGGTTCGACGCGGAGGTCGAGCATCGATGGTCGTCGATGTCATCGATGACGCCACCAGAACGATTGTCGGAAGCTGTCCTGACATCGAACTCGAGAGTCTTGAGGATCTTCTCCCGCCACCGCGAAACCTGAGAACTGGCGCCGAACGAATCCTGGAGCACGAGCCGGACGTCGTGACGATCGATGGCTATGACATCGGGCAGCACACGGTGGATCAGCTGACGGCCTCAGGCGCCACGATCTTGTCCATCGACGATGATGCCCGCAGTGGCCGCCACAGAGCTGATCTTCACCTCGATCAGAACGCAGGGGCCAGCCCAATTCACCAGCGATTGGGTCGGCAACTCTTGGGCTCGTCGTATCTCTTGCTCCGCGAGTCATTTCTCTGGTGTGACGAAGCACAGGAACGCGCTGGGGTCTTGGTTTCGCTCGGCGGATCGAATCACGGCGATGGACCTCATGCCCTGGCTGACATCACACCGACCGAGATGGGGCGTGATGTTACGTACCTCCGACCCTCGGTTCGAGCGAACGCATCGCCTCGAGATATGTACGCAGGAGTGGAGCTTGCCGTTGTCGCTGCGGGCTCGACAGTTTGGGAGCTGGCTCGTACCGGAACCCCGATGGCCCTGGTGACCTTGGCCGAAAACCAGGTGCCGATTGCTCAGCATTTGGATCGTCAGGGCTGTGCGACGTACCTCGGGCCACTCGACGAGCTCGACCGAACGGTTGTTGTTGCGCAGTTGCAGGATCTGCTGACGGATGAGAACCGCAGATCAGAGATGGCCCAACGCGCCTCGTCGCTCGTAGACGGGCGGGGAGCTGATCGGGCTGTCGCTCATTTGCGCTCGACCAGGATTGATGTCCGTCAGGCCACGATGGCCGACGGTGATCTCCTTCTGGAATGGCGCAACGAGCCTGAGGTCCGACGATGGAGCTTCTCGACTGATCTGGTCGACCGCGGGACTCACATGGGCTGGTTGACTCGCGAGTTGCAGAGCCCCCAACCGTTGCTCTTTGTCGGCGAGCTCAACGGCGAACCGATTGGCCAGGTCAGGTTCTCTGAGTGTGATCTCGGCTTCGAGATCGGCATCTCGCTTGCTCGAAGCACCCGAGGGAAAGGACTCGCCTCTCCGCTGATCCTGGCAGGAATCTCCCGGGTGTTGGACATGACAAACGCCTCTCGGATCATTGCGCAGATCAAGCCGGAGAACGAACGATCGATTGCTGCTTTTGAGCTCGCTGGCTTCGTTGAAGTCGCGAAAGAAGGCGATTCTGCTCCGATCTGCATGGAGTGGTCCGATCCGATCTCGATGGGTCATGTCCGATGAAGCGGTATGTGCACGTGCTGCAAAGTCTCGGCGTAGCGGCGGCCATCTTCGGATTTGGCAAGTTCCACGCCGCCGCGGTCGCCGTGAACACCTACGACCTGACCTCTGACATCCGCTTTCCCTTGCTCATGGCGTATTGGGCACTCGTGCTGCTGGTTTCCTACACCCTTGGACTGCCAGACCTACCTCGAACCCGCAAGGCGCGTTGGTTCACCGGCATCGCCGCCGCAGGCGCCTCGGCGTTAGCAGTCTCGCTCGTGCAACTGGTCATCGGCGAACCGTTGCTTCCGAGGTTTGTCGTCTTCGCGACGGCGCTTGTCCTGCCGCCGTGGTTCGCCATCTGCTCGTCGTTGGTCGATGGTGGACGAAGCCGAGCTGAACAGCGCGACCGCGTGTTGATCATCAGCGACTGGGTGGATCGAGTTGAACTGGCGCAGGAACTCGACGATGCCGAGCGTCCGGCCACTTTGGCTCGGGTGATGAGCGTTGCGGAGGCCGAGGGAGGCCCGGAGACAACTCAGAGCCTCGTCGAGGTCGCACTCGAGCTTTCGGCAAGCATCGTCGTGCTCGATCGTGAAGCCCAGCTGTCGACCCGGGTCGTTGATCAGGTTGCACAACTTCATACTGCGGGAATGCGGGTGCGAACCTATTCACTGTTCTATGAGCAGTGGTTCGGGAAGCTGCCGGTGGCAGAGCTCGAACGAGTCTCGCTGATGTTTGACATCGGTGAGATCCACCGATCTCGATATGGACGTCTGAAGCGACTGATCGACCTCGTCGTTGCCATCGCAGTAACCCCGATCTTTCTCCTCGCTCTACCGGTCGTGCTGATCGGAAACCTGGTCGGCAATCGCGGCCCACTCTTCTTTCGCCAAACGCGAGTCGGTCACCTGGGACGAGATATCACGCTCTTCAAGTTTCGATCGATGCGCTACGACGAAGATGACGACCAATCGTGGACCACCGCGAATGACCCTCGGGTGACGTCATTCGGACGATTCCTCCGTACCTCGCATCTTGATGAGCTTCCCCAGCTGATCAACGTCTTCCGCAACGAACTTTCGCTCGTAGGACCCCGGCCCGAGCAGCGGCGCTACGTCGACGAACTCGAAGGCAAGTTGCCGTTCTACGAACTTCGTCACTTGGTCCGGCCTGGCCTGACTGGCTGGGCTCAGGTGAAGTCGGGATACAGCGACGATGAGGCAGGAGCGCTCGAGAAGCTCCAGTTTGAATTCTTCTACATGCGCAGGCAATCACTGCTGTTTGATGTGCAGATCCTCATCAGAACGCTCCGGTCGGTCGTCCTCGGCGACGGCCGCTGACGAAGGCCCGCTGAGGGCTGACGAGATTCGCCTGCGCTCATCCGCATCAAAGAGGCCGAACCAACTCACGGCGACGCTTGCACACCCTGCGGCGATGAGTCCCAAGACGATGGTGAGCCAAAGATCGAGGTCGAGCCACGTCACGAATGCTGCTGCCCCAAACGCAGCGAGAGCAGGCGGAAGCGCCGGTCCGACAAGCGAACGAATCGCCTGTCCAGGTGTGTGCCCGGTGACCGAGAAGAGCTCAGGGGCCAGCACGCCAATGATGACCACGGTTCCCGCCAACGTGCCAGCGAAGGCTCCGACCGCACCAAGTTGCGACACGAGCCAAATCGTGGCGAGAAGATTGACCCCGACCGCGATCCAGAACGAGATCGCCAGCCGTCGAAACTGGCCGAGTCCGATCATGACGTTGCCGATGACCTGAAAGGGGGCTTCGATGGCGAGATAGAGCAGCCCGACGACGAGAAGAGGAGCCGCGGCCCGAGCAGTGTCGGCATCTGTCCAAGCCTCCAGAATTGGGTAGCGCAGAGCGAGCAACGTCGCGGCAGCGATCAAGGTCAGTCCCGTCGTGAGACGAGTTGCGGTGCGGACGAGGCCGCTGAGTTGGTCTTCGGCCCCTCGAGAGCGAAGCCAAGGGGCCGCCGACATCGTTGCCTGCGATGTGGCAGAAAGAACCAGGCGAACAACGTCCTGCAAACGCGTTGCAACCTCCACGATGGCGACCGTTGCCGGTCCGAGCATTGCCGCAACGATGGCTCGGTCCATCGTGCGGTGAAGAACGCCGCTCGCGTTGATGATCGCCGGCCCTGCCGCCTCTGCCAGGTAGGCGGAAACATCTGACGTCTTGGGGAACGAGCGAGGGAAAAGCCCCGTGACGCCGAGCAGGAGAATGGCGGAGAGAGTGGCCGCGATCGCCTGGCCGGCCAGGACTGTTTCGAGCTGCGGCGAGACAAGCGAGACGGCAACGGCAACGCCGACGGTGACGGTGCGCCGAGAGGCGTCGATGCCGCGACTGATGTCGAGCCGTTGCAACCCCTCAAAGGTTGACGACACCGCGATGAAGCAAGCTTCTGCCACGACGAGTAGCGCAAACCACCGGAACCCCGTTGTCGTCGGCGTTCGGTCAGCAGCCTCCAGGCCATTGATGGCATAGGGAAGCAAAGGTGCGCCGAGCGCAAACACACCGCCCACCAGAAAGCCCGTTGCGATGATGATGGTGACGGCGGGTTCCCATGGTCGATCGCCAGCTCTCGCAATCGAGCGCAGCGATCGGAGCGACGTGGTCTGCGGGTTGTGCGCCGGAGCGAGATCCACGGCACTCATGCGTCGTGTCGAGGCGACAGCGAGCCCGTTGGTGAACGTCGAGGCCCATCCCGCGACAACCGAAAAGGATTGGATCAGCGCGAACAGGCCAAAGGTCACCAGGCCGAGCTGACTTAGGAGCACGGCGGTGCTGCCAACGCCGAGAACGACCGACCACACCCCGGTTGTAATCGTGGCAGCGGTGTTGAGGAGAATCCGACGGGTGAAGCCGCGCGTCAGGCTCAAGACGGCCTCGGTTCCGCCGATTGCTCGTTATGGGATGGGTCGAACCGCATACCTCCTTCCATCGGCAATGGAGGCTGAAACGTGACTAATCAGGGCGTGTCGTCGCACACGACGAATCCCACGACCACCACGTCGGTGGCAGTCGGTTCAGATGCTCAAGCCGTCACGATGGACGAGGCTCTCGGGCTGCGTCATCGTCCAACCGTCTCGATTCTGCTTCCGACCCACACCGAACGGGCATTCATCCGTGATTGCCTCGCCTCGATTCAGCGACAGGATTACGACAATATTCTCGAAGTGCTCGTCATCGATGGTGGGTCTGTCGATGGCACACGCTCGGTGGCAACGAAAATGGGGTCACCGTTTCGAATGGTTCCGAATCCCGGCGTGACGGCTGCGACCGCGATGAACATCGGAATCAAAGAATCCCGGGGCGAGGTCATCGTTCGCATGGATGCTCATGCGCTCTACGCCCGGGACTACGTCTCTCGGTGCGTTGCCGTCCTCGAAGAAACAGGGGCGGACAACGTAGGCGGCCGCATGGATCCCGTTGGCCGCACTCGGTTCGGGCGAGCCGTCGCCGCCATTACCTCCACGCCGCTCGTCATGGGCCCCGGCAAGTTTCACTATTCGACCGAGCGCTCGGAGGTCGACACCGTCTTTCTCGGCTGTTGGAAGCGCGACACCCTGATTGATCTCGAAGGATTCGATGCCGAAGAACTGCAGTGGGCGGCCGAAGATCACGAGCTGAATCTTCGGATCCGGAGGAGGGGTGGGCGAATTGTGCTCGACCCTTCGATCCGATCGACGTACTTCCCTCGCGACACCCTCAAGGGGCTTGTTCGTCAATATCACAACTACGGGTTGGCCAAGGTCTCGACGCTGAAGAAGCACCGACGATTGCCATCCCCCCGAAGCCTTCCACCCGCGGCTCTGGTCGCATCCGCCGCTGCGGGCGGAGCGATGTTCTCTGGTCCCGCGCGGATTGCCGTTCCGGTCGCCCACGCAATGGCTGTTTCAGCGATCGCCAAGCGGACTGCTGATGCGACCGATGCCGACCCAATTCGATGCTTTCTTGCCGTGCAAGCCACGCATTGGGCCTTCGGCGTCGGTTTCTGGCAGGGGATCGGTCGAGTGATGCTCGGCCGGCCGTTCACGAATAATCCGTCAGGTCATCGCTGAGCAATCGGGCGGGTCGACAGTCTCGTGTTGAGATCGCACGCCATCTACCCCTCAGCAATCGCCTTTTGCAGCACATGAGCGTTGAGTTCTCGTAGCTCGGGGTTCTCTCGAAGCGCGGCAACGACGTCTTGCCAACGAGGAGCCCCGTCACCGAGTTGTTCGGCGAGGCCATCGAGGAGAGCGGCGTCTTCGGGCGTGTCGAGCGTGACCCGAAGGTCTGACGCGTCGGGTGAGACGACAAGGCCGTAGATCGAAAAATCCGCCCGATGTTGATGCACATGAGATGTGACGTGGACGCGGTCAACGCCAGTGGCAACCTGGCCGAGCCGGCGAAGCGTCTCGACGGACACCAGCTCAACGTCGAGGCCTCGGGGGAGCGAGCGAGGTGCGACGGTGCTGACGTAGTCGCCGCCCGTTGCATGCCAGAGACCGGCGACGGCTCCGATGAGGCTCGGGTCGAGCATCGGGCAATCGGCGGTGAGACGAATGACGGCGCCATCGTCGAGCGTCTGCTGTGCGTGATCCGATACGGCTTCGACTGATTGGATGAACCGATCGAGCACGTCGTCGAGAGAGCCCCGGACGCAGAGCACGCCGAGCCGATTCGCTTCGTGCTGGATCGCGTCGTCGTCGGATCCTGCCGAGGTGGCGATGACCACGTGGTCACAGACGCCGCTTGCTTGAGCGGCTCGAACGACCCACTCGAGAACGGATCGACCAAGCAGTGGTCGTAGTACCTTTTCTGGCAGCCGAGTGGAGCTCATTCTGGCCTGGATGATGGCCACGATCGGGCCCCGGGCCGGAGTCATCAGAGCATGTCCCAACACAGAATCTCGTCGGCCTCGATGTCGTTCTTGGCTGTTCGGCCAATGACCGCTTCACTGAACTTGGGAGCGATGCCAAAGCCAGGTCGTTTCACAGCCAGGTGTTGCGCCGTGATCGTTGTTCCGCTCGGGATGTCGGTCGCCGCGACCAACGACCGGCGAGCCTTGGAGTACATCTCCTTGGCTTCTTCAGGCGATGGCCCGCGTTTCACGCCGTCGCCCATCGCTGCCTCGACGTCGCGAATCTGACTCACGAGCGTTGCGAGTTCATCGGGTTCGATGGCGAACGGGTGGTCTGGACCTTCCATTGAGCGGTCGAGTGTGAAGTGTTTCTCGATGAATGTGGCACCGGCCGCAATTGAGGCCGAAGAGATATGGAGACCCGTGGTGTGATCAGACAATCCCACCGGGATGCCAAAGGCTCCGGACAACGTCTTGATCGAGGCCAGATTCATGATGTGTGGGGGCGAGGGGTACAACGATGCGCATTGAAGAATGGCGATCTGGTCCGACCCTCCCTTGCGGCATGCGGCAATCGCGTCTTCGATCTCGCCCAGTGATGCCATGCCCGTCGACAAGATGACAGGGCGGCCCTTGCTGCCGACGTATTCGATGAACCCGAGATCGACGAGTTCGAAGGAAGCAATCTTGAATGCAGGGACGTCGAGGGCATCCAGTTCGTCTACCGCTTGGCGATCGAAGGGGCTCGACATGAAATGAATGCCTCGGGACAACGCATGGTCCCGTAGACCCTCCTGCCAATCTCGTGGGAGCGAGATTCGTTCAAGAAGTTCATGAGGAGCTTCAGCGCCCAGTTCGTCACCGAGATATTCGAACTTCGGAGCCTTCGTGCTGTAGAGCGAGGCGCCGGAGTAGGTCTGGAACTTCACCGCGTCGGCGTTCGCATCGGCGGCAGCGTCGATGAGGGCAATCGCGGTATCGAAGTCGCGATTGTGATTGGCGCCAGCCTCAGCGATGACGTAGCAAGCCTCACCTGGTCCGACCATGCGGCCGTTGAAATCGAGACTCATTGCAGAGCGTCCTCCCGGACAATAGAGCTGACGGAATCGATGACGGTCGCCTGTTCGGGGGCGGTGAGAGTCGGAAACAGCGGCAACGAAATGAGCTCCCGAGCTGCAGCTTCGGCTTCGGGAAAGTCGCCATCCGTCCAGCCATCTTCGCGATAGAGCGGATGAAGGTGGACGGGGACGTAGTGGAGTTGGACGCCGATCCCACAGGACCGCAGTTCGGTCGCAACCCGGTCTCGGTCAGCAACTCTGACGGGGTACAGGTGGCGACCGTGGCGGCCCTCGACACGCATCTCTGGAGCCGTTGTAACGGGGAGATCGCGCAGCCCGCTGGCGTAGACCGCCGCGAGCTCGTTTCGACGGTCGACAAAAGCATCGACCTTGCTGAGTTGCGAGGTGCCCAACGCGGCTTGGAGGTCACAGAGCCGGTAGTTGTAGCCAAGCTCGGTGACTTCGTAGTACCAGGGAGGAGCGCCCTCGGGCCGAACAACACCGTGACTGCGAAAGCGCCGAAGCGAAGCCGCAAGCTCTGGGTCGTTGGTCGTGACTGCGCCGCCTTCGGCGCTGGTGACGGTCTTGACCGGGTGGAACGAGAAGGTCGTCATGTCGCTGCGTGCGCAGTTGCCGACTGGTCCGTACGGCGTTGTAGCCCCAATCGCGTGGCTGGCATCTTCGATGACGATCCGAGGTCGGTAGGACAGGCGGTCGAGGTCGACGGGCAGTCCGGCGTAGTGCACGGCGACCAAGGCGTCGGCGATCTCGGGGATCCGTTCCACGTCGATGTTGAGGGTCTGGGGATCGATGTCGACGAAGGCGTTCATCGCCCCGACGAACTTGGCGCAGTTCGCGCTGGCGACGAACGTCAACGGCGATGTCACAACGAGATCTCCCGAGCCGAGACCTGCGGCTGCTGCGGCGCCATGAAGCGCCGCAGTTCCGTTTGAGAACGCCACAGCGTGCCGAGCGCCCGTGGTGGCCCGGATCTGTTCTTCGAACTCTTCGACTGCCGGGCCCTGAGTGATGAAGTCGCTCTTCAATGCGGCCACGACGGCATCGATGTCGGCCTGATCAATCGACTGACGCCCGTACGGGATCATGAGAGCATCTGGGCGAGATCGCCGGCCTCAAGCCACCAGTCGTTGTCACCGGAGATGTATTCGAACCCATCGGGCATCGGTTGACCACTCCACTCGGTTCCTTTGTCCCACTCATGGGACTCAGGAAGAACGACGTAGACATCGCCTACTTGAATCGTGTGGCGCGCCTCGTCTGCGGTGATCATCTGCTCGTGGAGTTTTTCTCCCGGGCGAATTCCGACGATCTCGGTTTGGCGTCCAGGGGCCATGGCCTCTGCCAGGTCGGAAACTCGCATCGAGGGAAGCCTTGGTACGAAGACTTCTCCGCCGCGCATGTTGTCGAACGCGTACATCACCAGTTCAACTGCCTGCTCGAGTTTGATCCAGAAGCGACTCATCCGAGGATCGGTGATCGTCAAGGGCTGGCCGGACTCGACCATTTTCTCGAAGAGGGGAACAACCGAGCCCCGTGAGCCAACAACGTTGCCGTAGCGAACGCAAGCAAGACGGGTCTCGTGCTGGGCCGCGTAGTTGTTTCCCTGCGTGATGATCTTCTCGGCGCAGAGCTTCGTCGCTCCGTAGAGGTTCACCGGGTTCACGGCCTTGTCCGTCGACAACGCAACGACCTGTGAGACCCCAGCATCAATAGCGCAGTCAACGACATGCTGACCGCCGAGCACGTTTGTCTGGACTGCCTCGAACGGGTTGTATTCGCAGGCACCGACGTGCTTCATCGCTGCTGCATGAACGACGAGATCGCTTCCCTTCATGGCCCGAAGCAGACGCGATCGATTGCGCACATCACCGATGAAGAACCGGAGTTGGTCGCTATCGAAGCGTTTCTCCATTTCGAACTGCTTGAGTTCGTCGCGGGAGAAGATGCGGATGGTCGCGGTCGGCCACCGTTCCAGTACGTAGGTCACAAACGCATGACCGAAACTTCCCGTTCCGCCGGTGAGCAACACGGTTTTTCCAGCGAGATCCATTGATGATCATCCTCAGTAGTTCAGGTCCCGTGACTGTCGCCGTACGTCGAAGCCACTCAGCGAGACGAGTTCCCATCGGACAATCAGTGCCGAAGTTGATCGTTCCCCGCCCGATTTCGTAGGCCGAATGCCTCACTCCACAGGGGTGCAAGCCGATTGAGTTGGATGAGCAGCGCGATGTTCCCCGGTGTGCCGGATCAAGCGAGAAAAGGCGTGGAGTTCCTCCTTCGAGCGATCGGCCAGGCCCCTGAGCACAGAAGTGCCCGCCGGCTTCGCGACCGAATCGCTCTCACCGAGGATCCTGATGCGCCAGAGGGTGCAGGAAAGAACGTGCTCATCTTGAGCCCTCGTGACTGGAGTTCGATCGTCCAGTACGACTCAATGATCGGTCACGGACTCGCGCTTCGAGGGGCGAACGTGTCGTTTCTGACCTGTGGCGGAGGTCTGGAGATCTGTGACAGAGCGAATACCTATGAGGCCCCGCCGATGCCATGCACGACGTGCAGCCGGTACACCTCGGTTGCCTTTGATGCCCATGGCTTCGAAACATACATGTTGTCCTCCTACTGGGCGGACGATGACGGTGGGGAATGGAACGAGATCGACGAGATGCTCGCTCCAGAGCTTCGCCAGGCTGAGGCCGAAGGCCTTCCGCTGGGTCAACTTGTCGACATCCCTGTGAAGTGGTTTCTTTGCGCTGCCAACCTCGCCGACGACCCGCTGGCAGGTGGCACCTACCGAGCGTTTCTGCGAAGCGCTCGACGCATCGCCCGGGCGGTCGATCGTGTGCTCGATGAGGTGCAACCAGACCACGTCTTGATGCTCAACGGGCTGTTCCTGTTCGAGTCGATCTTGTGGGCTCGTTGTCGCGAACGAGGCATTGACGTCATCACCTACGAACGTGCATTCCGCAAAGAAACGCTTGTCATGCACCGCGGCGTGCCAGCCGGGCTCTACGACTTCTCGAGTGCCTGGCCCGACAGCAACCGCGACCTGAACGCCAGCGAAGCAGCAGAACTCGACGGCTACCTCGCCGATCGTCGAAGCGGCAACGCCGATGATCAGTACTGGAGCTGGAAAGAGCAGGTCGTTGATGAGACCGAGGGCCGGCTCGCGGTGCTCTTCACCAACTTGACGTGGGATACCGCGGTCATCGACCGGGACGACGCGTTCGAGAACATCGAAGCGTGGGTAACCCGCTCGATCGAGTTCTTCGCCACTCGGCCCCAAGACCAGTTGATCGTCCGAGTGCATCCCGCGGAGGTGGCGTTGCCAGGGCAGAAGACGCGGGATTCGCTGTACAGCTACATCCAACGGGTCTTCCCCGAGCTGCCGCCGAATGTGACCGTGATCAGTCCCGAAGACACCGTGACGTCCTATCCGCTGATGGATCGCTGTGATCTGGGACTCGTGTACACCTCGACAACGGGCCTGGAGTTGGCGCTGAACGGCAAGCCCGTCATCACCGCTGGTCAGACGCACTACCGAGGAAAGGGCTTCACCGAGGACGTGAGTTCCGATGAGGAATTCACGAGCGCCCTCACTCGGGGCTTGGACGATCCGTCGTCGCTGATTCGTGATGTCGAAACGGCTCGCCGGTATGCCCACTTCTTCTTCTTCCGAGCACCGCTGCCGTCGCCTGGCGTGAGCGAACCGATCAAGGGGCTGGCCAGGCTGACCACCGAAGATCCGAACGATTTGATGCCGGATGGGCTGGAGGGGCTCGACCGCATCTGTGACGGCATCCTCGATGGCCGGTCGTTTGTGAAGAGCGGCTGAAGCAGCCGAGTGAGCCAGGTCAGAGTCGGACGGGGACGCCCGCTGAGGCGAGCTCTCGCTTGACTTCGAGTGGTGTTTGCTCGGTGTAGTGAAAGATGCTGGCTGCGCTCACTGCTGATGCTCCAGCTTCGACGGCTGCCTGCATGTGTGCTCCAGAACCGGCGCCGCCCGAGGCAATGACGGGAATGGAAACGGCTTCTGCGACCAACCGAATGGTCTCGATGTCGTAGCCGTCCATGGATCCGTCGCGCTCCACGCTCTGCAACAGAATCTCGCCTGCACCTGATTCCTGGACTCTCGTGGCCAATTCCGCCGGTTCAAGTTCGGTCGGCGTGGATCCAGATCGGATGGAGATGCGCGGTTGACCATCGACGCGACAGACATCGAGAACCGCGACGACGCATTGCGACCCGAACTTGGAGGCCGCCTGCTCGATGAGATCAGGTTCCTCGATGATTGCGGTGCCGAGCGCGACTTTGTCGGCGCCGGCTCGAAGCAGTTGGCGGACGTGCTCGACAGTCCGAACCCCTCCTCCAACCGTGAGCGGCATGAAGCAGTCGTCGGCGAGTTCGTCGATCAGATCGACATCCGGACCTCTGCCTTGCAACGTTGCCGTCACGTCGAGGAACACGAGTTCATCGACGCTTCGCATGTTGTAGACCTTGATCGCTTGCATCGCTCCGCCGACCGCACGTCGCGAGTCAAAACCGACCCCCTTGACGAGCCCAAAGTCGCGATAGAGCAGGGTGGGAATGATGCGGGTCTTGAGCATCAGATCTCCAGGAAGTTTCGTAGGAGAGCGAAGCCGACGGTTTGGCTCTTCTCGGGGTGGAACTGGACGCCGTACGCGGAACCTGAGCGAACGGCCGACGCGAATCCGCCGGTGTAGGGAGTCAGTGCTGCAACCTCACTCGGCTCGTCGCATCGGACGCAATAGGAGTGAACGAAATAGAAGTCCGAGCCATGGTCGATGCCGTCGAAGAGTTCAGATCCGGCGGTCGTCGGCTCGACGTCGTTCCAACCAACGTGAGGAACCCGGGGGTCATCGTCGGTAGGAACGAGCAATTCAACCGTTCCCGAGACCCAGCCGAGGCCTTTGGTTTCGCCGCCCTCGGTGCCCACGTTCATCATCAGCTGCATGCCGAGACAAATGCCAAGGAACGGAATCTGTTCTCCCCGAACTTGCTGATCGAGTTCGTCGGCCATACCGGAGCTGCGCAGGTGCTCCATCGCGACGTCGAACGAACCAACACCCGGAAGGATGACTCGGTCCGCAACCCGTAGATCTGCTGGGTCAGCAGTGACCGTTGGGTTGGCCCCGCATTCCTCGACAGCTCGGCGAACTGAGTCGAGGTTGCAGAGGCCGTAATCGACGATGGCAACGTTGTTCATGCCACAGAGCCAACCGAGTCTGTGCTCCGGCGCCCGTACGTCTCGCTCGAGCTGTCTTCGTTGTCGGCATTGGTCTTGATGAGGCTGCCGTCTGCCTCTCGGATGAGTTCGCCGGCTCGGTTCGTCTTGAAGATTGCCTTGTTGGTGAAGCGATCACAGGTCGACTCGAATTCGTCGAGCGTCATCCCAATCGAATCGAGCACCTCGGTGAGATCGACACCCAGGTAGCTCCAGGGGAACTTTCCGTCGTGTCGTTTTACGAGCTCGACCGCGTCTGATCTTGACATGCGTCCTCGTCGTACAGCCATGCACGCGTGGTCGGTTGCCCGGGCGAAGCCGTACTTGAGGAACTTGAAGTAGTCGTGAATCCGGTGGTGCGCATTGTCGAGGTTCTCGTAGGGGAGGAGTGCTCCTTCGACGGGATGGGGATAGCTCTCGAACCCGTACCCCTGGGCGATCATTGCGTTCTGCGCCCCGTCCCATGGCAGGTAGTAGCCGAGGAAGATTCCCGTGACGCCAACTTCTGAGAGTTCCTCGTCGGTGGGGTAGCTGTACTGGATCAGATCTCGCTCGGTGATGCCCATCTGGCCTTCGAGGTCGCTGACTCGCAGGCCCAGAAGTCCGCCGAACTCTTCCAGCCAACGGCGGGTAAGGGTGTTGTCTTCTGCCGCAGCGGCTGGGCCGCCGTATTCGTTCTGTGAGTTCTCGCCCCACACAATCAATGGAATGTTCATCTGGACGGCGATGCGAACAGGCACGGTGAAGATCGTGACGTGTTCGGGCCATGCGATGTCACCGACCTGGGTCAGTGCGAGTTTGTTGATCCGTCGCCGAACGACTGGATTCGTGCTGACCTCGATGTGATCGACGCCGAGCGACTTGATGTTCTCGATGTTGCGGCGTCCAATATCGGTCAGGTGGTCGGTTGTCGCGGTGACGCAAAGCGGACGAGCTCCCAGCTCGAGCATCCGGATGACCTGAAAGGTGCTGTCTTTGCCGCCGCTAACAGGAATGACACAGTCGTACTGGCGACCTTCTTGGCGATACCGGTCGAACACCTCGCGTAGTTCGCGACCGCGAGCGTCCCAATCGACCTCGTCTCGCAAGGAGAAGTGGCGACATGCGCTACAAACCTGATTCTCGTCAAACAGAATGTCGGGTTTGGTTTCCGGCATCACGCAACGGCGGCAGTACTTGATCATTCCAGCGACCTCCAAAGAAGTAGCTGTCCTATCGGCCGAACGAGCGTGGGGTTGAAGGGCCTCAGCCCTCAGTTTCCTCAACTTGATCCAGCTCGGATTCCTCCGGCTCGAGTGGAGCCGGACAGACAGGAGCCACGTCCGTTGGGTTGAGGACTGCTCGGCTGACGAGCGATGAGACATCGGCCGCGTCTGCTGCGAAGGTTCCTGATCGGGCGACAACTCCGATGATCAAGTCGTCGTCGTCGAGAACGACCGAACCGTGAGCCGCCCTGGTGGTGAGATCCATGCCCGTGATCCCATCGGAGGTGCGACGCTTCTGTTCGATGGTGCTGAGTTGCACGGACACATCGCCGGAACTCGCTCCGGCGACCCGGACTTCGGAACCTTCGGCGATCAACGTCGCTGATCCCCAGAGGAAGTGGTCGTCGAGCGGTGTGTCGAGGCGGAGAATGGCGAGGTCTGTACCCGTGAGTACCCCGACGGTCTTCGCGGTGTGGCGAGTCCCTGAGGCATCGACAATGATCGGAGTCGGATCGGTTTCGATCGGTGTTGCAGCCACGAGCACGGTGCGCTCGTCGACGGCTACGCCTCGCAGCCCCGAAGGCTGATCGACACCACAACCATTGAGCTCGAACGTGACAAAGGCGCCAGCTCGGGCCTCGAGCCACTGCTCAGCAACACCCTCGTCGAGAACTGCAGTCGCGCTCGAGTTGATCGATGGTTCGTCTGTGTAGGCAAGCGTGGTGTCCGGGTCCGGAGCCATCGATGCGGCAGCGGCGCCGGCGACGACGAGAAACAAGGCTGTCAACGCGGCGAGACCAACGGCGATTTCGTGCCGTGGCCGCTTTCCGATGAGAAAGTCACCCTCTACCCGGTTCGACGCGGCGCGAACGACTCGATGGGCTGGCCCGTCGTCAAGAGCAGCCGCGGCGACGCTTGGTGCGGCGACGACGCGACGGTGTGGAGTGATTGTCGGATCGACACCGTCGACTGGCGGTGACTGCATGGAGTCGAGATCAGCTGTCGTGTCGGTCCCGGGCGCTGGAGGTACCGGTCGAGAAGCGTCGAGCTCGTCTGTTGCAGCGTTCAGATTTCGGCTGTCCGGAAGGCCAGGTTGTTCAGGGTCTTGGAACTCGGTCTGCTCAGAGGCCAACTGTTCGGCTGAGAGCGGCGCCTGGTAGTCGGGAAGGGACGGAGCCTGTTCATCTTGGTTCCGCAAATTCTCGGCAGGGCTCGGTCCTCGGCTCAGCGGCGCTGTGACGCTTGGGTCGGCTGTAGGCCAGTCACGAGCCGCGTTCGGGCCGAAGGGGTCCAAAGCAGGTGCGTCGGCGACTGCGCCTTCGGAGAAGGGAGCGGGGTTGTGAAACTCTTCGAGAAATTCGTCCGGTGACAGCGTTGGACTGCCAACTGGCTCGTCGTGTTGAGCGAAAGGATCATCGCTGAATCCAGGAACTTCGGGTTGCTCAGGCATGGCCCAGGCTGGCGTTGAGTCGACGACAACTTCAGACGTGTCGACGGGGTCGGGAAGCGGCGCGAGGCCACAGACCGGGCACCGGTCGACGGTGCGAGGAAGCAAGTTTTGACAGTTGTGGCATGTCGCCATCGGTGGACCGTCCGAACAATCGTGCGCAGCGCGAACTGCACGCTTGGTGTTCAATCGGCGTGTCGGTCACGAAGTTGAAGGTCAGCACTCGTATCCTGAGCGAGTGGTCACCCGTCCTCCCGCCGGCACGATTCCCGATGCCCCGGGTAGCTACCAGTTCAAAGACGTCGATGGGCGCGTGATCTACGTCGGCAAGGCCAAATCGCTTCGTTCACGTTTGTCGAATTACTTCCAGAATCCTGCGAACATGCACATTCGTACGGCTCAGATGGTTGCCACCGCCGAGACAGTTGAGTGGATCCAAGTTCGTAACGACGTCGAAGCCTTGATGCTCGAATACAACTTGATCAAGGAGCATCGCCCCCGGTTCAACGTTCGGCTGATCGACGACAAGAGCTATCCGTATCTGGCTGTCACCGTCGGCGAGGAGTGGCCGCGGCCTCGGGTCATGCGTGGAAAGAAGCGAAAGGGAACTCGCTACTTCGGTCCGTACGGCCATGCCTATGCCATACGCGAGACCCTCGACCAGCTGCTTCGCACCTTTCCGGTAAGGAGCTGCACTGATGCCAAGTTCGGTCGCCACGAGAAGTTGGGCAAGCCGTGCCTGCTGTTTCATATCGAGAAGTGTTCAGGACCCTGTGTCGGTGAGGTGGATGCGCAGACCTACCGCGGGTATGTCGATGATCTCTGTCAGTTCCTCGAAGGGGACACCGATCCAGTCATCGAGAAGCTCGAGTCCGAAATGCTCGAGTCCGCTGAAGAACTCGAGTTCGAGAAGGCCGCTCGGCTGCGAGATCGAATCGCCACCGTCCGCAAGGCGGTTGAAAAACAGCAAATGGTCGCGGAGCGAACCGAGGACATCGATGTCATCGGAATTGCAGAAGACGACCTCGAGGCGTCGATCTTCATCTTTCATGTACGAAAGGGCAGAGTCACCGGTCGAAAGAGTTTGATCATGGATCTGGTCGAGTCGCTCGATGAGCGAGAGCTTGTCGACAAGGTGCTGGAAGGCGTCTACGACGAAGAGCCGATCATGGGTATGCCGCATCAGGTTCTGGTTGCGAAGGATCCCACCGATCCGGATCTCTATGCCGAGTGGCTTGGCTTGCTCCGGGGTTCCAAAGTCGAGATTCGGGTTCCGCAACGAGGCGACAAGGTCGACTTGTTGGCGATGGTCACTCGTAATGCCGAAGAGGAGTTCAATCGACATCGGCTCAAGCGGGCAAGTGACCACAACAGTCGCGCTCGAGCGCTCAACGAGCTGCAGGAATGGCTGGGGCTTCCAGAATCGCCGCTACGGATCGAGTGCTACGACATGAGCCACCTTTCGGGCAGCGACTACGTCGGTTCGATGGTGGTGGTTGAAGATGGTCTGTCCGCACGTCGCGAATATCGACGTTTCAAGATCAAGACGGTCGATCAGAACGACGACTTCGCGGCGATGGAAGAGGTGCTCAATCGCAGGCTGAAGAACTACCTGGTGGAACGAGCCAAGCCGGTAGCGGAACGAGGCAAGTTCCAGTATCCGCCACAGCTGCTCGTGGTCGACGGCGGCAAAGGGCAATTGAGCGTGGCGGTGCGGGTGCTCGAAGAACTCGGCCTGTTCGACGAGATTCCGGTGTGCTCACTGGCAAAGCAGTTCGAAGAGGTTTATCTGCCGTACCAGTCTGAACCCATCCGGATCCCTCGTCAGTCTGAGGCGTTGTACTTGCTTCAGCGCATTCGAGATGAGAGCCACCGGTTCGCAATTAGCTACCACCGGCAACTTCGAGACAAACGGATGACCAAGTCGGTGATCGATGACATTCCCGGACTCGGTCCAACACGAAAGAAGCGCTTGTTGAAAGAGCTCGGCGGAATCACCAAGGTGAAGAGAGCAGAACTTTCAGATCTTCAGGAGTTGTCCTGGCTGCCTGATGCGGTGGCGTTAGCGGTCTACAACAAGACGCACGGCCTGTGAGCGGGCCAGAGGGTGGAGAGCCTGTGAGCGGGCCAGAGGGTGGAGAGCCTGTGAGCGGGCCAGAGGGTGGAGAGCCTGTGAGCGGGCCAGGTGCCACGGGTGCGTGGGATACCGGGACGGCTGGTTGGTGGCAGCGAGAGTTCACCGATGGGGTTGATCCTGAATACACCGAGCAGATCCTGCCGTTGATCGCCGGCGAGCTTCGCGGTTGTGCGACGATTCTCGATGTCGGTGCTGGCGAAGGCCAGGTTGCCCGAGTGCTGTCGGCTGCGGGGTCCAACGTCGTGGGGATCGATCCGATTGACGCCCAGATTCACGAGGCGCAGCGACGGGCTGGGGGCCCGCAGTATGTGCAGGCACCGGCGGCATCGATGCCCTTCGCATCGGAATCCATGGATGGAGCCGTTGCCTGTTTGGTCTTTGAGCACATTGATGACGTCGATGAGGCAATCGCAGAGGTCGCCCGAGTTCTCAAGCCTGGTGGTCGCTTCCTGTTTCTTCTGAATCATCCGTTGCTGCAAACCCCTGGTAGCGGCTGGATTGATGATCAGATCATTGAGCCGCCTGAGCAGTATTGGCGTGTCGGTCCGTACCTCACCGAGGCGGCGACGATCGAGGAAGTACAGAAGGATGTCTTCATTCGCTTCGTGCATCGACCGCTCTCTCGGTATCTGAACGCTCTCGCCGATGCCGGGCTGATGCTCGAGCACATGCATGAGCCCGCACCGCCCGAAGGTTTCTTGGCTCAGGCAAGGGAGTTTCGTGACGCCGCGACCATTCCGCGTCTGCTGGCGCTTCGGTGTGGGAAGCTGTTGACATGAACGTCACCGTTGTCACTGGGCTCTCAGGCGCAGGTCGGTCCGTTGCGGCCGGAGCGTTGGAGGATCTCGGATGGTTCGTGATCGACAATTTGCCTGCCACGCTCGTGCCAAAGGTTGCCGAGCTTGCGACATCAGCAACAGCAAATTACGACCGAGTTGCCCTCGTCATGGCGGGTTACGACGTGGAGATGGCACAGCAACTCGATCAGCTTCGCCAGCAACTCGACGACGTTACGGTCGTTTTCCTCGAAGCGTCCACGAAGGTTCTCGTTCGGCGTTACAAGCTCACCCGGCGTCGTCATCCGCTTTCTGACGGATCGAGCTTGACCGAAGCGATCGATGCAGAACGCATCAGGCTCGGCGCGGCTCGTGAGGCCGCCGATCTCGTCATCGACACGAGTGATCTCAATGTGCATCAGTTGCGTGATCGTCTGAATCAGCTGTTCGCTGACGACGGCCGCGACACCTCGATGCGCGTGACCGTGTCGTCGTTTGGTTTCAAGCACGGCGTTCCGCTGGACGTGGACTTGGTGTTGGATTGCCGGTTTTTGCCAAACCCGCACTGGGAAGAGGATCTTCGTGCGCTGTCGGGAAAGGATCCTGAGGTGCAGGACTATGTCCTCAATCGCGACCTCACCCGCACGTTTCTCGAGAAGCTGGTTGCACTTTTCGACGAGCTTCTCCCTGCCTATGCCGACGAAGGCAAGTCCTTCCTGAGCATCGCGTTCGGGTGCACGGGAGGCCGTCATCGATCGGTTGCGGTCGCAGAGACTGTGGCCGATCAGCTCAAAGATCAGGGCTGGCTGCCGAGGGTCAGTCATCGTGACATTGACCGCTGACCCGCTTTTCGACGAGCGGCGAATTCATCGTCCATCGGTTGTCGCCATTGGAGGCGGCCATGGTTTGGCGTCTTCGTTGCGCGCCTCGCTGGCCTTTGCCGACAGCCTGACCGGGGTTGTCTCGGTAGCTGACGATGGTGGCTCATCGGGCCGAATTCGACGTGAACTCGGCCTTCCTGCTCCCGGAGATCTTCGACGGTGTCTTTCCGCGCTGGCCAGTGAAGACAGTCTCTTGGCCAAGTCTTTGGAGCATCGTTTCGATCGTGGTGCGTTGGAAGGGCACGCAGTTGGGAACCTCTTGATTGCGGGGCTTGCGAGTGCCGGCGGCGATTTTGCCGCAGCAATTCGTGAAGTGGCTCGGCTCATCGGTGCCGTCGGGACGATTCTTCCCGCGACGGTCGAACCCGTCACTCTGATCGCTGACTCAGACGACGGTCCGTTGGTCGGACAGGTCACCATCGAACGGGCAACCGGCATTCGAAATCTGCGGTTTGAACAAGCGGCGCCCGGCGCCCCGGTGGAGGCTGTGGAGGCGATTCGCGGAGCCGACCTCGTCCTCATAGGGCCGGGCTCGCTCTTCACGAGCGTGCTTGCCGCAGCCGTCGTTCCCGAGATAAAGCAAGCGATCTCTGAAACGACGGCTCATCGCCTCTTCGTCGCGAACGTGGCGAATGACCGTGCTGAGGCCCGCGGCTTCGATCTTCCCGAGCATGTCGAGGCAATCCGCGATCACGAGATTGTGATTGATGGAGTCGTTGCCCCGATCGGCACTCACAGGGTTGATGAAGTGGCGGCCATGGATCCATCGTTGTCGGTTCGAATCGCCGACGTGGCCGCCGACGATGGCTGGCAGCACGATCCGGTAAAGCTCGGCGCGGTTCTCGCCGATGTTCACCGAACTCGTGAGCGACGGTCGAGTCATAATCACGGCTCAACGACGCATCACGCCTGATTCCTTCGATCGGCGAGCGAGCGGCCGATAGGGGAACCACAACTCGGACAGCGGCGACGGCTAACCTCGGCTCTGTTCAACGACAGCCCCAGGAGGCATTGAACCCATGACAATTCGCGTCGGAATCAACGGATTTGGTCGCATCGGCCGCAACTTCTTTCGGGCCGCCAAGCAGGCGGGCGCCGATATCGACTTCGTTGCAGTCAACGACCTCGGTTCGATCGACACCATGGCCCATCTGCTCAAGTACGACTCGGTTCTCGGCATTCTGCCGAACGAGATCTCTGCAGTTGATGGCGGCATCTCGGTTGACGGCGATGTCCTCAAGGTCCTGAGCGAACGCAGCCCTGCAGATCTGCCATGGGGAGATCTCGGCGTTGATGTCGTGATCGAGTCCACCGGCATCTTCACGTCGCGTGATTCTGCCGCGGCCCACCTCGAAGCGGGAGCTCCCTATGTTGTGGTCTCCGCTCCTTGCTCCGAAGCTGACAACACCTTCGTCGTCGGCGTCAACGATGACACCTTCGATCCAGCCACCGACAAGGTCGTCTCGAACGCCTCGTGCACCACGAACTGCTTTGTTCCGATGGTGAAGGTGCTCGACGACGTCTTTGGTTTGAAGCAGGGGCTCATGACCACGATTCACGCATACACCGGTGATCAGGCCCTCGTCGATGGTCCTCACAAGGACCTCCGTCGAGCCCGTGCTGCAGCAATCAACATCATCCCGACCTCAACTGGTGCCGCCCGAGCAACGGGCCTGGTGCTCCAGTCGATGCAGGGCAAGCTCGATGGCACATCGCTGCGAGTTCCGGTCCCGACCGGTTCGATCACGGATTTCACCGCTGTCCTTGACGCTGAGCCTTCCGTCGAAGAGATCAACGCTGCGTATGCCTCAGCCGCGGCTGCCGGCAAGCTCGCCGGTGTGCTCGAGTACACCGAGGCACCCATCGTCAGCTCGGACATCGTGACATCTCCTGCCTCGTGCACCATCGACGGCGGCATGACCATGGCGCAGGGCTCCCTCGTGAAGGTCTGCGGCTGGTACGACAACGAGTGGGGCTACTCCAACCGTCTCGTTGAGATGTCGATGATCGTCGGCGCTGCGAACCAGAGCTGACGGACTACCCGTGGCAAAATTCGGCGTTCCCGAACTCGAAGACCTTCTCGCGTCATGCAACGGCAGCCTCGAGGGCAAATCTGTCCTCGTGCGCGTCGACTTCAACGTCCCGATGTCCGATGGTGTCATTACCGATGACCTTCGGATGAAGGCGGCGTTGCCAACAATCAACTGGCTGCAGAAGCAAGGCGCCAAGGTGACGGCGTGTTCTCACCGTGGTCGCCCGAAGGGGACGCCGAATCCGGAGTTCTCGATGGACCCCGTCAGGGCGCATCTTGCAACGCTGGCACCGGGCGTTGAACTGCTGGAGAATCTTCGGTTCAACCCAGGAGAGACCGCGAACGATTCGGCCTTCGTGGCCGAGCTCATTGCCGGTCACGATGCCTATGTGAACGACGCATTTGGCGCGTCACACCGAGAGCACGCGTCGATCGTGGGCCCTCCCGCCCATCTGCCCTCAGCGGCGGGTCGATTGCTGGCCAAAGAAGTCGAGGTGCTCCTCGGTGTCCGAAACCAGCCTCGGAAGCCATTCGTGGCGATCATGGGTGGCGCCAAAGTGTCAGACAAGCTCAGCGTGATCGAAGCGTTGCTCGGCATCGTCGATTCGATCATTGTCGGTGGCGGCATGGCCTTTACCTTCTTGAAGGCGCAGGGGCATGAGGTTGGCGATTCGTTGCTCGAAGAAGACATGGTCGACACCTGTGCGAGATTGCTCGCCAGCGGAGCGAAGATTCATCTGCCCGAAGACATCACGGCGTTGGGTGGCGGCGGAAAATTGTTCGACCCCGAGGCAGGGGGCGAGATCCGCCAAGCAGGTGTGAACCTTGCGCCGGGCTGGATGGGCGTTGATATCGGACCGTACTCAGCTGCGCTGTTCACCGACGTCATTCTTGAAGCCGGAACTGTTCTATGGAACGGACCGATGGGCGTGTTCGAGGATCCTCGCTTCGCCGCGGGGACCGCGGCAATCGCGCAGGCGATGGCCGACACTCGAGCCTTCACCGTTGTTGGGGGCGGCGATTCTGCTGCTGCGGCAAAGCAATTTGACGTCGATCGCGAGGTTGACCATGTGTCGACCGGGGGAGGGGCCTCGCTCGAATTGATCGAACAAGGCGACTTGCCGGGTCTCGCAGCCCTTCGTCGCTAGCTCAACAGTTTTTGCGCTAGCAAACGTTGAGTTGGCAAACGTTGAGTTGGCAAACGCTGAGCTACACAAGCCGTGAGCTGAGCAACCTACTCTGGCTTGCATAGTCTCTGACCAGCCATTCTGACTAGATCCGCGGATCTCGGGCCGTTGCTCGGGTTCGCAACAAAGGAACCTCATGTCTCGTAAACCATTGATCAGCGGAAACTGGAAGATGCACCTCAATCACTTCGAGGCGCTGAAACTTGTTCAGGAGCTCAGCTATGCGGTGACGATCGACGATGTCGAAGAGGTCGACATCTCCATTCATCCGCCGTTCACCGACATCCGAACCGTTCAGACTGTCTGTGAGTCAGATCGCTTGCCATTTCACGTTGGCGCCCAGCATTGCCACTTCGAAGCGAAGGGTGCCTTTACCGGCGAGATCGCGCCGTCGATGCTGGCCAAACTCAACGTGAGTTATGTGATTGTCGGCCACTCCGAACGGCGCGAGGTCTTCGGCGAGACCGACGAAATGGCCAACGCCAAGGTCAAGGCAATCTTGGCCAACGAGATGATTCCGATCATGTGCTGCGGCGAGACCCTCGAAGAGCGTGAGGCCGAGCAGGCTGAGGACAAGATCAGCGGTCAGGTCCGAGATGGACTTGCGGGAGTTTCGCCAGAACAGGTCGCCGGCCTGGTGATTGCGTACGAGCCGATCTGGGCGATCGGCACCGGCAAGACGGCGTCGGCTGAAGATGCTCAGGCGATGTGCGCGTTTGTACGGGCAACGGTCGCCGACGCCTTCGGAGCCGAAGCTGCAGAAGCTGTTCGAATTCAGTACGGCGGTTCGGTCAAGCCGGTGAATGCGAACGAATTGATGACACAACCTGACATAGACGGAGCACTCGTCGGAGGGGCAAGCCTCGAGGCCGAATCCTTCGCTCGAATTGTTCAATTCCGGCTCTCTGAGTAGGTTCTGACTCACCGTCACGCGTGTTGGCTTGCCTCGTCATCATGGTCGTTTCGTTCCGAACGAGTTACCGGACGGTAAATTCGCTTGCGGTTGTGGAGAATTTCTGCGCGAAACGTGATTAACCTCTTGGTCTTCTGAGGGGGCCCGCTGGACGTAGTCGGTTCGGCGCCCAATCAAAGGAAATGAACCAACGAGGAGAGAGCCTGTGATTCGGACGAATAAATTCGCCCGGCTGCTCGCACTGTTGTTCGCCTTCACCCTTGTCGCCGCCGCGTGCGGAGACAGTAGTGACGACGCAACCGGTGACGACACCGAAACCGATGAGACAACCGAAGGTGAGGAGACAACCACCACACTGGAGGAAGTCACCACCACCGCACCACCCGCCCCTGATGTCGAAGAAGGCAGCACGGGTGGAAACCTGATCTGGGCGCATGAGCAGGAACCACCTGACATGCACCTGGATGACCCGAACAACAACTTGTCGGTCACCTCGTGGGTTCGCTCCGCGCTGATCGAAGGCCTGTACGGCATCACCGGAGCAACCGAGTACTACCCGGAGCTGCTTGACGGCGAAGCCGCTGTGACGGCAAACGACGACGGCTCCGTGCAGATCGACTTCACGCTTCGTGACGGTCTCATGTGGTCAGACGGCACGCCGCTCACCTCAGCTGACGTTGAGTACACCCACAACATCCTCGTTGAGGGCTGTGACCTCGATGACGACGGATCCATCGTTGATGGAACCGGCGAAGGCTGCGTCTATCTGATCGGTGACCGCACCGGTCTCGATCTCGTGACGAGCTTCACCGCGAACAGCGACACTGAGTTCACGATCGTGATGAGCCAGTTCTACGCCGGTTGGAAGGGCCTCTACAACGAGGTCTACGCCGCCCACGCGTACGGCGACGACGCCGCAGCGGTCAACGCCAACCTTCCTGAGTGGGCCAACGCCGATGGCGTGTTGCCCAGCTCCGGACCGATGGTGTTCGATACGTGGGACCGTGGCGTCCAGATGACGATGGTCCGCAACGACGCCTATCACGGCTCGAACAGCCCCGATGCGGTCAACCCTGGGGTTGCCTTCGTCGACGGTGTGCAGATCAACTTCGTTGCTGACACCGACACCCAGATCAACTCGCTCAAGGCTGGTGAGGCCCACATCGTCATGACGCAGCCTCAGCTTGCGTTCGGCGAGCGTTTGAGCACCGATGAGAACTTCACGGTCGCTTCTTCGGCTGGTCCGGTGTTCGAGCACTGGGGACTCAACCTCCTCAACGTTCACCTGTCTGATCCTCTGGTCCGCGAAGCCCTTGTCTTGGGCATCGACAAGACCGAGGTCATGGCTGGTCTCTACACGCCACTGTTCGGTGACACCCTTCCTGCGGAAGGCCTCGGTAACACCTTCTGGATGTCCAACCAGGGCCCCTACGAAGATCACCAGGCGCAGTACGAGGGCAAGCAGTCCGATGAGGCACGCGCCAATCTCGAAGCTGCTGGCTACGCCGACTCCGGCGATGGCATCTACGAGCACCCAGAAAACGGTCGTTTGACTCTTCGGGTTGGAACCACCGGCGGCAACGCCTTGCGTGAACTGCAACAGCAGCTCATTCAGGCTCAGCTGGCCGACGCTGGCTTCGAGATCGTCATCGACAACGTTGACGGCGGCGCCTACTTCGGTGAGCGTCCGTTCTCCGAAGAGGCACTTGCTGCTGCCAACTCCGGTGGCGCCGAAGGTGACCCGACGATCTGGGACATCACCCAGTTTGCATGGGTTGGTGGCCCATGGCCCGGTGGACAGGCTCCGGCCTACATCACGGCTGCTGGCAACAACGCCTACGGCTACTCGAATGCGGACTTCGATGCCCGTGTTCCTGAGTGCAACGCCACGATCGACGATGCCGAGCGTGCTGCTTGCTACAACGAGTTGGACACCTACGTCACGACTCTTGATGTCGACGCCGAGAATGGCCTCTTCATGATTCCGCTCACGCAGAAGCCTTCGTACTACGGCTACCTGTCGAGCGTTCTTTCCGGAGCCGGTGTGGCTCCTGACGCCCAGGGCGCTGGTCCATTGGCCAACGTCGTGGACTTCCAGTTCAAGTAAAGAGCTAACGAAGTAATGCAGGGCGGGCCCGACGGGCCCGCCCTGATTCGTTCTATTCTCGCCCACAGTGTTCGCTCACCACTCGACGCTCATGTCGCCGGTGAGCCGCACCCGACCATTCTGGGGACCAGCTTGTTTATCTTCGCCGTTCGCCGCTTGATCACTGCCATTCCCGTATTGATCATCGCAACCTTCGCGACGTTCTGGGCGACGTCCTATGTGGTCGACCCCACGGACAAGCTTGCGCTTTGTACGACCTGTGATGAGTCGGCCTATGACCGCATCATCGAGTTGTACGAGCTCGACAAACCGGTTCCCCTTCGTTACACCAGCTGGCTCGGCGACTTCGTCACTGGGGATATGGGCCAAGCCACCTCGCAGGGCGAACGCCCCGTGAGCGACATCTTCTGGGAGCGAGGGCTGAACACTCTGTATCTCGCTGGGCCCGCATTCATTCTGTTGATCATCCTCGGAACCTTCACGGGTATCTACTCCGCGCTCCGGCAATATTCGCTCGGCGACTACGCCATTACGAGCGTGAGCTATCTCGGGTTGGCGATGCCCACCTTTTTCTTCGGATTGTTGCTTCAGGTCGTGTTCGCCATCTGGGTCCCCAAGTATTTGGGCTTCAAGCCCTTCTGGTCATCCGGGCTGCACCTCGAGTCGCCGCTCCAGTTCCTTCGAAGCGTGACCCTGCCGGTCATGACGCTGATGTTCGTGCTGCTGGCCGGCGACAGCCGCTTCATTCGCGCCGCCGTGCTCGACATCAAGAGCGCCGACTACATCCGCACTGCCCGGGCAAAGGGCGTGAGCGAGCGCAAGGTCATCACCAAGCATCTGTTCCGTAACGCCATGATCCCGGCCGTGACCCTTTGGTCGCTCAACGCTGCTGGCCTCTTCGGCGGATCGCTGATCACCGAAACCATCTTCTCGTGGCCGGGATTCGGCCGACTGTTGCTCGACGCCACCTTCGCCGGCGACCTTGATCTGACCATGGCGATCGTCTTCGCCATCACGTCACTCGTTGTCATCTTCAACTTGCTCGCGGACTTGTTATACGGCGTGCTCGACCCGAGGATTCGCTATGACTGATGTCGCCTCCACCACATCGCTCGACGACGACATCGAGATCGTGCCCCAGCGAGTCGTTGACGACCAGGGTCTTTCCGACAAGCCAGAGAGCCTCGGCCGTCAGGCTTGGGACCGCTTCCGTCGCCACCGCCTGGCGATCATCGGAATCGTGTTGCTGATTTTGTTGGTCCTGGCCTTCTGGATCGGCCCCTACTTCGTTCCCTACGAGATCGAAGAGA
>CALHCB010000135.1 GCA_937930695.1 uncultured Acidimicrobiales bacterium | reverse complement strand
GCCGACGATGCGACGGAGAGCGAAGGCGACCTCGACCAAGAAACCGCCAGTCAAGAAAGCGGCGAGAGTGCCGAAAGCGCCGATGAATCCGCAACAGGAAGCGTTGATTCTGACGAAGCGGCGCCGCTTGTCGACCTCGGATTCGCTCCCAATGTCACGATCGACGAACTCCTCGCCGCCACCGAAGGCGTGCCTGGCTCGCTCATCGAACAGTCGATGTGTGGTGGGTTGCTTGCAACAGAACCTTCCGACGGCGCGGCAAGAACCCTGTTCGACCTCGGTGGAGACACAGCGTGGTACCCGGTCATGATTGGCGACGAACTGTCTGAATTCTTCGTCGTGTCCGGGCCAGACGGTGAGCGAGCCGGCGTTCTGTTCTCACTCGAATGCATGCTTCGCTCCTGATCAGAGGACTCGGTCAGCGCGGCGTCTATCCGGGCCGCTAGGCTCTCGCCGATGTCTGACTCCGATGCTCTCAGCACGAACAGCGCCTCCGGACAGGCCGACCAGGACTGGGCGGGCAAGGCGACAACGACGGTCGTCGGCTATGTCGACACCGTTCGCACAGCGACGACCGGAAAGGCACTTGTTGCCTCTCGAGCAGCCGTCTACTTCGTTGCAGCCGGGCTGGTTGCTCTGGTTGCTCTCGTCCTCCTCCTGCTCCTGTTGGTTCGGGGCATGGTCGTGCTCACTTCCTTCCTTCCCTTCATTGATTCCGGTGAGGTATGGCTTGCCTACCTCATCCTCGGCGGGCTGTTCTCGCTCGTCGGCATGTGGCTTTGGAAGAAGAAGGGCGCCTGAGCGGTTCAGCTGTTTGAGCACCAGCTCAGCAGCTGCGTTCACTACGCAGCCAACTCCATTGGCGGGTCTTCGATGTCTCGATGTCCGCCGCCATCGACCAGGAATGACTCTCATCAATGTCTGACGCATCCGTCCACGACGTCCTCATCCTCGGAAGCGGGCCCGCAGGCCTGACCGCAGCGATCTACACCGCCCGAGCGAGCCTCTCGCCGCTCGTTCTTGAGGGCGAACCCAGCTCAACGGGCGACACTCCCGGTGGACAGCTCATGATCACGACCGAAGTCGAGAATTTCCCCGGCTTTCCTCAGGGAATCATGGGGCCGGAACTGATGGCCGGCTTTCGCGACCAAGCGTCACGTTTCGGCACAGACCTTCGCCAAGAAAAGGCCAGCAAGGTCGATTTCAGCGAGCGACCGTTCAAAGTCTGGGTCGGTGACCCTGCAGCCGCAGACCCTACCTACCTCGCCAACACGGTGATCGTGTCCACCGGCGCCACCGCCCTCATGCTTGATCTCCCGAACGAACAACGTTTGGTTGGGCACGGGGTTTCCACGTGCGCCACCTGCGATGGCTTCTTCTTCCGCGACCACGACATCGCCGTCGTCGGCGGAGGAGACTCCGCAATCGAGGAAGCCAACTTCCTCACCAAGTTCGCCAAGACGGTCACCGTCATCCACCGTCGCGACGAATTGCGAGCCTCCAAGATCATGCAAGAGCGGGCGATGGCCAATCCCAAGATCAAGTTCCAATGGAACAGTCAAGTCACCGACGTCCTCGGGGAACACACCGTGGAAAAGGTGCTGCTCGAAGACACGATCACTGGCGAAGCTTCTGAACTTGCTGTTACCGGGCTCTTCGTCGCTATTGGTCATCGACCGAACACCAGCCTGTTCGAAGGACAGTTGGCCATGAACGACAATGGCTACCTCATCACCGACGGAGATAGTGGCCGAACCAACGTCGAGGGCATCTTCGCTTGCGGCGATGTCCAGGACGAAACCTACCGCCAAGCAATCACCGCAGCCGGCAGCGGCTGCGCCGCGGCGCTTGACGCCGAGCGATGGCTCGAAGCCAACGTTCACAACTAAGCAACCGCCATCGATCCTCACGGGCATCGCCCGTAACCCGACTCATGAGGTCGGGAATACAACCCCATCTCATACGGTTTCAGATCACAACAGAACCACGGAAGGCAACATCATGTCCGAGAACGTCACCAATCTGACGGAAGCCACATTCGATGAGGTCGTCAACGGGTCCACGGGACCAGTTGTTGTCGACTTCTGGGCCGACTGGTGCGGCCCGTGCAAGATGATTGCACCGATCCTTGACGAGATCGCCAGCGAGCAGGGCGATGCAGTGAAGATCACCAAGCTCAACGTCGACGAGAATCCATCCCTTGCTCAGCGCTTCGGCGTCATGAGCATCCCCACCATGCTCGTCTTCCGAGACGGCGAAGTCGACAAGCGCATCGTGGGAGCGAAGGGCAAGGCCCAGCTCATCGAAGAGTTCGGCCTCTAATCATCTGAGTCGGCGTACGCGCCAACGTGGACGATCGGATTCAACGTCCGATCATCCATCCCTCATTGAGAACTTGAAGGGCCCGGGCTTGCCAGCCCGGGCCTTTTCGCGTGTCTGAACCCTAACTCAAGACTTCACAGTACCCACAACATTGTCCACAACCTGGGGAAAACGTGATCCACAAAACCCTCAAGTTGTCCACAAGGGTTGTCCCAGCGTTATGAGCCCTCAGATGACGTGTCGTGAATCAGACGATAAATGCGCTCGAGGTCATCCAGATCAGCAAAATCGATCGTCATTCGGCCGCGAGCTTTGCCGAGAGTCACGTCAACGCGAGTATCGAGAAAGGCCCCTAGGCGTTCCTCGAGTTCAAGCAATCCTGGTGCTTTGGTCTCGCCTGGCTGTCGGCGCCGCTCCGTCGGGGACGAAGAGGCTGGATCTTCGTCGTTGGACGCATTGTCGCCTAGGGCTTCGCGGACAATATGCTCCACCTGGCGAACGTTCAATCCGTCGCCAACGATTGTTTGGGCAAGCTCTTCCTGGAACGTTCGATCGGGACTACCCAGGAGGGCCCGTGCGTGTCCCGCACTCAGCTCCCCCGTCGCAACCAGCCGTTGCACTGAACCCGGAAGCTGAAACAGCCGAAGCGTGTTGGCGACCGCGGAACGACTCTTTCCAACTCGATTCGCAACATCGTCCTGAGTGAGTTGAAACTCGTCGATCAGCTGCTGGTATGCCGCAGCTTCCTCAAGCGCATTGAGATCTTCTCGGTGGAGGTTCTCCACGACTGCTTGTTCAAGAGATTGCCGATCATCGACATCTCGAACGACCGCAGGGATTGACGGGAGACCCGCGCGGCGAGCCGCACGCCACCGACGTTCGCCAGCAATGAGCTCAAAACGACCCGGGCCGACCTCTCGAACCAAGATCGGCTGAAGTACCCCAAGAGCACGCACCGAATCGGTGAGCGAGACCAACGCCTGCTCCTCGAATCGAGTTCGAGGCTGATATTCGTTGGCCGAGATCGCGCTAATCGGAATTTCGAGCAGATTTCCTGAGTTGTCCGCGCTTGCATCACTCGGGATGAGTGAACCAAGCCCCTTACCTAAACCACTACGACGGTTCACCGGCGAACTCCCTTGCCAAATCTCGATAGGCAACAGCCCCGCGAGAACTCGGATCGAAGACGGTAATCGGCTGGCCGAAGCTCGGAGCCTCTGACAACCGCACAGTACGCGGAATCACCGTCCGACAAACAACAGATCCGAAATGCTCGCGCACCTCGGAGGAAACTTGCTGCGCGAGGTTGGTGCGAGCGTCGTACATCACCAAGACGATGGCACTCAAGCGAAGCGCCGAGTTCAGATTTCGTTGTACAAGGTCAACGTTCCGCAGAAGCTGGCCCAGTCCCTCCAGCGCGTAGTACTCACATTGGACAGGAACCATCACCTCGGTAGCGGCAGCAAATGCGTTCACCGTCAGCAACCCAAGTGATGGTGGGCAATCGATGAGCACGAGGTCGTAGTCATCGCTCACGGTTGCCAGCGCGTTCTTCAGACGCATCTCTCGGCTGAAAGCGGGTACCAGCTCGATTTCAGCTCCGGCCAGGTCGAGATTCGCTGGCGCCACGAAGAGATTTCGCACCGAAGCTGCTTCGATGGCATCGTCTATCGGCACATCATGAAGCAGGACGTCATACATCGAGGCCTCGAGGCCACGGGGGTTGATGCCGAGACCGGTACTGGCGTTGCCCTGTGGATCGAGATCCACGACCAACACACGGTGGCCAAGTTCGGCCGCCGCCGCACCAAGACTGACGGTCGTCGTGGTCTTTCCAACGCCACCCTTCTGGTTTGCAAGGGCAACGATACGCGGGCCTCTGGGTTCGCCTTGCGGGCGTGGGGAAACCGTAGGATCGGGAACGGTCATCCAACCTCCTCGTCGTTGAAGCACATCTTCGTCGTACACCGAGCCGAGTACAAGGACTCACGACGGTGTTTCACGTGAAACATCTGACGCAAGGATACGCCCCAGCGTGCATGACGCATCGGGATGCCCCGAGTCGTCTGAAGAACTTTCTCTCCAATCCGAGCCAGAACTACCGGACCGCGTGCCTTCCAACAGCACTCGTCTGCCCAAGGGGTCCGCATCAAAGGGGGCACAAACATGCGGCAACCCCGAAAACACTTTGGAGTCGTTTTGCACGCGGTATGTCAGCAGCGTCAGCGGCGGCCATCGGCCTCGCCCCAGGGTTGAGCCTCAGCCCGAGGGCCGAGCCCCGGTCCGGTGTCCAGCATCGCCTCGTGGGTTTCCTCGAACTGTCCACATCCCCCTCCTCCCACAAACCAGACTCGAGGCCCCGAAGGTAGGCCGTCGAGCAGAGCACCCTCGAACCTCACGAACAGATCTTGGAGATGCGAACAGCCAGCCACGTCGTCTCAATCACCGATACTGAATCGTTCTGCCGTGATGTGTGGGTCGAGATCAGCAATCACCGACGTGCCCGGTGTGGCGGTCAGCCAAGCTCCCGGGATGCGTCGCGTTGACGTGCTCCTTCGGGGCTGAGATGCGGGGCGGCGCAACCATCTCTCCCATTGACCACTCCCCCTCCAGTTGTTTCACGTGAAACATTCAGTGGGCAATGTCTTCCGTCCTCCTAGCTCGAACTTCGCCCCTCGGTCAGCTCGGAGCGGATGATGTCGATGAGGGCTGCGACGGCGTCAGGTCGCTCGCCGGGAACGGATCGAATCACCTGTGTCACCACGGGTAGAGGCTCGAGGGGAACCGGTGGCTGCCACTCGACGATGTCATCCCCTAGGTAGCGGCGGCTGAGCACAGCGACGCCTATTCCCGCTTGCACCGCCGCACGGACATCGACGGACGATGCAGCGGAGAAGGCTGGTCGGAAGGCAACGTCGGCATTCTGCAGAATCCGATGCGTAAAGCTGTTGTAGTAGCAATGAAGTCCGAAATCGATGAGGGGAAGGGGCACGTCGTGCACGACTGTTGACGCAGCCGTGACCCACACCAGGTCTTCAGTCCAAAGCTGAATGTCCGACGGACGCATTGCTTCTTCCGTCAGTTGGAACACCGCAAGATCGATCGCACCCGCGTCAACCCAGTCGATCAGGCTTCCCGTGTGATCCATCGTGAATTCGACGGTGGTGCCAGGATGTCGGCACTTGAACACACCCAGAAGAGAGGCGATCTGGCAGCTGTCCACCTCACCGTTGCTACTGACGCGCACGGTTCCCGTGAGGTCTGAGCTGCTCAATCGGTCGACGGCTCGATCGTGTAGTTCGATCATGGCTCGGGCATCATCGAGAATCGACCGACCATCGCGAGTCGGACGCAAACTATGGCCGTCTCGAATCAGCAGTGGACGTCCTACCCGATCTTCGAGTCGCTGCACCTTTCGACTTACCGCTGACTGACCCATGTTCAGGCGTTGCGCAGCATTCGTCATGCCCCCATGGTCGAGAACCGCGAGGAAGACTCGGAGCGATTCGATATCGAGCTGCATGGTGACTCCTGCGTTGTCTGGTCCGCACAGGCTAGATCGCATCCACATGACAGATTGGAATAGAAGATACGAAACTATGTCGCTGGAGTATCTGGGGCGCTAGGCGGACACTGGACCCATGGCATTTGACGACGCAACCACCAACACCGGCGCAACCACGAATACCGGCGGCTTCTCTGTGGACCAGTACCGACGGGCAATGGGACCCGGCTACCAGTCCGCGACGTTCCACGACCAACCGCTGATCTTTCGTACGGCACCAATTCGGAATGCTGCCGTACGACGGGGCGCAAAAGATCCCTCGATAGCGGCTCGCCACCTACTCCGCCCTCGCTCCTACCCAGCCCGATGGGCAATGAGAAGTATCAGTGCGTGGGTCCGGCGAGCGCTCGGAGACGACTCTCCTACGCGTCTGGTTGGTCCCGAACGTCGAACGTGCCCCTGCTAGCGAGGCGGCGCAACTACAGCTCAAAGAGTGGGCGTCTCTTCATGGGCTTCGCTTCGCGTGGAAACTGCTCATCGAGCTCTTCTGTCGCCACGAAGGCCGCGATTGGTCCCGTTCGGTGTTCTGGATGAACTGTCAACCCAAGCTGTCCGACACCATCGGCCGGCCAAACACGACCACCAGGAGGTTCGCTGATCAGAATGAGGCCTCCCGGGGCGACGAGACCTGCCGCGCATTCCAACGTTGTCGCCGGAGGGCCAAAGCCTCGACTCACCACCACATCGAACGATCGACGGTAGGTGGCGTCGTGGCCGACATCCTCTGCACGCCCGGTCACCACAGCGACGCGATCGTGAGCCTCGAGTGTCGTCACAGCCCAGACCAGGAACGACGTGCGCCGCTGAGCCGCATCCAGCAGGACGACATCGATCTCTGGGCGAGCTACCGCAATCGGCAATCCGGGTACGCCTCCACCGGAACCGATGTCCACCAGTGAACCGACACCGGCAGGGATGAGGCGTTCGTACTCTGCCGCATGATCTACGTGGACAGACAACGGGCCCGGACCGAGAAAACCTACGGTCCGGGCCCGTTCAAGAACGGTCGAAAGAGCGACCTCAGTCAGCGTCAGTCTCCTCGACATCGTCGACTGGTGCATCTTGTGTCTCATCGGTGTCTGCAGTTGCGTCCTCGTCGGGAACAACGATCACTCGGCGACGGGGATCGGCGCCAGCAGAACGAGTCGAGACTCCCTCTACATCGTTCAAGGCATCGTGAACAACTTTGCGGTCAGGGGGAGACATTGGCTCGAGCACGACCTCGACACCCTCATCAATGGCCTTGGCGGCAGCTTGACGAGCGAAGTCACCGAGGGCTGCACTTCGCTGTTCGCGATATCCGCCGACATCGACCTTGATACGAATCGATGAGGGCGCTGAGCGCTGGGCGGTGATGCGAGTGAGCTCCTGGATCGCATCGAGTGTGCGGGCCTTCGGGCCGAGCAAGAGGCCATGCTTGCCCTGAATCTGGGCATAGACCTCGTCATCGCTCGTGTCGATTTCGACGGGGGCATCCAAGCCGAAGGCCTCGGTGAGTCCGGTGAGGAACGTGTTGACACATGCCTCAACTTCCTCGATCGGCGATTCTGGCATGTCACTCTTCATGGGTTTCGGACCTCTCCGACCTCGGTCGCCCGAGCCTGCATTGTTTGACTGGTTCGAACCGCCACGTTGTCGGTCCTGCTTGTTGTCTTGGCCGCCGTCGCCGCTCTTTGCTGGCTTGTTGCGGCTGCGATTGTTGTTGCGGTTCCCGCTATTGGAGGAGTCCTCGCTCGCCTCGCTGCGCTGGCTTGCCCCGTCGGACTTGCCTCCGCCACCGCCACCGCCACCGCCGCTCTTGCGTCGGCGCTTGCGATCTTCCTTGGCTCGTGGAGCCTTTGGTGCAACCCGGGCGCGAACTCGAGCCTGACCCCGGGTCCGGCCAAACAGCCCCTGACGAGGCTCTTCAAGTACCTCGAACTCTGCCTCAGCGTCGTCCACGCCAAGTTTGTCGAGGGCAAAGTCCTTTGCCTCTTCGACAGTCTTGCCTGTTGTTTCAACCCACTCCACGATGTCCTCTTTCACTTTTCTGGTAACCGTTGTCCAGCCGATGCCAGACCGTGGTCTGAGTGCGGTGCCTGCACTCGAGGTTCCTGCTACTTCTTTTTCTTCTTCGAACGGTTGGGGGCTGTCCCTTTCGGGGTCACCCGACTCGATGGCGTTGCCGACTTCTTCGTGGACTTCTTCGCTGACGCCGCTTTGCGTCGCGCTTCCCACTCGGCCTCACGCTTTTCGGCCTTTGTCATGTCTTCAGGGTCCTTGGCCTTTGCCTTGGATCCATTCTTGGCCGAGCCGTTGGCGTCAGAACCCTTTGGCTCCGAGCCGTTGGCGTCGGCATTCGCCGCCTTTTTCTTGGACTTCTTCTCTTCAATCTCCGCCTTACGGCGAGACTCAGCCAGTTCCTCGGCAGCACCTTCGCGCTCATAGATCTGGCGGGTGATGTAGGACTGCTGACCGATCCGGAACAGGTTCGACGTCGCCCAATACACAACCAAGCCCGCTGGAAAGAAGAACGACCAGATGCCGGTCATCAACGGCAACACCTTCAGCAGAATCTGTTGCTGTTGGTTCATGGGGGAGTTGCTCTGATCGCTGCCTCGACGGGCCGAGACCTGCCGCTGCTGGTAGTAGCTCGACGCCACAACAAAGGCGATCAGGATGAGATACGGGATCGAACGGAGAAAGTTGCTCTGCACCAGATCGCCAGCCTGCACGGCGAGATCGAACGGGCCAAAGGACATTTCGTCGGTCTGGGCGAGATCTTGGTAAAGCAGGCTGTCGGTGGACACGAACTTTGGATCAAACGCCTCGGCATTCAAGCTTTCGAGGTTCGAGGAGGCCCGAAGTTGATTCGCAGCCTCGAAGAACGGACGCTCGGAGAGGCGTCGGGTAAGTCCTCGAAGCACCTGGAATAGGACCAGGAAGACGGGAAGCTGTGCGATCATGGGAATACAACCACCGACTGGGTTGATCCCATGCTCGGAATACAGGGCCATGAGTTCACGATTCATGGCCTCGCGATCGTCCTTGTACTCCTTCTGTACGCGCTTCATTTCCGGCTGAAGCCGCTGCATCTTGATTGTCGAGCGAGTCGCTCGCAGAGTGAGCGGCATCAGCAAGATCATCACACTGATCGTGAGCATGATGATCGCGAAGCCGTAACTTCCGCCGACGACGGGCAGTTCGTAGAACCACGCGAGTACTTGGGCAATCAGATCAAACATTGGTTACTCCGTACCAGGAACGGGATCAAAGCCGAACGAACCGAACGGGTGGCATCGACTGATTCGCCGAACTGCCAGCCAGGAGCCACGACCGGCGCCATGGACCGAAATTGCTTCAGCGGCATAATGAGAACAGGTGGGAATGTATCGACATCGCGGTTGGCGGATGACCGCCGTCATTCGATAGAGAGAGATGAGCCAGAGCATGCCTCGAGCCACGATTGAGGCCGGTGGCTCGTTGTGTGGAGGCGTATGCGACGTGCGGTCTTCAGTACATTGAGATTCGGTCACGTGGTCCCTCGAGCGAGCTGGTCGCTCAGATCCTTGACGCAGTCAACCAACGCCGGAAATGGCATGGTGAGCGAACGACGAGTTGGCCGTACGAGATAGGCACCGAGCGGAATATCTGCGGTCTGTTGCACGCAAGCAAACGCCCCCCGAATTCGGCGCCGAGATCGATTTCTCTGCACCGCGTTTCCGAAACGACGCCCGATGGCGAACACCAGTCGGACATCCTCCAACTCCGCGCCGCCGACCTCTTGCACCAACGTCA